>MEXZ01000133.1 GCA_001773855.1 Candidatus Aminicenantes bacterium RBG_13_64_14
GACCTCCGAGGGAATAGCCCTTTCCGGAAATTACGCCTATCTCGCCGACGGAAGCGCCGGTCTCAAATTCATCGATGTGAGCGCGCCGTCCGCGCCGCGGCAGGTGGCTTCGCTAGTCGCCTCCGGCTATGCCCGCAGCGTTTCCGTCGACGGGAGATATCTTTGCGCCGGCAGTCTTTATGACGGCGGATTTCAAATCCTCGATGTGGCCGACCCCGCCGCTCCCGTCGTCGTCTCGACCAACAAATACACAATGTATAACGAAGGCTGGGGAGTGGTCCTGAAGGGGAACCTCGCCTGCGTCGTGGATTACTTCTCGGGCCTCTTCTTCATGGACGTCTCCGCGCCTCAAAACCCGGTGAGAACGGGAGTTTTTTTCACGCCCAGTACCATCGTCGCGGCCGCGGTCCAAGACCGGTACGCCTATGCGGTTGGTGAGCTGTCGGGCGTGCAGGTCGTTGACCTCTCCGACCCGTTTCGGGCGGATTCGGTGGGAATGACCACCATCTTCCGCGGAGTCCAGGGCCTCGCCGCAGGCGGCCGCTACGCCTATGTCACGGACCGCTGGTCGGTGAAGATTTTTGACGTCTCGGACCCCGCCAAACCCAAGGCCGCCCGTATGTGGAATTCTCCCGCGGGCGCGCCCCGCACGATCGTTGTCCGGGGGAACACCGCTTATCTCACGGCTGACAACGCCGGCCTTTTCGTGATCGACATCACCGATCCGCTCTCACCGTCGGTCGTGGGCTCCTATAAAATGCCGCGTTTCACCTACGGCCTGGCCGTCGAGGGGGATTACGCGTACCTGGCCAACAGCGATACGGGGTTCCACATCCTCGATATCCGGAAGCCCGCTGCGCCTGCCCTGGTTGCCTCGCTGAAGCTTGATGGTGAGCCCTGCGGAGTTGCCCTCCGAGGCGACTTCGCTTATGTGGCCTCGGGCCCGGCCGGCCTTCAGATCATCGATATCGGACAGCCCGCCGCGCCCAAGATTAAGGGTTCATTCCCATCCGGAGATTTTTCGAGTTCCGTCGTTCTCAGCGGCGACTCCGCCTATGTCGCGGATGGAAACGCGGGCGTCTTGAAGATCGCGATCGGCAACCCGGCCGCACCGAAACTCGAAGCCTCGTTCGACACGCCGGGCGAAGCGCTGGCCGTAGCACTAAGCGGTGCGCTTGTTCTGGTCGCCGACTCGAATTCTCTCATCCTCTTGAGATAGGGGTCAGGTCTTAACAATCAACAAATTCAGGGCGTCAGCAAGCCGGCTGCGAACGTCCGGGCGATGGGCGAATTTCCCCCCCCGGGACGGAATTGACCCCCGCATATTCTCATAGGACCGTCCCATTTTTTCTTGACAGGCGGGAAGTGCGCCAATACGATGGTTGCGTCCGCAGGAACATAACAATATCGAGGAGGGACAAGCATGAGCCTTGAAACGAAAGACCTTTATGAAAAGTACGCGCGCGGCGCCATGGACCGCCGGGAATTCCTGGAAAAGCTGGCCGCGCTCGCCGGCGGGACGGCCGCCGCTGTCGTGCTCCTGCCGGCCCTTGAAGTTAAAGGCGACAGCGGCGCGCCACAGTTGGTGCCGAGGGACGACCCCCGCCTCGAGACAGAATACACTAAGTATCCGACCGAAAGCGGCGAAATGCGCGCCTACCGGGCCCGGCCGAAAGACGCCGGGAAGCTCGCCGGTGTTATCGTCATCCACGAAAACCGGGGGCTCAACGCCCACATCGAGGACATCACCCGGCGTGTTGCACTCGAGGGGTTCCTGGCCGTCGCCCCGGACGCCTTGACGGCTTCCGGCGGCACTCCGGAAAATTCCGACGAGGCCCGTCTCCTCCTCCAGAAGCTCGACCGCGAGGCCAACACCAAGAACTTCGTCGCCGCCGTCGCCTACCTTAAGACGCATCCCCAGGCGACGGGCAAGGTCGGCTGCATGGGATTCTGCTGGGGCGGCGGGGTTACGAACCAGGTGGCCGTCCACGCCCCCGAATTGAGCGCGGCCGTCCCCTTCTACGGCATGCAGCCGGCGCCCGAGGAGGTCCCGAAAATCAAGGCGGCCATGCTCATCCACTACGCCGGCGATGATGAGAGGATCAACGCGGGCATCCCCGTCTTCGAGGAGGCCCTCAAGAAAGCCGGCGTCGAGCACACGATCCACATGTACGAGGGCGCCGGGCACGCCTTCATGAACGACACCGGCTCCCGTTACAACAAAGAAGCGGCCGATCTCGCCTGGCGGCGGACGATCGCCTTCCTCAAAGAGAAGCTCAAGTCTTAGTGCCAGTCTTCTGCCGGGCCCACACGTCGGCTACCGCCTCGACGAAAGGCCGGACGCGGCGGAAAAATTTTTTGTAGCCGGCGCAGAGATAGTTGAGGCCCGGCTCTCCGTCCGGGGCGCGAGAGAAGCGGTTCTTCGGGCACTCGCCGTTACACATCACCCGAACGTCGCAGGAGCGGCAGACTTCCGGCAGCTTTCCGAGCTTGGCCAGCCCGAAGGCGCGTTGGTGCGGGCTCTCGAGGAGCTCGACGAGCGGCGTTTCCCGGATATTGCCCAGGCAGTGCTCCGCGTCCACATAGTGATCGCAGGAGAAAAAATCCCCGTTCCGCTCGACGACCGGGATATCGCCGCAGACCGGCCGGAAGATGCAGACCGAGTGCTCCTGGCCGAAGGCCGTGCGGGCCGCCTCCTCGATGATTTGCACCTTGATCCGCCCGATGTCACGGCTCTGCCACTCGTCGAAGACGGCGCAGAGAAAATCGCCCCAGGCTTCGGACGGAACGGACTCTGGGCTGACACCTCCCGGGGCCTCAGTCCGCGGTTCGACGAGAGGAAGAAAGGTTACACAGGAGGCGCCGATCTCTCTGAAAAACCCGTAAACGTCTGAGGGGCACCGAGCATTCGCGCCGCTGACCACGCAGAGAATGTCGGTCGGGACACAGTGCCGCACCAGGATCTCGTAGCCGCGCATCGTTTCGTCGAAAGTGGATTGCCCGTTCCGGGTCAGGCGATGGCGGTCGTGAAGGTCTCGCGGGCCGTCCAGGCTGAGCCCGACGGCAAACCTTTCGGCGGCGAGGAATCGGCCCCAATCCTCGTCGAAAAGGGTGCCGTTGGTCTGCATCCCGTTGGCGATGCGGCGGCCGGGCGGGTAGAGCCGGCGCTGGATTTCGACGATCGTCCGGAAATAGTCGACACCCAGGACCGCGGGCTCGCCGCCGTGCCAGGAGAAGCGGACGATCTCGTCGGGAGAGGCGGCGATGTGCTGGGCGATGTATCGTTCGAGGATGTCTTCGGGCATGCGGGGCGGCCCGGCCTCGGGGCCGAGCGGCCTTTTCTCCAGATAATAGCAGTAGCGGCAGGCCAGGTTGCAGGCAGCCCCGGCCGGCTTGACGAACACCTGAAATCCGCGTGACGCGACGGTCATAGGCTTATCGCTACATAAATCGGGACGGTCCTATTTTAAATTAAATCGCGACGGTCTTTCTATTCAGGCGGGGAATTCGAAATATCCGAATTAGAATTTCGGTAATTATATGCCTGGCACCGAATTAAACACCCGGGCATCGTGGACCTTCGAATCCGAGATCCGGCCGGCGCGCAGAAGTGAACTCAGTCGCTCCCAGTGGTCTTCCGATTCGGCAAGAAATCGAATTCCGGCTTGACCCGGCATCGGACTGAAGGTATTTTAGTCTCGCGTGGAGGTGGCCGCTTGAAACGCTGGAATGGCTGGGGAAGCGCTGAAATCGATTATCCCGTCCCTCCCTCTGCCCTGACCTATCTCAATGATGCCCTCGGCCCGCCTGAACCAGGACCTTCGGTCCCGCTCGAGAGCATCGTGCGGCGCCTCCCTCCCTCCCGTCTTCCCGATCACCCGCTCGTCAGCCTGGACCCCGAATTGAGGCTCCGCCACGCCCGCGGGCAATCGCTTCCGGATTGGATCGCTCTCCGGTTCGGCCGGCTCGACCGCTTTCCCGACGGCGTGGCCCGGCCCGGTTCCGATCAGGACGTGGAGAAAATCCTCGCTTTCGCCAAGGAGACGGGGACCTGGCTGATCCCCTACGGCGGGGGGACGAGCGTCGTCGGGCACATCAACCCGCCGCCGGCCGACCATCCTGTTCTGACCGTAAGCATGGAAAGGATGCGGCGGATGTCCGATCTGGATGAGGCCAGCCGCATCGCCACCTTTGAGGCCGGGGTGACCGGCCCCCACCTCGAAGCCCAGTTGCGGGCCCGCGGCTATACCCTCGGTCACTTTCCCCAGTCCTTCGAATATTCCACCCTGGGCGGATGGATCGCCACCCGCTCCAGCGGACAGCAGTCCCTCTACTACGGTCGCATCGAAGACCTATTCGCCGGCGGAAGGATGATCACTCCAGCCGGCCGGATCGAGATGCCTCCCTTCCCGGCGAGCGCCGCCGGCCCGGACCTGCGCCAGGCCGTTCTCGGCTCCGAGGGCCGGCTCGGCATCATCACCCGGGCATGCGTACGTGTAAGCCTTGTCCCCCAGCTGGAAAGGTTCCATGGCATCTTCTTCCCCGGCCTGGAGCAGGGCGCTGCCGCCGTGAGAGAGATGGTGCAGTCGCGGCTTCAGCTTTCGATGCTGCGCCTGAGCGACAGCCTCGAAACTGACGTCAGCCTGGCCCTGACCGGAAACGAACGGATGGTCCGGCTGCTCAACGGCCTGCTGCGGGTCCGCGGACTCAAGGACAGGGACGAAAAATGCATGCTTTTCATGGGTATCACTAGGGCGCGGGGCCTGGCCCGAAAGACCCGCCGGATGGCTTTGGAGATCGCCCGCGAGCACGGCGGCGTCCACGTCGGCCGCAAGATGGGTAACGAATGGCGCAAAGGCCGGTTCAAGACGCCTTACCTGCGGAATGCTCTCTGGGACCTCGGCTATGCCGTCGACACCCTGGAAACCGCCATGACCTGGAGCGACCTTCCGACTGCCACCGAAGCGGTGTTAAAGGCGCTGCGGCAAGGGCTGGAAGACAGGGGCGAGCGCGTTCTCGCCTTCAGCCATATTTCCCATGTCTACGCGACAGGGGCGAGCATTTACGTGACCTACCTCTTTCGTCTCGCGGCGGACGTCGAGGAGACGTTGGCCCGGTGGAAGAAACTGAAAGCTTCAGCCAGCGAGGCGCTCGTCGCCCGCGGAGGGACGATTTCCCATCAGCACGGTGTCGGCCTTGACCATCTGCCTTGGATGGAATCCGAGAAAGGCAAGCTGGGCCTGCAGGGGCTGGGTGCCCTGGCCAAGGTCTTTGATCCAGGGGGCATCATGAACCCGGGAAAGCTCTTCAGAAGCGAGTGGACGCGGTGACGAAGGGCCGCCGAGAGTACCGCTCACCCTGGGAGCCGGGCTGGCGGGAAAAGGCGCGGGCGAGACTCGAAAGCCAATGGGACCTGATCATCATCGGGGGCGGCATCACCGGCGCGGGCATCATGAACCTGGCGGCGCGGAGCGGGGTCCGGACGCTGCTCCTGGAAAAAGCGGATTTCGCGGCCGGCACGTCCAGCCGGTCCTCGAAGATGGTCCACGGCGGGCTCCGCTACCTAAGGAAGATGCAGATCAAGTTGACCCGGGAAAGCGTCAGGGAACGCCAGCGGCTGCTCGCGGCGGCGCCGGGACTCATCGATCCCCTCGGGTTTATCTATCCTATCTACGAAGGGGGACACCCCAGCCCCTGGGTTATGGGGATTGGGCTGGGCATCTACACTCGTCTCTCTCCGGACGCCGGTGACTACGAGCGGCTCGACGAGGTCGACATCGGCATGATGGCGCCCGGGCTGAAGACCCATGACCTCGAGCGAGGCTATCACTACCTGGACGCCCAGACCGACGACGCACGGCTGGTCCTGCGGGTGCTGCATGATGGACTGATGGCCGGCGAGGGCCGGGCGGCCGCCCTGAACTACGCGGCCGTCATCGGGCTGCTGAAGGCCGGGGGGCGGGTCTCCGGCGTGGCGGTGCGGGATGAGATAACGGGCGAAACGGCCGAGGCCCGGTCGCGCCTGGTGATCAACGCCACCGGAGCCTGGGCCGATGAACTGCGCCGGGGGGTCGGCGGGAAGAGGAGGCTCCGGCCGCTCCGGGGAAGCCATCTTTTTTTCGACCTCGACCGGTTTCCCGTCTACCAGGCGGTCGCCTTCAGCCACCCGGACGACGGCCGGCCCGTCTTTGCGTATCCCTGGGAGGGGGTGGGCCTGGTGGGGACGACGGATATTGACCACGGCCTGCCGTTGGAGAGCGAGGTGGCGATATCGGTCGAAGAGGCGGACTATCTGCTGCGGGCTGTTCAGTTTTACTTCCCCGGACTCGAGCTGACGAAGAGAGATGTGCTTACTACCCAGGCCGGCGTGCGGCCGGTCGTCGACACGGGCAAGGCCGATCCCTCGACCGAAAGCCGTGACCATGTCGTCTGGCCGGAACGTGGGCTCTTGACCGTGACCGGCGGCAAGCTCACCACCTTTCGTCTGATCGCCATCGATGCGCTCCGGGAAGCACATAACCTTAATCCGGAAATCCCGGAGCCGGAGCCCGAAGCGCCGGTGTTGGAGGCATTTGATCCCGGGCGGGAGATTCCCGGTGTCGAGCCGGAATACGCCCGACGGTTCTGGGGACGGTACGGCGCAGCGGCGCCCAGCCTGGCCGAATCGTTCCCCGGGTTCAGCGAGCGCGTCCCTGGGACGCCCTATTTCTGGGCTGAGCTGGCCTGGGCCGCCGGCCACGGACCGGTCTGTCACCTGGATGATCTTCTTCTGCGGTGTTTCCGTCTCGGGATCCTGCTGCCGGACGGGGGCCAGAGTTTGCTGCCAAAGATAGGACCATTGGTCAAGAGGCCCCTTGGATGGGAGGACGAACGCTGGGACTTGGAAGCCGGACGCTATCGGCTTATCTGGGCGGCCGCCCACGGCCTGCCGAAGGAATGGCAAGATGCGCACAATGATCATCGTTAATGCCAACGCCGCCGGCGGGAAGGCCGCCGCGGTCTTCAAGAGCATTGAAGCCCGGATGGCGGACGCCTTCGGCGAAATCACCGTCGCCGTCAGCGAGAGACCCGAGGAGGTGGCCGGGATTCTCGGCGCTGCGGCAGCGGCCGGTGCCGATCTCTTGATCGCCGTCGGCGGCGACGGGACAAACCATACCATGATCAATGCCCTGGCGGCTCGGCCCGGGCTGGGGATCACTTACGGAAATCTTCCCGTGGGCACGGGAACCGACTGGTCACGGGCGCTGGGTGTGCCGTCGGACCCCCGGGCGGCCGTCGATTGGCTGAAGCAGTCGCATCCGGTCCTCTGTGATCTGGGCAAAGTCGAATACAGGGACACGCTAAACGGCGGCCGTCCCGCCAGCCGTTTCTTTCTGAACATCTCGAGCGCCGGGGTGAGCGGTGAGATCGTCGCCCGGGTCAATCGGGTGCGCCGGCGAACGGCCTCGACTTTTCTGCGCACCACGATGGGCGCTCTGTTCAAGTACAAGCCTCAGCGGGTCACCTTGGAATGCGATCGGAAAAAATTCTACGAAGGACCGAGCTACCTTGTGGCCGTGGCCAACGGGCAATTCTTCGGAAGGGGGATGTGGGTGGCCCCCAACGCCCTGATCGACGACGGCCTTTTCGATGTCGTGCTCGTGGAGGGCATGCCCCGGCTCCAAGTCCTGCTCGCCCTGCGCACGGTGTTCAGCGGCCGGCATCTCCAGCGGAAGGACGTCCACAGCGCCCGCGCCGCTTCGGTCCGGGTGCACTCGGAGGACGGGCCGCTCAGCCTGGAATTCGACGGCGAAGAGGGGCAGGGTCAGGATCTGCTGTACACGGTTAT
>MEXZ01000134.1:0-7317 GCA_001773855.1 Candidatus Aminicenantes bacterium RBG_13_64_14
GAAGGACGGGCTCCGGATCGGCGCCATGACCAGGGTCGTCGATCTGGCCGAGGACGCGGCCGTGGCCCGGGACTTCCCGAGCCTCAGGCAGGCAGCCCTGTCGCTGGCGACGCCTCAGCTGCGCAACGTCGGCACGCTCGGCGGCAACCTCTGCCAGCGGCCGCGCTGCTGGTATTACCGCGACCCCCAGATCGTCTGCCGGAAAAAAGGCGGCTTCAACTGCTTCGCGTATCAGGGGCGAAACAAGTACCACGCGATCTTCGGCGGCGGCAGCTGTTTCATCGTCTACCCGTCGGACCTGGCCCCGGCCCTGATAAGCCTCGGCGCGAAAGCGACGATCGGGACGGCTAAGGGCGATAAGGTCGTGCCGCTCGAGCAGTTCTATATCCTGCCCGAAGTCGACGTGACGCGCGAAAACGTCCTGGCGAAAGGACAGTTCCTCAAGAGCGTCCTGGTGCCGGCGCCCAAGCCGGGACTGAAAGCGGCCTACGTCAAGCTCAAGGAGCGCGGCACCTGGGACTTCGCCCTCGTCTCGGCGGCCGTTTCGGGAGTCGTCAAGGACGGCATGATCGCCGAGATAGCGATCGTCATGGGCGGCGTCGCGCCCGTCCCCTGGCGGCTGAAAAAAGCGGAGGACGTGCTGCGCGGCAAGTCCGTGTCGGAGGCGCTCGTCCGGCAGGCCGTCGATGAGGCGCTCAGGGACGCGTCACCTCTCCGCGAGAACGGTTATAAAGCCGACCTCGTCTTCGCCGCGCTCAAGGAAGCGGTCCTGGCCCAAGCGGCATGAATTACAGCTTCCCCAAACTCATCGAGACGCTGGCCGCGGGCGAAGGGCTCGCGCTGGCGACCCTGGTAGAGACCGAGGGCTCGACACCGCAGGTCCCGGGGGCCTCGGCCGTGTTCTCGGCAGCCGGGCTTGTAGCCGGGACAGTGGGAGGAGGGCTCCTCGAAGCGCGCGTCGAATCGATGGCCGGCGAGGCTTTGCGCGACGGGAAAGCCCGGCTGGCTACCATCCGTCTCGACGCCGACCCCTCGGACATGGAAGGGGCGATCTGCGGCGGCTCGGCCCGGGTCCTCATCGACCCGGGTGTCGGCGGGGAGCGGGCCGTGTTCGAGCGCGCGCTAGACGGCTTCCGCAAGCGCCGGCACGGCTTTCTAGCCTCCCTCATCGTGCCGGGCCAGGGGGATTTCGTTTCGATCGAACGCCGGTTTATCGGGGTTGGGAGCGCTTCTGTCCCGCGCCCCGAGCCGCTGTCATTGGATGCCGATGCCTTCGAGGACGTCGGCCCGGAAATCCTCGCCGCCGCCTTCGAGGATGGCCGTCCGCGTCTTGTTAAAAACGAGGGCCGGCTGATTTTCCTCGAGCCCGTCCGGCCCCTCCCCCGCCTCATCATCGCCGGGGCGGGACATGTCGGACGAGCGGTCGCCCGGCTGGGCTCGCTCCTCGATTGGAGCGTCACGGTCATTGACGACCGGCTCGAGTTCGCCAACGCGGAAAACATCCCCGAAGCCGACGAGATCATCGTCGGGGACATCGGTGATTCGGTCCGGAATATCGAGGATTCTCAAGACAACTATTTCGTCATCGTCACCAGGGGTCATCAAAAGGACGCCGAGGCCCTGCAGGCCGCGATCGGGCGCCCCGCGGCCTATATCGGCATGATCGGGAGCCGGCGGAAGATCGAGATCATGCACTGCGAGTTCCTGGAGAGCGGTTGGGCCACGGCTCAAGAGTGGGCCAAGATCCACGCCCCGATCGGGGTCGAGATCGGCTCGAAGACGGTCGAGGAGATCGCCGTCAGTATCGCCGCCGAGCTCGTCCTCGTCCGCTCTGGAAGACGGGAGAGGAGCGGGCCGTGATCTGGGCCGTCATCCTGGCCGCGGGCGAGTCCCGGCGGATGGGGAGGCAGAAGCTCCTTCTCCCCTTCGGGGAGACGACGGTCGTCGGAGCCGTCGTCGGGACGGCGTGCGCCTCGCGCGTCGACCAGGTCCTCGCCGTCCTCGGCGCGGATAGAGATGCCGTCCGTCAGGAGATCGAGCCCCTCGGCATCGATTTCGCCATCAACGAGGACTTCAAGATGGGCATGGTCTCGTCGGTCCAGGCAGGGTTCAGGGCTCTGCCTGCGGACGCCGAAGCCGCGGTCGTCATGCTCGGCGACCAGCCCTTCCTCCCGGCCCGGGTTGTCGATGCGGTCGTCGAGGCCTATCGGCGAAGCGGCAAGGGCATCGTCGTCCCGGCCTTCCAGGGCCGCCGCGGCCACCCCGTCCTCGTCGACCTGAAGTTCCGGGACGAGGTCCTCGCGCTGGACCCGGCCGACGGCCTGCGCCGGCTCATGCGGGCCCACCCCAAGGACGTTTTCGAGGCCGAGGTCGAAGACGCGAACATCCTCCGCGATATGGATGTGCCCGAAGATTACGCCAACGAGCTCAAGCGCCGCCTTAACTGAAGAGGGGCCCGGCCCGTTTGTCCGGCGGTCCCCTTTTGTGTTATAAATCGCCCCGAGAGGTACAAACACGATGACCCTGAAAAGAATCATCCTGCCCCTTCTGACGGTCCTCGTCCTGGCCGTCGCCGTTCGACCCCAGGAGACGAAAACACTCGTCCAACAGGGTGACGACCTTTACGTCGAGCGAGGCGACCTGGCCAAAGCCAAGGAAGCCCTGGCCAAGTACCAGGAGGCCCTGGCCGCCGGCGAGGACGCTTATGACGTGAACTGGCGCCTGGCCCGGGTGGAATACTGGATCGGCGACCACACGGCCGACAAAACCGCAAAGAAGCAGATCTTCCAGCAGGGGATCGATCATGCCAAGAAAGCCATCGAACGCGGCCCCGACAAGGTCGAGGGGCATTTCTGGCTCGGCGTCTGCTACGGCGTTTACGGCGAGGCCAAAGGCGTCCTCAAGAGCCTGTTCCTGGTCAAGCCCATCAAAGAGGAGATGCGGCGGGTCCTCGAGATCGAACCCGCGTACGACAAGGGCGGCGCCGACCGCGTCCTGGGCCGCGTCTTCCACGAAGTACCCGGTTTCGCCGGCGGCAGCGAGAAGAAATCCCTCGAGCACCTCCTCAAGGCGGTGGAGTACGGACCGCGCGTCGGCCTCAACCTCCTTTACCTGGCCGATACGTACATCTCTCTCGACCAGATCGAAAAGGCCCGGGAGACACTTGAGTACATCCTGACCATGGAACCGGAACCCGATCTTATCCCCGAGACCGAGGAGGAGCGCGTCCAGGCCCGCCAGAGACTTGAAGGAAAACAATTCAAGAAGAAAAAATGACCGGGTCAGCCGTCCGGGTCCTCTTCGAGAACGCCGACTACCTGGCCGTGGACAAGCCTGAGGGCGTCGTCTCGATCGCCGAGGCGGGAAAGGGCGGACTGCCCGAGCTCCTCAAGGACGTCTTCCCCGGCCGGCTTTTCCCCGTCCACCGCCTCGACCGCGAGGCGAGCGGCGTCATCATCTATGCCAAGAGCGCCGACGCTCACCGCCATCTCAACGGCCAGTTCGACCGCCGCGAGGTGCGCAAGACCTACCTGGCCCTCGTCCAGGGCGCCGCCGGTCCGGCCCGCGGGCTCATCAACGCCCCGATCCGCGAGTTCGGCTCGGGACGGATGGGCGTCGACGTCCGGCGCGGCAAGCCGTCCTCGACGGAATGGAAAGTCGCCGAGCGGCTCGACGGCGCGACCCTCGTCCGGGTCCACCCGGCGACGGGGCGGCGACATCAGATCCGCGTCCACCTCTACCACATCGGCCACCCCATCGTCGGCGACCTCAAGTACGGCGACCAGACGCTCCAGGGCCGCTATCCGCGGCTGATGCTCCACGCCCTCGCGATCGAGTTCGCCCTTCCTTCCGGAAAGCGCGTGACCGTCGAGGCGCCCGCGCCGAAGTCCTTCGAAGCGGTCCTGCAAAGTCTGCGAAAGGTGAAACCCTGATGAAGCGAATCGTCGCGCTCTTCTCCATCTTCGTCACTCTCGTCTTCCTCGGCGCCGCCAAGCGGGGCGCCGTCCCTCGGGCCGTGCCCGACGGCGGGAAGGCTTTCGCCCACGTCAAATACCTGGCCTCGGACGAATTCAAGGGCCGGAAATCGGGCACGCCGGAATACCGCCGGGCTGCCGAGTACGTGGCCGCCGAGATGCAAAAAGCGGGACTCAAGCCGGGCGGCGAGAACGGCACCTGGTTCCAGGAGGTCCCATTCAAAAATTGGACGGACTTCGAACAGCCCGTCCGGCTCGAGGTCGTCTCGCCCTCACGGCGGGTCTATTTCGCCGGCCGCGGCCGCGACTTCACCCCCGTCTCCGGGACGGGGTCGGGAACAGTCAAGGGCGGGCTCGTCTTCGCCGGCTACGGCGTCGTCTCGGAAAAGGACGGCTGGGACGACTACGCGGCGCTCGACGTCAAAGGAAAGATCGTCCTGGTCCTGCCCGACCTGCCCGCCTCCCTCGGCAACGACGCCAAGAACGAATGGAACTTCGAGAAGAAGGTCAAAACCGCAGCGGCAAAGGGCGCCGTCGGCCTCATCGAGATGGACCTCACGACCCCCGGTGCGCAGGCCGGACCCCAGGCCGGGCCGCGGCCGCGCTTCGGAGTCCTCCGCCCCGGACAATGTCCCGAGGGCTTCGTCGTCATGAGGGCGGGACGCGATTTCCTGAGCGACGTCTTCTACCTGGTCAAAAAGAGCTGGAAGGACCTTGTCAGCAAGACGCTCCGCCTCAAGAAGTCGATGACCCTGGACCTCGGCGCCGAGGTCGAAATGGAGGCCCATTTCGTCTCCGGCGAGAGGACGGCCCCCAACGTCGTCGGCGTCCTGCCGGGGACGGACCCCAAGCTCAAAGGCGAGGCCCTCGTCATCGGCGGTCACCTCGACCACCTCGGCGTCGGCGTCGACGGCTGGATCTACCCCGGCGCGGACGACAACGCCACTTCGACCGCGGTCATCCTGGAGACCGCGCGGGCCCTGGTAGCCGCGGGCTACAAGCCGGCCCGGACCATCGTCTTCGGCGCTTGGGCGGGCGAGGAGCTCGGCCTCCAGGGCTCCCGCTATTACACCGAACACCCTGTCATCCCCCTTGAAAAAACAGCCCTCTACATGAACATCGACATGGTTGGGACGGGCGACTCCGACCTCCTCGTCGGGGGCATGACCGAATTCGCCGAGCTCTATGAAATCGTCAAGCGCGGGCTCGACGAGGAGACGAAAACGAAGCTCCGGCCACGTCTGAACTACCGCGGCTCCGACCACACGTCCTTCTGGGGTAAGAACGTCCCGGCCGTGAGCCTCAGGACGGGCGAGGTCCTGACCGGGAAGCTCGATGACGAGCATCCCGAATACCACCTGCCCGGCGACCGGCCGGCAATGATCGACCCCGAGCTCCTGCGGCTGGCCTGCCAATATCACGCCGATATCCTGCAAAATATCGGCTCGAGCCGGGAGAACCTCCTCGACCCGGTCCACTGCACGCTCTTCCTCCACCGCGACGCGGCCGTCGTCGACCTCCACTGCGATACCATCGCACGTTTCATGGCCGGCGAGGACCTGAGCCGGGACCTGCCCAAGGGCCACATCGACATCCCCAAGCTCAAGCGCGGCGCGGTCGACCTCGAGGTCTTCGCTTGTTTCGCCCCGCCGCCTTCGAACGACGTCGAAAAGGGGCGGTCGGCCAACGGAGTCTTCGCCCAGATCGAGGCCGTGAACAAGCTCGTTGAGAAGAACCCCGACGACCTGGCCCTCGTCCGTTCGGTCGACGAGGCGGGCGCCGCGCGGAACGCAAGCAAGACGGGCGTCCTCGTCGCGATCGAGGGCGGCTACGCCATCGAGAACGACCTCGTCCTCCTCCGGGAGTTCTACCGGGCCGGCGTCCGGCTGATGACCCTGACCCACTGGACCGCGACGGACTGGGCCGACGCCTCGGGCGACGAGAAACCCGTCCACGGCGGGCTGACCGAGTTGGGCGAGTCGGTCGTCGCCGAGATGAACCGCTTGGGCATGATCATCGACGTCTCCCACGTCCACGACGAGACGTTTTGGGACGTCCTCCGCCTGTCCAAAGCGCCCGTCGTCGCCTCCCACTCCTGCTGCCGAGCCCTCGTGCCCCACCACCGGAACATGAGCGACGAGATGCTCAAGGCGCTGGCCGAGAAGGGCGGCGTCGTCGGCATCAATTTCTATCCGGGCTTCCTCAACAGCGATATCGACAAAGCTGAGGCCGGACTTTTCGAAAAGACGTCCCGCGAGCATGGCCGGCCGGCCGACTACGCCGCGATCGGACGGGCCGAACCGGCGAAGAGGGATAAGTTCAACGCCGACTTCCGAGCCCGCTGGGCCATGGTTAAGAAAAGCTCGCCACCCATCGATGTCAAGACGGTCGTCGACCACATCGACCACGTCGTCAAGGTCACGGGCAAGGCCGACTGCGTCGGGCTGGGCTCTGACTTCGATGGCATGAGCGATACGCCCGCCGGGCTCGAAAACGCGGGCCTCCTCCCCAATATCACCAAGGAGCTCGTCGCCCGCGGCTACAAGCCGGCGGACATCCGCAAGATCCTGGGCGGGAATTTCCTCCGCGTTTTCGGCGCCGTCGAAAAAGCCAAGGAGAAGTGAACACGTCATGGATCCTGAAATACCTTCTCATAACGAATTTGAGGCGCCGGCCATCCTCGACCGCTCCCGCCACCGCATTTCGCGGCGGGAGATCGACCCCGACGCCCTGAAGGTCCTCTACCGGCTGAGCAGTCACGGCTTCACGGCCTACCTCGTCGGCGGCGCGGTCCGGGACCTGCTCTTGGGCCGCAAGCCGGTCGATTTCGACATAGGAACGAACGCCCACCCGAACCAGATCAAAAAGCTCTTCCGTAACGCCTTCCTCATCGGCCGCCGCTTCCGCCTGGCCCACGTCAAGTTCCAGGACGGCAAGACGATCGAGGTCTCGACGTTCAGGAGGAAGCCCGACGAGGAGGAGCTCGCGGCCGAGCGCGAGGAGGAGGAAAGGCGGGCCGAGCAAGCAAGAATGGCCGAGGAGGCGGGAGAGAACTCGATTGCGGCGCCTCTGGACGACCAGGCCGCCCCGCAAGAAACGGAAGCCCCCACTGAGCCGGGAATCGGAGAGATGCCTTCTGAGCCGCCGTCTGAAGAGCTCGCCGCGGAGCCCGTCGGGGAACCCGGGACCCCTTCCGCCGAAAGCACAGCCCCCGGCGCCGCCCCGCCGCGTCGCGGCCGGCCGCCGCTCAAACCCATCGCCTACGGCACGCCGCGCGAGGACTCCTTCCGCCGCGATCTGACCATCAACGCTCTATTCTATGACATCGCCACGTATTCCGTCA
>MEXZ01000134.1:7330-8460 GCA_001773855.1 Candidatus Aminicenantes bacterium RBG_13_64_14
CGGGCTCGAGGACCTCGAAGCCCGCCGGGTCCGCATCATCGGCGACCCGGATACGAGCTACACGGAGGACCCGGTCCGCATCTGGCGCGTCCTGCGCCACGCCTCCCGCCTCGACTTCGTCATCGAGGAGAGGACCGCGGCGGCCATTTTCCGCCACCGCGACCGTCTTGCCGCCTGCCCCGGGTCGCGTCTCTTCGAGGAATTGAACAAGGACATGAAGTCGGGCGGGGCCCGGCCATTTTTCCAGAGCGCCCGGATCCACGGCGTCCTGCCGAAGATCCTCGGCGCCGTCGGCGAGCTTTACGAAGCGTCCGACGACCGCTTCGACAAGCTGATTCTGCTCATCGGCGCGCTCGATGCTTCCATCAACTCCGGCGGATCGCCTCCCCCCGAGGTCATGTACGGCTTGCTCTTCTGGCCCTGGGCCGAACCCCTCCTTGCCGCCATCCGCGGCGACAAACCCCGGCCATTTTTCCAGAGCGCCCGGATCCACGGCGTCCTGCCGAAGATCCTCGGCGCCGTCGGCGAGCTTTACGAAGCGTCCGACGACCGCTTCGACAAGCTGATTCTGCTCATCGGCGCGCTCGATGCTTCCATCAACTCCGGCGGATCGCCTCCCCCCGAGGTCATGTACGGCTTGCTCTTCTGGCCCTGGGCCGAACCCCTCCTTGCCGCCATCCGCGGCGACAAACCCAAGGTCCTCTACGACGCTTTCCGCGGCTCCGGCTCGGCCGCCCTCGTCCCCAAGATCCTGCTCCTCGAAACCGTCCACACGCTGGTCATCGTCGACCACATGCTCCAGGCTTTGATCGACGGGAAGATGCGCTGGTCGCTGAGAGAACGCCCCCACTACCCGGAGGCTTCCCGGATCGCCTCCCTCCTCGTCGAGGGCACCTTCGGCGATTGCGAAGACCCCTTCGCGGTCGTCTACGAGCGGCGGTTCGGCCACCGGCCCCGGTCGAAGCCCCGCCGCAAGAGGCGTTTCAGGAAGCCTATTCCGCCTTCAGCGTGATCTTTCGGACTGCGGTCCCGCCGGCTTTCGACCGGACCGTAAATTCGATCGAGCCCTCGGCCCCGCTCATCTTGACCAAGACACAGAATCTTTTTGTTTCATGCCCCTTGAGACGGAA
>MEXZ01000134.1:8480-8792 GCA_001773855.1 Candidatus Aminicenantes bacterium RBG_13_64_14
CGGCCTCGCTCTGGGCCGCCCGGTTGAGGGCGTCGACGGCCGTCGCGGCCTTGGGCAGTTCGACGACCTCGACTCCGCCCGCGCCGCTCACCGTGATCTTGTCCATCACCGCCCGCTTGAGGGCCACGGCCCGGTCCGACGACGTCGGGTAGGCCTTATCGTTCTTCACTTCGACTTCGACCCAGTAAAGGTCGCCGGTCGCCGGCGTGACTTTGACTTCCCCCAATTCGACCTTGGGGAACTGGCTGGCCGCGTACATGACAAAATTGGCATTGCGTAGGGCCTCGGTCTCGATATAGCGGGCCGGCGGGG
>MEXZ01000134.1:8998-10149 GCA_001773855.1 Candidatus Aminicenantes bacterium RBG_13_64_14
CGATTGCTGCCTGCGCGGGCCCTGCGGGGCAGCGCCGGGCCCCTGCCCGGCCGGCGCCCGCACGGCCGGAGGCGCCTGGAACATGATCAGCCGCCCCGTGTTGTGGTAGTGGAAGGAGGCGAAGATGTTGGGACACCGAAGCTGGAACTCGAAGACGTTGCGGGTCTCGGCCTCGCTCATCGGATACGGATAGCCGTCAGCGATGCTCCAGCCGTAGGGGAAATTCCGGTTGGGGTCGGGCCCCCCGATATCGTCCTCGTTGATCAGGCCGTCGCCGTCGTTGTCGAAGCCCTCGCCGCCGACGCGCCGGAACCGCCGGACTTCCTCGCGGGGGTCGGCCACGCGAACGAACCGCCGCATGTCGGGCGAAAGCTTGAACTCCCCGGCCGGGTCCTCGACGTACATCACCGACAGCTCGCCGTCGCCGTCGACGTCCTCGGTCTGGTCCTCGTCGAAGAGGCCGTCGCCGTCGTCGTCGGCCGGCCGGTAGGGCTCGCGGGGGTTGTTCTCGGTGTTGGGAAAACTCACGTAGGAGTCGTTGGCATCGACGTTGAGGCCGGGCAGGATATAGAAGGTCGTGGCGTCGACGAGCGCGTGGACGAACGGGTCGTAATCGTAGCGCGTCAGGAGGTACCAGGCCAGGTAGAGCGAGCAGGTGACACCGTTGACCTCGTTGCCGTGGATGGCCCCGTCGACCCACATGGCCCTTTTCGCCTCGGGCTTGCCGGTCGACTTGGCCGTGATGGTCAGCAGGAGCTGGTCCCGGCCCATCCGGCTCTTCCCGATCGACTGGATGTCGGCGAGCTGGGGATATTTTTTCTGGAGCTCGCGCATGATCCGCGTCCACTCTTCGTAACCGTAATAACGCTTCCAGCTCATGGGGTAGTCGAGCTCGCCGTGGTAGCCGCCCGGGTTGGTCTGGAGCTTGGACTGGGCGACGAGGGAGCCGGCCAGGAAAACCGTCAATATGATGGCTAATTTCGTCTTCATGGCGCGTCTCCTACTGGACCTTGACGTCCTGGACCCGGGTCCCGCCCTTCTGGGAAGAAACCACGATCTTGAGGGGCGAATCGCCTTCGACGGCGACGAGCCAGCGGACCTCCCGCCTGGCCCCTCCTTGCCTCACCTGGGTCGGGCCCGGAGGCCCGCCG
>MEXZ01000134.1:10156-12503 GCA_001773855.1 Candidatus Aminicenantes bacterium RBG_13_64_14
GGAACTGCGGCGGCGGCGTCATGTAATCCTCGGGCGGGGATCCCGGTCCCTCGGGCCGCATCCCGCGGCCCGCCCCGCCGCCGGAGCCCGGGATCCTCATCGCCCCGTCGAGGACGCCGAGGCGCTGGTAGGGCGTGCCCTGGAGGAACGTCACCTTGCCCCTGTCGCCGACGAGCCAGACGATGTCCTCGCGGTTGCCGCGGAGAGTCGAGCCGCGGGCCGTGTGCGTCGCCAAGGGACCCTTGTTCTCGACGACCGCCGTGACTTCGACGATCCGGTACTTGCCCTTAGATCCGCCCTTCTTGATCCTGACCTCGCCGCCCGCGGCCACGGCCGTCGCCTCGCGGGCGCTCTCGGACGTGTAGAGGAGCCGGGCCTTGGCCTCGGTGACGACGACGTCGGGTAGGAGCCCGGCCCGGAACATCTCGAAGCGGTAGTGCTTGTCGCAAACGCCGGCGAGCGGCTCGCCCGGCCAGGCGTTGGACGAATATCTCGGGATCCAGCCGCCGATCTCTCCCTCGCCGAGTTCGGGGTGCTTGAACGGCTTCCAGTTGAGGAAGAGCTTGCCGCCGTATTTTTCGTCCTGGAACTTGAGGAGGGCGCGGTCGAGCGCCAGGCGCGCCTCGGGCCGCTCGTCGTCCCCTTCGACACCTTCGGAGCCGGCCACCCGCGGCAAACCGGGGATGTCCACGGCCGGGTTCCAGAGTTCGGTCGTGATGGACCAGACCCCGAGCTGGAGGAAATCCCAGTCGGTGGTCATGCCGAAGCCGTAGCGGCGGTCGTTCAGCTCGTCGTAGCTCACCATCCAGCCGCGAGGGAGCTCGTAGCCCCGCTCGATGGCGTACTTGTTCTTCGAGATCTTGCGCAGCTCCTCCCGGAGCGCCGGGATGGCGGCGGGGTTCTTCCAGGCCTCGGGCACATCCTCGCCGATCGTCTCCAGGTATTTCTTGCCCATAACGAAGTCGAGCACGGCCACGTCCTTGGGATCGAGCCGCGTGTGGGGCGCCGTGCCGAGCGGCCGGAATGTGAAGCCGCCCGAGGTATGGTAGAACTGGGCCATGAAGATGTTCGGATGCGTGACGAAGAACTCGGCCACGGCCCGGGACTCGGGGGCCGAAGTCGGATAATCGCCCGACCCGCCCGCGAACCCCTGGTCGTTCCACCAGCCCTCGGGGAAATTCCGGTTGAGGTCGATGCCCGCCTCGGAATCCTCGCCCCGCCGCTTATCGCCGTCGTTGTCCTTATCCTCGACGACGACCGACCAGCGCTCCTTCTCCGTCTTCTCGTTTGGCCGGATCCGGACCATGAGCCGGGGGTCGGCGGCGTCGACGACGAAAGCCCCCTTCGGGTCTTTATAGCGGAACTGGGTGATGAGCCCGTCGCCGTTGAGGTCGTCGGGGCCGTCCTCGTTTATCCTGCCGTCGCCGTCGTCGTCCTTGAGCATGCTGTTCTGACGCTGGGAGATGCCCTTGTCGAGGCTGTTGAAGACGCCGTCGGGATTGACGATGGGACAGATGTAGAAGGTCTTGCCGTCGACGAGGGCCATCGTCTCTTTATCGGCGCCGTAGCCCGTGACCAGCTTGTCAATCGTGTAGAGGCAGACCTCTGTCCCGGTGTATTCGTTGCCGTGCGTCGCCCCGCAGATCCATTGGCCGGGCTTTCCCATATAGGGCTTCATCGGCGTGACGTTTTTGACGCCCTCGGCCCGCGGGTTGCGGATCGGGATCTGGGCGTCGACGGTCGTCCCCGTCTTCATGTTCGAGACGACGAGGACGTAGATCGGCCGGCCCATCGAGCTCTGGCCGATCTCCAGGAGCGCCGTGATCTGCGGGTAGGCGGCGGCGACGTCCTTGAGGTATTTCACCGTCGCCGGGTAGCCGTGGTAGTCGTCGAAAGTAATCGGCACTTTCTGGGCCGCCCCGGCGGCGAGCGCCGTCAGGGCGACGGCCAAAACCGCGAGCCCGAAACGCTTGAAGGACCCATTATGGCGGTAGGATATCACGCTCTCCCTCCTCGTCGGCGATGTCGATCTTCCGGCCTTTCTCCCGGCCGGGGACACCAACTATAACGCTTTTTCATTCAAAGCAAAAGAGGGTAAACTCGAAGTATTTTCGCCGTCGGCCTCGGAGGGGCCTCGGGGATCATCTTCGTTCGCTGCGGTGATTTTTAACGCCGGCCAACGTGCCGGCCTCAGCGCCAAAACAACTCGCTCGGCGTGCGCTACGCCGAGCTCAGACACGTTTTGGCGGTTTCCCCTGAAACTTCCCTCGTCCGCCACGCCGCCCGACTAAATCACCGCTTATGCTCACTCCGATGATCCTCTCAGCCCTTTTTTCCGCGGCCTCCT
>MEXZ01000135.1:0-8801 GCA_001773855.1 Candidatus Aminicenantes bacterium RBG_13_64_14
CGGCTCCCTCATTCAATCCAAAAAACGTACTACACAAAGCCGATTTTTAGTTTCTCTAATGGGGCAACTTTCGCCCTTCCCGCCCCTGCTTCAAGAGATCGCGCACCGATTCCTCTTCCGAAGACATCCGGCGATAGTGGAAAGTGGAGACGAGACCCCGACTTGTCCGTATAATAGACACATGACGCCTTTCACAGAAAAGGCGAAAGCCCTGATCAAGCGCATCCCGCGCGGCCGCGTGGCGACCTACGGCCAGATCGCCTTCCTCGCCGGATTCGACGGCGGCGCCCGCCAGGTGGCCTGGCTTCTCCACTCTTCCTCGGCCAAGGACCGCCTGCCCTGGCATCGCGTCATCGGAGGCCGCGGCAGAATTTCGCTCCCGCGGGGCTGCGGGTTTGAGACACAGCTCCGCCGCCTGCGGGCCGAGGGCGTCAACGTCCCCCCCTCGGGCCGCATTGATCTGGGGCGCTACCTTTGGGAGCCCCGCTTCTCAACTGCCTCGAACCCATGACTTTGAACCCCGACCGTCCCCAGACCGCCGAGGCGCTGCGCAGAATCCGCGGACTCCTGCCCCGGGCCATGCTGCGCGACGCAGCCGAGGTCTCGGCGCGGATGGAGGCGCTCGCCCGCCGCGCGGGCGGCGGCGACAGCAAGAGGGCGCTCGCCGAGCTCGAGGGCTTGACGAAGCGGCTCGATGCCTCGGCCGCCGAGCGCGCGGCGCGCCTGGCGCGACGGCCCGCGGTGCGCTACCCGCACGAACTGCCCATAAGCGCCATGGCGCGGGAGATCGTCCAGGCCGTCAAGCGTCACCGTGCGGTCATCGTCTCGGGCGAGACGGGCTGCGGCAAGAGCACCCAGATCCCGAAGATGTGCCTCGAGGCGGGGCGCGGCGTCGCCGGCCGCATCGCCTGCACCCAGCCGCGCCGCATCGCCGCGGTGACGATCGCCCACCGCATCGCCGAGGAGCTGAAAGAGGGGCTGGGCCGCTCGGTGGGCTACAAGATCCGCTTCCAGGACCGCGCCCCCCGCTCGGCTTACATCAAAGTCCTGACCGACGGCATGCTCCTCGCCGAGACTCAGGGCGACCGCGGCCTTCATGAATACGACACGCTTATCATCGACGAAGCCCACGAGCGCAGCCTGAACATCGACTTCCTGCTGGGGCTGGCCCGGAAGCTCATAGACGAGCGGCCCGAGCTGCGGGTCGTCATCACCTCAGCCACGCTCGACACCGAGAAGTTCGCCGAGGCTTTCGGCGGCGCGCCGGTCATCGCCGTCAAGGGCCGCCTCTATCCTGTCGAAGTCGTCTACCGCCCGCCCGACCGCGCGCGGGGCGAGGACGAGGAGGGTTACGTGGAGCTTGCGGCCAAGGCCGTAAGCGAGATCAAGACCTCGAAACCGCCGGGCGACATCCTGGTCTTCATGCCCGCCGAGCAGGATATCCTCGAGACCTGCCGGATACTCGAGGGGAAGAAATACCCCGGGACGACCGTCCTCCCCCTCTACGCCCGGCTGCCGGCCGGGCAGCAGGGCCGCGTTTATTCGGTCGCCGGGCCGAAGATCGTCGTGGCCACGAACGTGGCCGAGACGTCGCTCACGATCCCCGGCATCAGGTACGTCGTGGACACCGGGCTGGCGCGCATCTCGCAGTACCTTCCGGGGACGAGGATCAACAGCCTGCCCATAAGCCCCGTATCGCGGTCGAGCGCCGACCAGCGCTGCGGCCGCTGCGGCCGTGTCCAGGCGGGCTCCTGCGTCCGTCTGTACTCGGAGAAAGACTATGAGGCGCGGCCGCGCTTCACCCCGCCCGAGATCTTCCGCTCGAACCTGGCCGAGGTCATCCTGCGCATGATCGATTTGCGGCTCGGCGACCCGCTGCGCTTTCCGTTCGTGGACAAACCGAGCGTCCGGCTGGTAAGGGACGGATACGAAACCCTGGTCGAGCTGGGCGCGATCAGGAAGGAGGATGGAGCGGGAGGAGCGGCGGGAGCGGGGGGAGAGACCGGCGCGGCCGGCGCCGGTTACACGCTCACCGAGCGCGGGCGGCTCATGGCCCGCATGCCGCTCGACCCGCGCATCTCACGCATGCTGCTCGAAGCGCGGCGCGAGGGATGTCTGGAGGAGGCGGCGGTCATCGCCTCGGCCCTCAGCATCCGCGACCCGCGCGAGCGGCCGCCGGAGAGGGCGGCCGAGGCCGACGCGCGGCAGGCCGTCTTCAACCCCCCCGACTCGGACTTCCTGACCGTGCTCAACATCTGGAGCCGCTTCCACGGCTCGTTTGAGGAGCTCGACTCACAGAGCCGGAGGCGCCGCTTCTGCCGCGAGCATTTCCTGTCTTTTCCGCGCATGCAGGAGTGGACCCTTATTCACGGGCAGGTGCTTGAGATCATCGCTGAGCTGCGGCTTGGGGGGGGCGCGGGGACGGGAGCGGCGGCCGGGACAGCCGGCGAAAAGGCGCGGTATGACGCCGTCCATAGGGCGGTCTTGAGCGGGCTGCTCTCGAACATCGCCGCCCGCAAGGAGAGGAACATCTACACCGCGGCCAAGGGCCGGGAGGCGATGCTCTTCCCCGGGTCCGTGCTCTTTAGCCGTCCGCCGGCCTGGATCATGGCCGCGGAGATGGTGAAAACCGCCCGTCTCTACGCCCGGACGGCGGCCCGCATCGACCCGGCCTGGGTCGAGCCCCTGGCCGGCGACCTCTGCCGCCGCCATTATTCCGACCCGCACTGGGACAAGGACCTGGGCGAGGTGCGAGCCAAGGAGCGCGTGACGCTGTTCGGCCTGGAGGTCGTCTCGGACCGGCCCGTCCCCTACGGCCCGGTCAACGCTGAGGAGGCGCACGGAATTTTCGTCCGGGAGGCGCTCGTCGGGGGGAAGGTCAAGAACCCTCCGGACTTCCTGAAGCGCAACCTGGCGCTCGCGGCCAGGATCGAGGCCATGGAGGACAAGCTCCGGCGGCGGGACATCCTGGCCGGCGAGGCGGCCCAGGCCGCGTTTTACGGGAGGCGGCTTGCGGGCGTTACCGACCTGGCCGGGCTGCGGGCGGCGGTCGAGCGCGAGGGCGGGGACGATTTTTTGAGAATGAACCGGGAAGACCTCCTCGTGCGCCGGCCCGACAAGGAGGAGCTCGCCCGATTCCCCGACCGGCTCCCTGTCGGCGAATGGAGCTTCAAGGCGAACTATAAGTTTGAGCCGGGCGCCGAGGACGACGGCGTCACGGTCAACATTCCCCATGCCGCGCTGGCGGGCGTGACGGTCGAGAAGTTCGAGTGGGGCGTGCCGGGGCAGTTCAGGGAGAAGGTCGTGGCGCTCATCAAGGGGCTGCCGCGGCGCTACAGGAAGCTCCTCGTGCCCGTAAGCGAGACGGCTCAGGTCATCGTCGAGGAGATGCCGCGCCAGACCGAGCGGTCGCTCTACGGGGCGCTGGCCGAGTTCGTCAAACACCGCTTCCGGACGGACATCCCCGCCCGGGAGTGGGAGAAGGCCGCGCTGCCCGAGCACCTGAGGATGAGAGTGGCGGTCCTCGACGGGGAGGGAAAAGCCGTGCTCGCCGGCCGGGACATCGCCGGGCTGATCAAGAAATCGGGCGCGCCGCCGCCGGCGCCGACCGATACGGCCGCCTGGAAGGCGGCGCGCGAGAAGTGGGAGAGGGAAGGCAGCGCGGCCTGGGATTTCGGGGATCTGCCGGAGAGCGTGCCGGCCGGACCGCTTGCCGAGGCCTTTCCCGGGCTCGAGCCCGCCTCGGACAGGGGCGCGAACCTGAGGTTGTTCAACAATAAGGAAGAGGCGCGAGAGTCGCACCGGCGGGGCGTGGCCGCCCTGCTCCTGGTGAAGCACGCCAAGGACCTCGAATTCCTGAGGCGGTACCTCTTGTTGCCCGAGGAGGCGGGGCGGGCGGCGCTTCACTTCGGCGGCAAGGCCGTGCTCGAGAAGGCGCTCCACGAGAGCCTGCGGCGCGAAGTCTTCGAGCGGGACGTCAGGACGGAGGCGGAATTCCGAGCTTACGGCGCCGGAGTCGTGAAGAGCCTGTTTGAGAAGGGGCACGAGCTCGTGAAGGCGGCGGGAGGGGCGCTCGAAGCGTATCTGGCGGCGAGGCGGGCTCTTTCAGGGATGAAAAAGGATCGGGGAACGAGCAAGACCGTTCAAGCGTTTGTCGAGGAGATCGAGGCCGAGCTGGGGCGACTTATGCCGAAGGATTTCCTGAGCCGCTTCGGACTCGAGAGGCTGGGGCATTTGCCGAGGTATTTGAAGGCGCTCGAGCTGCGCATCGAGCGGGCGCGACAGGGGCTCGAGAAGGACAGGCAGAAGGCGGCCCAGGTCGAGCCGTTCGTCACGGCGCTCAAGAAGCTGAGGAGGGAGGCTGGGGAGATGGAGGGCGGCGCGGCTGAGACGGTCGCGGTCTATGGCGAGGCGGGGCGCGGTGCTTCGGCGGCGGCAAAGGGCGCGGCCGGCGGGCGAATCGTTTCGGCAGCGAAACGAGCGGCGGTCGAGGAGTTCCGCTGGCTCGTCGAGGAGTTCAGGGTCTCGCTCTTCGCCCCCGAGCTCCGGACCGCGGTCCCGGTCTCGGCCAAGCGGCTCGAGGCGCGGCTGAAAGAGATTGCCGCATTGGAATAGGGCTAATTGATCTGGAGCAAGCCCGAACAGATTCGATAAGGGCCTGAACGGCCGGGGCGGGCACGCAAAGGGAAACATCGGCAGCTCTGCATCGGGCGCGGCTTTTTTGGAGTGCGGCCTCATGAGGCCGCTTTGAAAGCGGCGACGCGTCGCCGCACTCCAAAACGCGCTTGCGGCCGGGCGATTATCAGTTTTTGACGCGCGAAAGGTGCGCGGGCCTACAGTTTCAGCGAGAACCGGAGACGATAACCGAGGTCTTTCTCCTGGAAACCCAGGGAGCGGATGACGCTCAGTTCCTTCTCGTTCCACTTGGCGATGCAGGCGTAGACTTCCTTGTAGCCCTGCTCCCGGGCGTATTTCAGAGCGGACAGGTGGAGTTTCTTGGAGATGCCCCGGTTGCGGAAGGGTTTGGAGACGAAGGTGATGTGGAAGTAGAACTCGGCCGGCTTCCAGTGGTCCGAGGCGGGCAGGACATCGTACATGTTGTCGACCTCGGGCGCGCCCAGGACGGGCCAGCCGAGGAGGTAGCCGACGACGCGGCCATCGAGAAGGGCGACGAAGGTCTTGAACTTGTTGCCGGGCTTGAGGTAGCGGTTCCGGTATTCGGGGCCGCCGGACTTGATCGACACGCCGTCGAACTTCTCGGACATCTCGGCCTCGAGCTCGGAGACGAGGACTAGGACGCCCTCCAGGTCTCCGGGCTCGTAGTCGCGGACTTCCAAGTTTTCCATCATCTGCTTCCTTTTAATGGGGAACACCATACCTATTAACCTTATTCATGATTATTGTCCAGACACTCCGTTCCCGGGTTCTTCTTCTCTTCTAACATCTCCCTCTCATTATCCGCCCGGTTCTCTGGCAGCCTTCAGACCAGGAGGATTTCGAGGCCGGCACGGCGCGCGGCGGCGTCTTGCCGCCTACAGTTGGAAGCAGTAGGAGAACTTGATGAGGAAGACGTTGTCGGGGTGGACGTTGAACAGGTTGTCCACGTCGCGGCCGAAGGAGAAGTCGCCGCGGTCTTCGAAGCCCGTCCGGCCCTGCGACCAGACGAGGTAGAGGGTCGAGCCGGGGATGTACTCCCAGCGGATGACGAGGTTCGAGCGGAACTGGACGAAGTTGAAATCCGGCCGGCTGAAACCATAGGCCAGGCCGCTCGCCTCCTCCGCCGCCGCGTAGCAGCCCCCCGCCTCGTCCCAGGCGAGCTCGCCCGGCCCAAAGAGGCTGTAGCGGCTCCCCCAGTCGCGCGAACGCGAGTCGGTGATGTGCTTGAACCGGTCGTACTTCCCGGCGGAGATGAAAGGCATGCCGTAGAACTGGATCGAAAGGTCGGGCGTCATGCTGTAACTCAACCGCATCGTCAGGCGGACGGTCTTCTGGTCGATGGCGCCGAAGACGTAGCGGTTCCCCGCGGCGGTCTCGCACGTCGCGATGTACTGGAGCTCGTTCTTGTAGTAGTTGTAGCCGGGGCTGAGCGAGAGCTGGAAAGCCCGCGAAGGCTGGATGGTCATGCCCGCTCCGATGCTGGCCGAGCGCATTTCCCCCGAGTCCCGCTTGTTCCCCGACCCCCACACAGAAAGGCGGACCATCTTCCTCGAGTCGCTCTCGATCTCGCTCCACACGTTCCAGGCGCCGGGCAGCCGCAGCGAGGGTCCGCCGCGGAGCGAGCTCGCCGACATCTGCTCGCCGTTGCGGTTGATGCCGAGCCCGCCGCTCCAGTAGTTCTTGAACTGGCCCCAGCCGTTGATGTTGCCGCCGGCGAAGATGTTCGCCCCGCTGAAGTCCCAGCCTCGCCACTGGTTGAAGTTGATGTTGACGTTGCGGAAGATGGCGAAAGGTTTGGTGAAGTTCAGCCCGGCCCAGGCGTACTGCAAGATCTTGTCCGCCTGGCGGAGAAAACCCATATCATTAAGCTCGAAGCCCGGCGAGCGCCAAGTGACGCCCGCACTGTATCTCAGGATGCCGCCCCCCGACTTGTTGAAGGACACGGTGCCGCCATGGCCGGAGAGCGAGGTCCGGTCTGGGTCGTAATCGAAATGCGAGGCGTCCGGCCTCTGGAAATAGCGGACCGAGGACTCCTGGGTCCGGAGGAGCGCCTCGGGCGAGCCGGCCACTCGGCTGAAAGTCAGCCGCAGGGTGAGGGTGTACTTGCGGTCCCGCCAGCTGTGGGAAAAATCCAGGCCGCCGGCATAGGCCGAGTCGTGCAGGAAGCCGAGGTGCTCGGCGCGGCGGGCGTCGCGGTTGACCGCGGTCAGCATCCCGCCCAGCGTCGTCGCGCCCTGGCGGAAGTCCTGCTGCAGGCGGAGGCCGAAGTAGCTCGTCCAGGGCTCGACCTCCTGTTCGGTCTCGAGGCCTCCGGCGAACAGGGAGGCTTTCTCCATCGTGGTGACGCTCTCCATGATGCCGATCGACAGCCCGCTGCGGGTCTTGCCCGTCAGCTTGAAAGCTCCCAGGATGGATGTCGCCCCGGGCTGGTCGACAAACGTGTCGTCGGCGACGTCGGGATAATACTGCGGGGTCCGGCCCACGCGGCGCGAATAGAACAGGTTGTCCATGGAGAAATCGCCGTCCCCGCCCGTGAGTTGGAAGTGGAAGAGGCTTCGTCCCTCGACGAAGAACGGCCGCTTCTCGCTGAAATACGTCTCGAAAGCGGTCAGGTTGACTTCGGAGGGGTCGGCTTCGACCTGTCCGAAATCCGGGTTAAGGGTGAAGGTCAGGGTCAGGTCGGAGGTGACGCCCAGCTTGCCGTCCAGGCCGCCGAGGAGCGCCCGGCGGCTGCCCGTGGCGAAGGGATTGTCCGGCTCGCCGCGGAAGAGCTGCTGTCTGGCGACCGTATAGGGCATGAGCTCGATCTGGCGAGGCGGGTTGAGGCCGCGCAAGCCGTTGAGCTCGCCGAAGAAGGCGACCCAACCCGGGGAGTTGCGCGGGATGAACTGCCACAGGGAGACCTCGTCATTGCGGAACAGGCGGCGCATGACCTGCAGGCCCCAGGCGTGCTCGTCCTTCCGGCCGAAGCGGATCTGGGAAAACGGGATTTTCATCTCCGCGGTCCAGCCCTCGGCATCCACGGACGTCGCCACGTCCCAGATGGGATCCCAACTCTCGTCGGACCCGTTGGACATCGCGCCATCCCGGTAGAGAGAGTCCCCCTTGACGCCGGCGGCGTTCACGGCGAAGGCGAATCCCGTGAGCTTGTCGGCCAGGCTGTCGAGGGTGACCTCCACGAAATCACCCTCGAAATTGTCGCGCCGCGCTACGCGCCGCTCGATCCCGGCGGCTTTGGAATCCCAGCAGCGAACGCCCACATAAAGGTTGGCGTCGTCATAGAGGATCTTGAACTCGGTCTTCTCCGCAGGGTCGGCGCGCTCCACGGGCCGGAATTGAATGAAACCGCCCTCCCAGCCGACCTTCTCCCAGACCGAGTCGTCCAGCCGGCCGTCGATCGCCGGGGCGCGGGGGTTGATATGGGAGGTGGTGTAAACTTTCTTGACGTCGGACTGGGAAGCTGCGGAGGGTGCGGCCGACAGGGCGCTCATCAGACATATGAGGGCCAGATACACTATCTTTTTACGATCCATGGCGAACCTCGCTCGAATGTTCATTTCCGTATCCGCATCTATGCGTATATACTTACGGATCTGGAAAAAGGTTTACCTTCCCGCCGGCCTTATTTCACGGCCGATGGAGGAAACAGGGGTTTTTCTCCCCCGCGCCTTGACCGCCGATAACAACGGATTCATTTATCTGCCTTTTGAAAAGCAAGACTTGTGCCAATAGAGGAAAGCGGCCGTTCCAACAGGCCACGGTCATCTCCCGAAATCGTCGATTCCGGGACCCGTTCGCGTCATTGCCAATCAGCACATTCTCGCCTATGATGGAAAAGCGGCGAAGCATGACCGACGTTTCCGTCCTCCTTGAAAACGACGACATCCTGGCCGTGGACAAGCCGGCGGGGCTGGTGTCCAACGCCCGGAGCGGTGAGGATGGTTTGCTGCCGCACGTCGCGGGCCGCTGTCCCGGACGGCTGTTCATCGTCCACCGCCTCGACAAGGAGGTCAGCGGCGTGCTCGTCTTCGCCAAGAATCCCGAGGCGCACAGGTTCTTGAACGACGCCTTCAGCCGGGGAGGCGTGCGCAAAACCTACCTGGCCCTCGCGCTGGGCGTCATCCCCGATGAGAAGGGCGTCATCG
>MEXZ01000135.1:8832-10986 GCA_001773855.1 Candidatus Aminicenantes bacterium RBG_13_64_14
GCCTCATGCTCCATGCGTTCGACATCACCCTTCCTTCGCGCGGCGGCGGGGGCGAAATCAGGGTCGAATCCCCGCTCCCGGCTTCCTTCCGCGAAGAACTGCTTAGGAGGGGATCGCGCTTCGCCCCGTGAGACGGTCTATCGGGAGCCTCTGCGCGGGCCGAGCCGCATATTGATAATCGCAGGCAATCATCTATAATGTTTTTCTATATCAAGCAGAGCACATGGACAGAAATGCCGGCCGGAACGGCACAAGAACGAGCGCATCGGCGTCCTCCACGGCCCTCCTCTGGAAGCTCCGCCTGCGGGCCGCGGCGGCCGCGCTTGCGGCTGTCGTCTTCGGCGGCTTGTATTTTTTCGTGCGGCAAGCCATCAAAGACGATGTCTGGCGCTTCGACTTCTATCTCTTCAACAAATCCCTGGCCACGGCGTCGCTGTTCCTTATCGCCCTCTCCCTGTTCTTGACCTCGATCCATTTCATTTCCCGGAGGCCCCGCCGCGCCCTGGCTTACCGGAAGCATTACGGGCTGGCCGGGTTCTGGACGGGCGCGGCCCATGGCCTGGCCTCGCACCTGTTCCTGCCGGAAAAATTCCCGCTTCCCTCCTGGATAGCCCGGCATCCGGCTGAGGCCGTTCTGGGCCTTACGGCGCTCGCCCTCTTCGGAGGAATGGCCGTCCTGTCCCTGGCCTCGGTCAAGGGGAGGTTGGGCGGGGCGCTCTGGCGCAGGGTCCTGCGCTTTTCGGGCTATACCGCGCTCATCCTAGCCGGCGTCCACGCCGGCGTGTTGAAGTGGGCGAGCTGGATGAAATACATCAAGACATTCGAGTCCGTCCTGCCGTCGCTCAGCCTGCCCGTTGTCCTGTTCGCCGCCGTCGCCCTCATTCTCCGTCTCGCCGTCCGGGCGGCCAAGCGGCGCTGACTGCGCAGGCGGCTTGACGCCCGGCCGGGCTCTCAGCCTCGACTCGACCCGGCCGGGCGCGGACAAAAACAGCAGCTTTTCAAACCAGGCACCGTCGGGCTGAAGAACCAGAAGGATGGGGACAGTCCCTATCCCCTGTCCGACTACAACAGACCGGTCAGGCGCATGAGGCGCTCCGTCAGAGAAAATTTCAGGTCGATGGCCGCCTCGGGGCAGATTTCGTGGCAGCAGTAACAGCGGATGCAGCGTTCGTCATCCACGACGGCCAGGCGGCCGGCGATCGTGATCGCCCGGCGGGGGCACATGCGCACGCAGTCTTCGCAGGCCGTGCAACGCCCGCGCCGGGGAACGGGGCGCGGGGTAAGCGCCCGGGTCACAAGGCGGGAGATCATGCGGCGGCCGCGGACAGGCCTCGCCGCCCGCCGGGCGGCGGGAAGGCGAAAATCGCGGACGGCGACCTCGCCGAGCGGCGCGCCCTCCACGGTGATGTCCAGAGGCCACCAGCCGCGACGCGTCGCGGCGCGGAAAAGCGCCAGTCCGTCGGGGTCCACGCCTATGACCCGGCACATGACCGCGTCGAGCGCCACAGGGTCCGCACTGGCCAGGATGAGCCCGATGTGACGGGGCGTGCCGCCGGTGCTCGGCCCGTCGCCCTCCATCCCCAGCACGCCGTCCATGACCGTGAGCATGGGTTTGACGCAGGCGACGATGTCGAGCAGCATGTCGCAGAACTGGTCGACATCGGCGAGCTTCGAGTGGTAGCCGGGCTTGGTCAGCCCGGGAACGAGCCCGAAGAGGTTCTTGAGAGCGCCGGAGATGAGGGTGAGGTTGTGGGTCTTGAGCTTGGGGAGCGAGATGACGACGTCCGCTTCGCGCCAGGCCTTCAGAAGGTCGAGCCGCTTGAGCAGCGCGCCCTCGGGTGTGGGAACCTGGACAGCATCGGATTCGCTGCGCAGCTTGACGCCCGTCCGCCGGGCGACGTCGCTCATGCCGGACTGCCGGTAGAGGGCGGCCATGCCGAGGCGGTTGTGGAGCGGACCGCCGGGGCTGTCGGCGATGAAGGGCTCCCCGCCCGCTTCGCGCACCAGCCCGATCATGGCCTCGACTACGGCGGGGTGGGTCGTGATCGCCCGCTCGGGCGGAGCCGGAATCAGCAGGTTGGGCTTAAGGAGCACCCGCTGCCCGGGCCGGACAAAGGCCCTGAGCGTGCCCAGCGGCGCGAGCGCGGTCTCGAC
>MEXZ01000136.1:0-2580 GCA_001773855.1 Candidatus Aminicenantes bacterium RBG_13_64_14
CCCGGCCTCGTTCCCGAAGATGAAGAGCGCCCTGCCCTTCAAGGCCGGCGGCTGGTTCCGCGAGCCGGAAGCGGCCGAAGCCGTCTTCGGCTACGAAGTGGCCGAGCTCGAACAGCGCGAAGTCGGCGACCTCTATCTCATCCCCGAGAAAGAGGTCGAGGTCAAGGTCGTCGGCGTCCTCGAGCGGACGGGAACGCAGGACGACGGCACGATCTTCCTGCCCATCCGTACCGTCCAGCGCGTCTTCGACATTCCGGACGAGCTGACGGCCATCGGCATCAAGGTCAAGAAAGAAGCGGACATCAAGGCCTTCGAGGACAAGATGTACAAGCTCCCGGACGTCCAGGTCGTCAGCCTGACCCAGGTCAAGACGACGATCATGACCCTCGTCTCGACGGCCCGGGTCATGGTCTTCTCGATCGCCCTCATCGCCATCCTCATCGCCATGATGGGCGTCGTCAACACGGTCCTGATGTCGGTCATGGAGAGGCGCCAGGAAATCGGCATCCTGAAGTCCATGGGCGCGATGGCCCTGGATGTCTTCAAGCTCGTCTGGCTAGAGACGATCGTCCTCTGTATCGGAGGCGGACTCATCGGCACGGCCCTGGCCCTCCTGACGGCCCGTCTGACCGACATCCTCGTCCGAAACCTGCTGCCTTACTCTCCGAGCGGCGGCCTGGTCGCGATCGATGTCAAGCTGGTGCTCATGGCCCTGGGGGTGGTGACGGCCATCGGCCTGGCCAGCGGGATCTATCCGTCCTGGAAAGCGGCCCGCATGAGGCCCCTCGATACCATCCGCAGCGAGGTGGAATCATGAACAGCCCAGCCCGGTTTTCCATCGAAGCCGAGAATCTGAAACGGCTCTACCGCCGCGGCCCGGAGGAGATCGCCGCCGTCGACGACGTCTCCCTCCAGGTCGAGAAAGGGACCTTCCTTTCGGTCGTAGGTCCCTCGGGCTCGGGGAAAACGACCCTCATCAACGTCCTCGGCTGTCTGGACAACCCGACCTCGGGGAAACTCTCTCTCGAAGGCCGCATCGTCTTCGAGAAGTCCAAGGGACTCTCCGAAGCCAAACTGACCCGGATCCGCAGGGACGTTTTCGGCTACATTTTCCAGAGGTTCTATCTGGTTTCCACCCTGACCGTCCTCGAGAACGTCATCCTGCCGTTCACCTTCTTCAAGAAGCCGGGCGCCGAAGAGGACGTCGGGCGCGTCCTGAAACTCCTCGGCCTCGACAAGCGCGCCGACCACCTCCCCGGCCAGCTCTCGGGTGGGGAGATGCAGCGGGTGGCCATTGCCCGGGCCCTGGTCAACAAGCCCGACATCCTGCTCGCCGACGAGCCGACGGGCAACCTCGATACGGCCCGGAGCGAGGAGATCGGGGCGATCCTCAAGGACCTCAACGAGCGGGAGGGCCTGACCATCATCCTGGTCACGCACAACCCCCTTCTGGCCCGGCTGGCCCACCGGACGATAGAGCTCAGGGACGGGAAGCTCCACGCGTCTTGACACCACCCCCGGCAATCACTACAATCGGGCCACTTCTGGAATAGGAGGGAAACATGGTAACGACGCTCGCGGAACTTATCGTCAACTCGGTCAAGACCTACCCCAAGCCGGACTTCATGCTGGTCAAGAAGGAAGGGGCCTACGCCCCCATATCGACGCAGGAATTCGGGGACGGCGTCAAGCACCTCGCGCTCGGCCTCAAGGCCATCGGCTTCGAAGCGGGGCGGAAACTCTGCCTTCTCTCCGAGAACATGCCGGCGTGGACCATGACCGACCTGGCGACGCTCTGCATCGGCGGCCTGACCGTGCCGATCTACACGACCCTCGTCTCGGAGCAGATCCGCTACATCATCGACGACTCGGATGCCATGGTCGTCGTCGTCTCTAACGCCGACCTTTGGCAGAAGGTCGAGACCCTCCGTCCCGAGTTGACCAAGGTCAAGCACTACATCACCTTCGCCGACCAAGCCCCGGCCGGCGTCCTGACGCTGAAGGAGGTCATGGAAAAGGGGAGGGCCGCGGCGGAATCGAAGCCCGGCCAGTTCGAAGAGCTCGTCGCCCGGATCAAGCCCGGGGACGAGGCGACCCTCATCTACACCTCGGGAACGACGGGCGTGCCGAAAGGCGTCATCCTGACCCACGACAACCTCATCAGCAATATCAAGACGGCCGCATCCCTCATCGAGTTCACGGAGAAGGACACCGCCCTGTCCTTCCTGCCGCTATCCCACATCCTGGAGCGGATGGTCATGTTCACATATATCTACAAGGGCTGCACGGTCGCCTTCGCCGAGAGCGTCGAGGCCGTCGCCAAGAACCTCCTGGAGGTCCGCCCTCACCTCATGGTCAGTGTCCCGCGGGTTTTCGAGAAGATCTACACCAAGGTCATGGACCAGGTCTTGTCGAGCCCCCCCTTGCGCCGAAAGATCTTCTTCTGGGCCATCAAGGTCGGCAAGGCCTACGGCGCGGCCAAGATTGCGGGGAAGCCCGTCTCCGGAGGGCTCCGCTTCCGCCAGAAGGTCGCCGCCAAGCTCGTCTTCTCCAAGATCGTCGCCAAGACGGGCGGCCGGG
>MEXZ01000136.1:2600-8574 GCA_001773855.1 Candidatus Aminicenantes bacterium RBG_13_64_14
GGGGCCCCGCTCTCGAAGGACATTGCCGAATTCTTTTACGCCATCGGGCTGGTCATCCTGGAAGGCTACGGCCTGACCGAGACCTCCCCGCTTCTCTCTCTCAACACGTTCGAGCACATCCGGCTGGGGACGGTCGGCAAACCCGGCCCCGGCATCGATATCAAGATCGCTGCCGACGGCGAGATCCTGGCCCGGGGGCCGAACATCATGAAGGGCTATTACAAGAAAGAAGCGGAGACCCGGGAAGTCCTCGAAGGAGGCTGGTTCCACACCGGCGACATCGGCCACTTCGACCCGGACGGTTTCCTGGTCATCACCGACCGGAAGAAGGACCTCATCATCACTTCGGGCGGCAAGAACATCGCCCCCCAGCCCATCGAGAACCTGCTCAAAACGAGCCCTTACATCACGAGCGGCGTGGTCATCGGGGACCGGAAGCGCTTCATCGCAGCGCTTATCGTGCCCAATTTTGAAAAGCTCCAGGCATACGCCCGGGCGCAGGGGATCGCCTACTCCTCGCTCGACGACCTCTGCCGGGACCGCCGCATCGTCGGTTTCCTCAAGGCCGAGGTCGACCGGGCGACGCCGCTTTTGGCCTCCTATGAGAGGATCAAGAAGATCGCCGTCCTGCCGCGTGATTTCGAGATCGAGAAGGGCGAGATCACGCCCTCGCTCAAGGTCCGGCGAGCGAACGTCACGGCCGAATACCAGGCCCTGATCGACGCCATGTACAGGGAAGATGCGGAGGACGGACGCGACGACGGGGGAACGGTCGGCTGAGGCCTACTCGGTCGCCGGCGGCTCGGGCTTGACCGGCTCGGGTTTCGTCGTCCAATAGAGGATCCGGCCGCAGTTCTCGCAGAGGATGACATTCACCTTGTCGCGGATCTCGTTGAGCATTTGCGGGCGGACGCGCATGTGGCACATGGCGCAGAAGTCGCCTGTTACGGGGGACAGCGCGGCGCCGCCCTTTTTCCGGCTGAGGGACTCGTAGAGCATCAATTGCTCGCGGGGGATGCGGGGGAGGAGCGCCTCCCGTTCCTTGTTGAGCGCCGCGAACTTGGTCTCGGTCTCCTTCATCTTCTCGTCGAGGACAAGCTTCTCTTTCTTCAGGCTTTCCTCATCCTGCCCCTGCCGGTAGGTCGCGGTCTTGATCTCCTCCTCGACGTCGTCGGCGGTGAGCATCTCGGCGATGATGGCCTCTTCGAACGTGTCGACCTTGTGCTGGGCCTCCTCGATTTCCTTGAGGAGCGAAGTGTATTCTTTGTTCGTCTTGACCTCGTTCAGCTGGCGCTTGTATTTTCCGATTTGGACCTTGATGTCCTTGACTTCGGCCTCGAGGTCTCGGCGCTTCTTCTGGTTCTGGGACATCTTGCCCTTGGCGTCGGCGACGAGCTTCGAGTCGGTCTGGATCTTTTTGTCGATGTCCTGGACGAGACGGGGGATCCCTTCGAGGACGAGCGAAGCTTCGCGCATTTCGGTGTCCAGCCGCTGGATCTCGATGATCAGGTCGAAATCAATGTCCACTATCCCTCAGTCCACAGACTCGCGGTCAATGGGCCTACCAGGATTCGAACCTGGGACCTGCCGGTTATGAGCCGGTGGCTCTACCGCTGAGCTATAGGCCCTCGGCCCCCTTTTATAACAAAATACGGATGTCCCGTCAATTTTGTGAAAAAGGGGACCGTTCTGTTTTCCACTCCCGAAAAGCAGAACCGTCCCCTTTTTTACTGATTGCTGGTAAAAGATTTGAGCTTGCGGCTGCGGCTCGGGTGCTTGAGCTTGCGCAGGGCTTTGGCCTCGATTTGGCGGATGCGCTCGCGGGTCACTTTAAACTGTTGGCCGACCTCCTCCAAGGTGTGCTCGTTGCCGTCGCCCAGCCCGAAACGCATCTTGAGGACCCGGCCCTCGCGCTCCGTCAACGACTTCAGGGCCTCCTCGATCTGCTCCTTGAGGTTGATGTGGATGACCGTGTCGGGCGGCGAGGGGATGAGCTTGTCTTCGATGAAATCGCCGAGATGACTGTCCTCCTCCTCGCCGATGGGCGTCTCGAGGGAGATGGGCTCCTGGGCTATCTTGATGATCTTGCGGACCTTGGTGACGGGCATGTCCATCTTTTTTGCGATCTCCTCGCTCGTCGGCTCCCGGCCGATCTCTTGGACGAGGGCCCGGGAGACACGGATGAGCTTGTTGATCGTCTCGATCATGTGGACGGGGATGCGGATCGTCCGGGCCTGGTCGGCGATGGCCCGGGTGATGGCCTGGCGGATCCACCATGTGGCGTAGGTCGAGAACTTGTAGCCGCGGCGGTACTCGAACTTCTCGACGGCCTTCATCAGCCCCATGTTGCCTTCCTGGATGAGGTCGAGGAACTGGAGGCCGCGGTTGCTGTACTTTTTGGCGATGGAGACGACGAGCCGGAGGTTGGCCGCGACGAGCTCCTTCTTAGCCTGGTCGCTGACCTTCTTCCCGGCCGTGATCGCCCGGACCACCCGCCGCAGGGACTCCGGGTTGAGCCCGATCTCCGCGGTCTCCTTCTTGAATTTCCGGTTTATATCCCGGATCTTCTGCTTGAGGACGGGATCGTCCTTTTTCTTCTTGGCCAGGGCCGTCGTCCAGTCGTCGCGCGTGTCCTCGAGGTCGTTGATGGTCCTCAGCCGGGAGCGGAGCTCGTCGATGATCCTCTCCCGGTGGGCCGCGCGGAGGTTGAGGTCGCGGATCGTCCGGCTGATCCGGACGATGATCCGGCCGCGGCTGACCAGGGTCTTCTTCTTCTCCGGGATGCGGTCGAGCTTCCGGCTCAGCTCCTTGATCCTCTTGACCTTGGCCAGGATCTGATTTTTCTTTTCCTCGAGCTTGCCCTCCGCGATATCATCCTCGGAGACGTCGAACATCTGCTGGATGATGAAGGGGTTCTCTTTGATCCGCTCCTCCAGGGCCAGGACCTCGTTGAGGACGAGGCGGGTCCGGCTGAGGGACTTGATGATGTTCTTCTCGCCGCGCTCGATCTCGCGGGCGATGGCGATCTCGCCCTCGCGGGTCAGGAGCGAGATGTTGCCCATCTCGCGGAGGTAGAGCTTGACCGGGTCGGTCGTCCTTTCCAGTCCGTGTGTCGAGACGAGGTCGCTCTTCCGTCGCTGGGGGATGATCTCCTTCTGGCGCGCGTCCAGGATCTTGATCCCGTAATCGCCCATCGACGACAGGAAATCGTCGAAATCCTCTGCGGAATTCAGGTCTTCGGTGAAGGTCTTGTCGATCTCCTCGAAGAGGAGATAACCTTGCTTGCGGCCCTTCGAAATGAGTTGGGAGATCTCGTCTTTGTGGAATTTAGTGTTCGGAGACACGTCGCGCACCTCTTTTCCTCGGGAATCCTAAATGACGGACGTCCATGGTCTTTCTTCCCTCCCTTACTTCATCGACATGATCTGCATGGTGATGTCATGTCTCTGATAGAGGAGCTCGACAAGCTCCTCCTTCTCTCCCTGCTTCTCGAGACGAGAGATCTTCTGCTGGAGGTCCTTCAGCCTGTTCTGGAGATGGAGCTTCCGGAGCGATTCCAGGCACTCCTGCGCTTCCTCGACCGACGATCCCGGCTGTTTTTCATAGAGCGCCCTGGCCAGCGGGGCCATCAGGGCCGGCGGGACCTTGTCCTTGAGCTCATGGATATTCCAATCCTTGTCGTTCTTGAAGCAGTCCAGGATGTAGCGGAAGGCGGGCTCGCTCTGCAAGCCCTGAAAGATCTCCTCGGCGCACTCGGCGAAGACGTAGGGCGCCACCGACCGGTCCTCCATCAGGATCTGGAGAAGGCGCTTCTCACCCGGGCAAAAGGACCTTGCATCATCCATGCCTTTTTGAGCCGGCTTATTTTCGATGATGCTGCGAAGAAGGTCCTCTTCGACTTTCAGTTCTTGGCTCGCCATGTGCAGGTATTCGCTCCTGGCCGTGGAATCGGGGACCTTCTCGATCTCCTTGACCACGGCCCGGACGATCCGGCCCTTCTCCTCGGGGATGGACATCTGGACGTCTTTGGCCAGGGAATCGATCAGGAACTTGAGCCCGGAGACCGCCTTTTTCTGGAGGGCCAGGTATTTGTCCCGGCCGTTCTTCTTGATGAACGCGTCGGGGTCCTTGTCTTCGGGCAGGACGAGGACCGCCACGTTCAGCCCCTTTTCGAAGCCGAGCGGGACGGCCCGCGCGGCCGCCGACCTCCCGGCGTTGTCCCCGTCGTAGTTGATGACCATCCGCGAGGCGAATCGCATGGCCTGTCCGACCTGCCAAGCCGTCAGGGCCGTCCCCAGGGAGGCGACGACGTTACGGATCCCGGCCTGGTAAAGCGCCGAGAAATCCGTGTACCCCTCGACCAGGATGACCGTCCCGGCGTCCCGGATGGCGTCCTTGGAGAAGTTCAGGCCATAGAGGAGCTTGCCCTTGGAGTAGAGGGGCGTGTCCGGCGAATTCATGTACTTGGGTTCGGCGTCGATGACGGTCCGGCCGCCAAAGCCGACGGTCCTTCCCGTCAGACTGAAGATGGGAAAGATGACCCGTCCGCGGAACCTGTCGCGGTATTCCCCGGTCCTGGAGCCGGGGAGGACGAGGCCGCCTTTCTCGAGGAGCGAGACGGGGACGTTCTTCGCCTGGAAAAAGTCGAGCAAGGCGGTCCAGGAGTTCAGGGCGTAGCCGATCTTGAGGGTCTGGATGGTCTCTTCCGTCAGCCCCCGCTTTTTCAGGTATTCGAGGGCCTTGGCCCCCTCCTGGGTTTTGTACAGGTTTTTATTGAAGAAGCCCAGGGCCAGGTCGTTGATCTTGAAGAGCTTTTCCTCGAGCTTGAGGAGTTCGGGCCGGACCCTCTGCTGTTCCGGCAGGGGCACGTGGTACTTCTCGGCCAGGTGCCTAAGGGCCTCGGGAAAGGTCAGGTTCTCCCTCTCCATGACCAGCGAGTAGATGTCCCCGCCGGCGCCGCACCCGAAGCAGTGGTAGAGCTGTTTCTCGTCGTCGACGGTGAACGACGGCGTCTTTTCGGTGTGGAACGGGCAGAGACCAACCCATTTCCGGCCCCGCCGCTTCAGGGTCGTGTACTGGGAGGCGATCTCGACTATGGACGAGGCCTGTCTGACCTGGTCAATGATCTCCATGAATGTTATTTTGTCCGCGCGTTCTCATAGAATATAGGGACGGGAGTCGGCCTTGTCAAGCTGTTCTATTCATTATTCTTTCGGACGAGCCCCGCCCGTTTTTCCGCGCTAGAGATGGTTGATCGAGCTGGCCAGGAAGGCGGCGCCGAAACCGTTGTCGATGTTGACCACGCCGATACCGCCCGGGCAGGCGTTGAGCATGGCCAGCAGGGCGGCCAGCCCTTTGAAGCTTGCCCCGTAGCCGACGCTTGTCGGAACGGCAATGACCGGGACCTTGACCAGGCCGGCGACGACGCTCGGGAGTGCCCCCTCCATGCCGGCCACAGTGATGATAACCCGGGCCTGACGGATCCTATCGAACTGGCCGAGGAGCCGGTGGAGGCCGGCGACGCCGACGTCGTAGATGCGCACGGTCTTGTTCCCCAAGGCCTCGGCGGTCACGGCCGCTTCCTCGGCCACCGGAATGTCGGACGTCCCGGCGGTCAGGACGACGATCGTCCCGCGGCCGGCCGGGGGCTTGGACTGTTCCAGACTCACCGTCCGGGCCGCCGCGTTATAGACCGCGCCCCGGAGCTTGGGCTTGACCTTGGCCCAGACCTCCGGTTCGACTCTCGTCACCAGGAGGTTCGAGCCCTTTTTGAGGATCTCTCGGGAGATGCGGCCGATCTGGTCCGGGGTTTTACCCAGGCCGAAGACGATCTCGGGGGAACCCTTGAGGACCTCGCGGTGGTGGTCGACCTTGGCGAACTCAAGGTCGCAGTAGGGGTAGCCCTCGAGAAGCTCGAGGGCCTTGGCCGGCGAAATCTTCCCGGCGTGGACCTTCTCCAGGATCTCTTCCAGCC
>MEXZ01000137.1:0-2696 GCA_001773855.1 Candidatus Aminicenantes bacterium RBG_13_64_14
CTTCCGCTGGAGTGTGAGATAGATGGATTGGCTTTGAGAACTGGGAATGACCCGTGTAGGACTCGAACCTACAACCAGCGGATTAAGAGTCCGCTGCTCTACCAATTGAGCTAACGGGCCAAAAAAGCTTCCATATCTTAGATAAAAAGGCCTTGAAAGTCAATGAAGCGATCGGCTTCCAATAGCAGCGAAGGAGATTGCCGCGTCGCTTCGCCCGGCGAAGCTCCTCGCAAAGACGATCGCGCTCGGGGGCGCATTGTAATGATCCAAGCGATTCTTTATAATCGAGCCAAAGGTGGAATCCCGATGACTATCAATTTCATTCTCCTGGTCCTGGTCGCGGCGGCCATCGTCCTGATCATCATCCTGGCCATGTCCCTCAGCCGGAACACGGCCCGGATCGAGGAACTCCGGCGCGACCAGAAGGACAACTCGGCCCTGACCCTGATGCAGCAGCAGATCGGCCAGCTCACCGGCCGGCTCGACAGCCAGCTCCAGGGGATGAGCGACCAGTTCCTCAAGACGAGCGGCGACATCAACCGGCAGATCCAAGGCATGGCCTCCCAGTTTCGGGACACCACCGGACGCATCGGCGACAACCTGGGCGACGTCCGCTCGCATCTGGCCAAGGTCGAGGAAGTCACCAAGCAGGTCCTGGAAAAGTCAAAAGACATCTCCTCGCTCGACAGCCTCCTTCGCGCGCCCAAGTTCCGGGGAGGGATGGGCGAGCTGTTCCTGGGCGACCTGCTCCGCCAGATCCTCGCGCCCGCGAACTTCACCCTGCAGCACAAGTTCAAGAGCGGCGAGATCGTGGACGCGGTGGTCCGGATCGGCGGGAACCTCGTGCCGGTCGATTCCAAATTCCCCCTGGAGAACTTCCAAAAGTCCATTCAGGCGACGGACGATAAGGACCGCCTCGCCTTCCGGAAAAAATTCGCCGCCGACGTCCGGAAGCATATCGACGCGATCGCCGAAAAATACATCCTGCCCGACGAGGGGACCTACGACTTCGCCCTGATGTACGTCCCGGCCGAGAACATCTACTACGAAACGATCATCAAGGACGAGAGCCTGGGCGAGGAACGCAGCCTCTTCACCTACGCCGCGGAGAAGCGGGTCATCCCCGTCTCGCCCAATTCTTTCTACGCCTACCTGGGGGTCATCGTCTACGGGCTCAAGGGGATGCAGATCGAAAAATCCGCCCTGGAAATCTTCCGCGGCCTGGCCCGGCTGAAGGGCGACCTGGACCGTTTCCGGAACGATTTCCAGGTCCTGGGCAGCCACTTGACGAACGCCCGGGGCAAGTTCGAGGACGCGGAGAAACGGCTGGATAAGCTCGACGACAAGCTGGAGCTGATGGGAGGCGAGTCGCCGGCGAAGCTTCCTGAGGGCGGAATCAAGAACGAAGAGTGAGATCGCCGCGCGGCCGATGCCGCCCGCGATGACCAAAAAGCCTAATCGGAGCCGGCCAGCTTGCCCGCCGCGGCCCGCATCTCCGGCCGGGCGATCAGGATCAAAACGTCGTTTTCCTTCAGGCGGTGGGATCCGCCCGGGTTGAACTCATAGCCGGCCGCGCCGCCCGGACGAACGGCCACGAGCAAGGCGCCGGTCTTTTCCCCGATCCGGGCCTCGTCCACGGTCTTGCCGGCCAGGGACGAACCCGGCTCGATCGTCACCTCGTCCACGCGGAAGGCCTTTTCCCGGTCGCGAAGCATCATGTCCAGGAAGGTCGTGGCCGCCGGACGGACCATCTCCGAGACCATGCGCATTCCTCCGATGAACGTCGGCGAAATGACGATGTCCGCCCCGGCCTTGGCGATCTTCTTGTCCGAGCCGAGATCGATGGCCTTGGCGATGATCCGCAGCTTGGGGTTGAGGCCCCGGGCCGAGATGGTGACGAACAGGTTGTCCTCGTCCGTGGCCAGGGATAGGAAGATACCTTTCGCCCGGCGGATCCCCGCCGCCTCCAGCACCTCGTCGTCGGCCGGGTCGCCCTGGAGAAAGACGAGGTCTCCGTCGACGTCCAGCTTGGAGGCAATGTCCGGGGACGAATCGACCACGACGAATTTCCTCCGGGTCTGGGCGAGCTCCCGGACGATGGTCCCGGCGGTTTCGTCCGCCCCGCAGACGATGTAATGGTCCTTGAGCCGCGCGATCTTCTTGTTCATGCGTCGTCTCCCGAGGATGTTCTTGAACTCGCCCTCGACGATGAAGGCCGTGATTGAGGTGATGGCGAAGGCGATCGTGCCCAGACAGACGAGGTTGAAGACGATGGCGAAAACCCGGGCCGCCGGTTTTCCGGCCAGGTCGTGGGGCTCTCCGTAGCCGACGGTCGAGAGGGTGATGACCGTCATGAAGACGCTGTCCAGGATCGACCACTCGGACCCGCCCAGGATCTTGAACCCGACCGTGCCTGCGCAGAAGACGAGCAAAAACAGCCCGAACGCGGTGTAGATCCTTCGCCGGTTAGCGCTCGCGTCCTTGTCCGGATCGAACATCAGCGATTCCCCTCCCCTGTCCGGAAACCCGGCCCGAAGCGGAGACCGATCTCTGTCATTACTTTTAAGAATGCGGAGAGCGGATGATCAGGACCGGGACCGTGGAGTGCCTCATGACCTTTTCTGCGACCGACCCGAACAGGAGGTGCTTGAACCCGGCCTGTCCGTGGGTGGCGATGACGATCAGGTCGAACCGCT
>MEXZ01000137.1:2724-3000 GCA_001773855.1 Candidatus Aminicenantes bacterium RBG_13_64_14
CGGGCCAGGTCCAGGGCGGCTTCCAGGGCTTTATACGAAGGGTTGCTGAAGTCGGTGGGCCACAGGATCTTCTGGAATTTTTTCATGAGCGTCCTCCTCAGCCTCGTTCGACCTCGGCCAGCGAGATGAAGACCTTGGCGCCCTCTTCCCGGTAGGCGATCTTGTTCTCGCGGGCCAGCCAGCCCAGGGCTTGATGGACGACCATGGGTTTTTCCTTGACGAGCTTGGCCAGCTGAGTGAGGCTGATTTCATGCTTTTTCTTGAGGACGTCCCAGA
>MEXZ01000137.1:3031-4337 GCA_001773855.1 Candidatus Aminicenantes bacterium RBG_13_64_14
CATGGTGATCTTCGACATTTTTACCTCCGGGGTCGCGTCTACACTTTCCACTTTTTGCCGGCTCCGCGACCCTCCGCCCCTTCCCCGGGGACGTGCCTAATATAAGAGGAAACGGGAGGGTAATTCAACATCTTTTCAGCCGGACCACGGTAGCCCCCCAGCCTCCCTCGAGCTCGCCGGCCAGCTCGAAGGACTCGACTTCGGGCATCTTCTTGAGGATCGAATGGACGGTGCACAGCAGAGCCCCGCTCCCCCTCCCGTGCACGATCCTGACTCGCAGGATCCCCTTCTCTAGGCAGGCGGCGAGATAGTCCCGGACGAGGTCCTTGACCTCGGCGGGCTGGAACGTGTGAAGGTCCAGCTCTCCCTCGATAGGCATCCGGAGCGGCGCCGCCCCGAAAGGATCGACGACGGCCCCACAGTCGCAGGCTACGCTCTGGCCGAACTCGAAGAGCGTGACATCGTATTCCTTCCCGCACCGGGGGCACAGGATGGCCATCAGCTCAGCATCAAGAAGCGCTCTTCCCCCCGATCGACATCACGGCCGTCTTGACCGTCGGCCCGGCGATCGTGTCGTTGAGCTCGAGGTCGTCCCCGACCATCTCCACGCCCTTGAGGACATCGGCCAGGTTGCCGGAGATCGTGATCTCGGCCACGGGGAAAGCGATCTCACCCTTCTCGATCCATAATCCGAAGGCGCCCGTGGAGATGTCGCCCGTGGTGGGCACAAGGCCGAACCCGATCGTGCCCGTGAGCAACAGCCCCTTGTCTACGGACTTGATGATGTCCGCGGCGGGCGTCGCGCCCTTGGCCAGGTAGAGGTTGTTCGTCCCTCCCGCGTTGCCCGTGGAGGCGAGCTTCAGCTTCCGGCCGTAATAGGTGTTGAGCAGGTAGCTCTTGAGCACCCCCCGATCCATGACCGTCGTCTTGCGGGTGGGAACGCCCTCGATATCGAAAGGCCTCGTGCCGAGTCCGCCCGGAAGCAGCCCGTCGTCGACGATGGTGATGAGGTCGCTGCCGATCTTCTGTCCCAGCTTGTCCAGGAGGAACGATTGGCGGCGGTCGAGCGACGGCCCGGAAACGCACTGGGCCAGGAAGCCGAGCAGGAGGTTCCCGGTGACGGGCGCTTCGAAGACGACCGGGACGTTCTGGCTTTCGACCTTGCGCGCGCCGATCAGGCGGGTAACGCGCTCCACGGCCTTCTTGGCGATGACCTCGGGCGACGGGAGCCTGGCCGCCGAGCTCGACGACTCGTACCAGCCGTCCTGGAGGAGGTTGTCTCCCGATCCGGCTTGGAAGCCCACGC
>MEXZ01000137.1:4363-4668 GCA_001773855.1 Candidatus Aminicenantes bacterium RBG_13_64_14
GACCCCACGAATCCCTTGGAATTGGCTACGGCGAGGTCCGCGATCACAGAATTGAAACCCGAGCCCGTGGAGACCTTGATCCTCTTGTCGGCCAGCCCGATGGCCTCGACCTTCTTGGCCGCAGCAATCTTGCTCTCGGGCGTCAGGCTCAGGATCGCCGGGTCGAAAATCTTGAGGTCCTCGGCCCGGACCGCAACCGGCTCGCGGTCGGGCAGCCCGGCGAAGGGGTCCGCTCCGCCCAAGCGGGCCCGGGCGATGGCGTTGTCCATCAGGCGGCGCAAGGACTCCTCGGCCATGTCCTGGGA
>MEXZ01000137.1:4739-4928 GCA_001773855.1 Candidatus Aminicenantes bacterium RBG_13_64_14
GCTCGACGTTCTGCTCCCGGACATTGACGCTGAACCGGGAGGTCTCCTGGATGATGACCTCGACCTCCGAGGCTCCCTTCGCTCGGCCGTAAGCCACCAGGCTCTCGGCCAAACTCCTCATATCTTTCGTCTGGGCGTTCATACGCGGCCTCCCACGGTCATCTGACGGAGCTTGAAGGTCGGCGTTCC
>MEXZ01000138.1:0-7384 GCA_001773855.1 Candidatus Aminicenantes bacterium RBG_13_64_14
AAAAAAACGGCGAGGTCCTGACCGATGAAAAGAAAGCGGGGATCCGCCAGCAGAAGGCCTATATGATCTACGAAGGCCTGCCTCTCGACCCGTCGACGCCGGCCCCTGCCGTCGCCGCCGGACCGGCCGACCCTCCCACCTTCCGTGACCAGCTCAAACGCGAATTGAGCGTCGTCGAGTTCCGTATCCCCCTAGCCTATCTTGCCCAGGCCGGCGCCGTCGCCGCGCCCGGCGAGAACCTCAAGCTCGGCTTCGAATGGGGCGGCATGACAAAGGAGATGAGGTCGGCCTACATGGCCCGGATGGCCGATTCCGGGGCTCGGGCTTCCCAAGGCGACGTCAGAAGCACGGGGGATGATAACAAATGGGTGGCACGCGAGGGCGGCGGCGGGGGCAGTGGTGGCATAGAAGGCGGTATCGGCCAGCCCAACCGCGATACGAAAAAGTACGACTTCTGGATTGACGTCAAGCTTGCCGCCAAGGTTTCCTGAGCCCGGCGCCAGACGCCCCGTTTCCCGTTAGTTAGGAGCGGGGTGAAGTATGCGTGAGCTTACCGAAATCCGCCAAACCGACGACCCACCGGTATGTGGCGGCATGCCCTAAGAACGAGATGACAAATCGGTGTTTTCGTGAATAGCCAACTCTAGAAGGGCATCGAGGCCAGGTAGGCTCCGAGGAAGGCCAGGACGACCGCGGCGATCTTCCATCCGGTCAGGCGTTCCTTCAAAAAAATCGCGGCGATGATGACGATGAAGATCGTGTTGAGCTGGTTGAGGACGGCGGCCACCGACACCTTGGCGTATTTCATCCCGCCCATCCAGAGGATGAGCGAGAGGTAGGAGCCGAAGAACGAGGCGGGAACCAGGGCCTTCCAGTTGCCGCGGACGGCGAGGGGCCCGAGAATGGCCCGCCGGTCCCTGAGGAAGGGAACGAGAAGGATGAGCGCGGCCGCGCCTCCGGCCAGCCTGACCAGGGTCGCCCAAACGACCGACACCGTCCCCAGCACGGGCTTGACCATGACGATCCCCAAGGCGACGAAGAACATGGCCAGGATCCCATACAGGATGCCGAGGACGAGGTTTTTCGCGTCCATCTTTTCCGCGCGCCTTTCCCGGGTGATCGTCAGGACCGCGGAGACGACGAGCGCCGCGCCGGCGAGCTGCCAACCCGTCATCCTGTCGCCGAGGAGGACGAAGGACAGGCCGATGACGAAGGGGCTGTAAAAGCAGTCGACGATGGCCACCAGGCTCGCCCCGAGCCGGTTGAGGCTGTGGAAGAAGAGCGTGTCGGAGAGGGCGACGCCGAGGGCGCCGCTGATGAGAAGGAGGACGGTCGTCGAGGCCGGGACCGCGGGGAAGAGCGGCTCTCTCAGGACGAGCATGGTCGGCGCCATGACGACGAGGGCGAGGACGGTCTTGAACAGGTTGAGGCCGATGGGGTGGACCTTGCGGCCGCTGATGCGGAAGAGGATGACGGCCACGGCCCAGACGAGCCCGGAAGACAGGGCGAGCATCTCCCCGAACGAGGGGTATGCGGTGAGCGATTCGAGTAACTTCGTCATGAGTCAGGTCGCGTGGATGGCCGGCCGTAAAAACGGAGCGCCATTTATAGCAGAGAAGCCGGTTGTGGTCAAATGTCGACGGCGAGGGGGTTCTTCGGCTATTTTTTTATGGCGAACAGACTCCGCACGTTGACCCCGAAATCCTCGGGAGTGAAAACCCACCGGCCGCGGACCTGTTCAAAGAACTCCCCCCAGCCGTTATCCGCCACTACGAATGCCTGACTTCCGCGCCGGACGATCTTCCGAATCCCGGGCTTTTGCCCGAGATAGGCCTTGAATCCATTCCGCTCTTTCTCCGTCAGGGTTCTCCCCAACACCTCTTGATAGTCCGCGGCGTCTCCGGAGGCGAGCGAACCCACGAAATGCTCGAAGGCCTGTTCAACGGAAGCGTACTTGCGCAGATATTCCGGCGAGAAATACCCGTCCTCGTATTCCGGGATGGTGAACACAAACCCATACAAATAGAGGAACAGGAGGATCGCCGCGACCCCGGAAAACAAGACCCCGCCGACGACGGTGCTCTTCTGGATGCTCATCTCGCCCTCCGCGCTTATCTTAGCGCTTTCTTCTGTTGCGGGCAAATCGCGCCTAGCGATATCCCACAACGGGATTGTCCGGAGGAAGACGAGTTGACCGGCCCGCGAGCCGCATGTTATAAATCGGGGCAGATGGAGTCGTGACAAAACGAACGAGGAGTGTTCCATGAAAAAATTCCGCTGCTTGCCTCTGCTGGCGGTCAGTCTGACCGTCCTGGCCTTGTCTTTCCTTCCCGGCGTTCCGGGGTCTTCGGCCCGCCAGGACGAGCCGCTCGAGTTCGACTCCTGCACGAGCATCCTGGTCGGCCGGCTGGCTTCCGTCGATGGCTCGACGATGACCTCCCACTCCTGCGACTCCGGGACGGACCGGACCTGGATGACCATCGTCCCGGCGGCGAAGCACAAGCCCGGCGAAATGACCAAGGTCTATTACGAGCCCAAGCGGACCAAGGGGCCGAACGACCCCGACCGTCTGGAAACGGGCGAGATCCCGCAGGTCGCGGAGACCTACGCGTTCCTCAACGCCGCGTACCCCATCATGAACGAGCACCAGCTGGCCATCGGCGAGACGACGATCGGCAGCCGCCGCGAGATGGTCAGCGAGAACGGTATTATCGACGCGCCCGAGCTCTACCGCCTCGTCCTCGAGAGGGCGAAAACGGCCCGCGAAGCCATCCGCGTCGCCGACGAGCTGACGAAAGCGTACGGATACAACGACTGGGGCGAGTGCTTCACCTTCGCCGATACCAAGGAGGTCTGGCATTTCGAGATCCACGGCCCGGGCAAGGGCAAAAAAGGCGCCGTATGGGCGGCCCAGCGGGTCCCCGACGACGAGATCGGCGTCTCGGCCAACGCCGGGCGCATCCGGCAGCTCGACCTCGCCAAAGCGGAGTATTTCCTGGCCTCGGCCAACGTCATGTCATTGGCCGAAGAGATGGGTGTCTGGTCAAAAGCGAGCGGTCAGCCGTTCGAATTCTGCTACGCTTACAACCCGGAATCGCGGACGAGCGTCTACTGCCGGCGGCGCGAGTGGCGGGTCCTGAGCCTGCTCGCCCCGTCCCTCAAGCTCCATCCGGAATCCGAGAATTACCCCTTTTCCGTCAAGCCCGATAAGAAGGTCGGCGTCGCCGACGTCCTGGCCATCTTCCGCGACACCTACGGCGGGACCGAGTACGACATGACCCGGTCCCTCATGGCCGTCAACCGGAAAGGGGAGACGGTCAAGAGCCCGGTCGCCAGCCCGTTCATGTCGAGCGACCTCCGCGAGCTCTTCCGCATCAAGCGTGAACGGACGATCTGCTCGCCGGCCGCGACCTACCTCCAGGTCACCCAGTCGAGGGACTGGCTGCCTGGGCCCATCGGCGGCGTCGTCTGGCTCGGCTACGACAACCCGGCCACGACCCCGCACGTCCCGGTTTATATCGGGATCTCCCAGATGCCGGCGTCCTACATGGTCGATGGACGCTGGACCTTCAGCCGCGATTGCGCCTGGTGGGCCTTCCGGACAGTGAGCCGGCTGGCCAACTTCCGCTGGCAGGACATGACCAAGGACATCGAGAAGGTCTGGAAGGAGGCCGAGGACAGGTGGTTCGCCAACCAGACCAAGTTCGAGGAGGAGGCCCTGGCCCTCTACAAGAAAGATCCGAAGAAAGCCCGGGAGCTCCTGACGAAATATTCCCACGACCAGGCGAACCAGACTGTCGCCGCCTACTGGAAGCTTGGCGACGACCTCTGGCTCAAGTACTCCGGGGCCTTCTAAATCGGGGACACAATACCAATTTCCGAATTCTTTCCGGGAGAGAGGGAAGCAGAACTTGTGTCCCGAGGTTTGAGATAGAATGACGATCTTCGGCCTGCACATTATCGACTTCGCCATCGTCCTCGTCTTCATCCTCATCGTCCTCGGACTCGGCTGGCGGGCCTCGCGCAAGACGAAGACGACCGAGGACTTCTACATCGCCGGCCGCCGGCTCGGTAAGTTCTACCAGTTCTTCCTCAACCTGGGGACGTCGACCAACGCCGACCAGGCCATCATCGTCTCCCGCGAGGTCTACCGCCAGGGCATCGGCGGCATGTGGATCCAGTACCTCGTCCTCTTCCTGACGCCCTTTTACTGGTTCACCACGGCCTTCTTCCGCCGCGTCCGGCTGGTGACCATCGGCGATTTCTTCACCGAGCGGTTCAAGAGCCGTTTCCTGGGCGCCGCCTTTGCTGTCTTCACCCTGTTCATGGCCTTCCTCGGCAACGGCGTCGGCTACATGGTCGCCGCCAAGACGATGATGGCCCTGACGCCCAAGCCGGTCGAGAAATACACGGTCCAGGAAAAACAAAGCGTCGACCTTTTCCACGAATACCAGGCGCTCCGGGCTAAAACGGAGAAGACGGAACTCGCCCCTGCGGACGAGGCGCGCCTGACCGAGCTCGGCGAGCGGCAGAAGAAGGGCGAGCTCAAGGCCTTCATCTCCTACACCGACTCGGTGATGATCTATCTCGTATACACCGTGATCGTGGCCGTCTACACGATGATGGGCGGGTTCCTCGCCGCCGCCATCACCGATGTCATCCAGGGCTTCCTGCTGACGACGTTCTCGCTCATGCTCATCCCCATCGCCCTGACCCGGGTCGGCGGCTTCGCCGGCCTCCACGCCACGGTCCCGGACTTCATGTTCCGGCTCTTCGGCTCGGCGGCGACGAGCGAGTACGCCTGGTACACCATCCTGGCCATGGCCCTGGCCAACCTCGTCTCCATCATCGCCGTCGCTTCGGGCATGCAGACGGCCGGTTCGGCCAAGAACGAGATGACCGCCCGCGTCGGCATGATCGGGGGGATGTTCTTCAAGCGCTTCATCATGATCTTCTGGGCCCTGACCGGCCTTCTGGCCATCGCCCTCTACTCCGGCCAGCTCCACGACCCGGACCTCATCTGGGGACACATGACCATGGACCTCCTCTTCCCGGGGGCCATCGGGCTGATGATGGCCGGGGTCCTGTCGGCGAAGATGTCGAGTCTCGCCGGTTCGAGCGTCGCCTACTCGGCGCTTTTCATTCGCAACCTCTACCAGCCCTTCGTCAAGCCCAAGTCGGACCGCCACCTCATCAACGTCGGGCGCATCGCCATCGGCGTGACCCTCCTTGGCGGGGTGGGCGTGGCCCTCTTCATCGGCAACCTGCTCGACCTGTTCAAGTATTTCATCTCGCTCCCGGCCATCTTCGGGGCGGCCATTTGGCTGGGCTTCCTCTGGCGACGGGTGACCAAGACGGCCGTCATCGCCCAGGTCTTCGTCTGCTTCACCATCTACGCGCTCGTCCCCAACGTCTTCCAGTCGCTCGAGTGGGCCCGGACGCGGCAGGGGTTTCTTCGGGAAACGAGGCCCCGGGTGGTCATGATCACGACGCAGGCCCTGCGCGAGGACGTCGCTGCCGGCCGGGCGGCGAAGGTCGGCGAGGTCATCCGCAAGGAGCATGCCAGCCCGCCCGAAGGCATCTTCTACGAGAAAGTCGCCCGCCGCGACGCGACGGACCCGGCCTCGCCGCGCGTCGGGATCGGCCGCTTCCACGCCGAACTCTGGGTCCTGAGCTGGTTCGGGGTCGATTTTTCCGCCTTCTCCAAGGCCCAGCTGAGCGCGGTACGCTTCGGCTTCGACGCCCTCTTTCCCTTCGTCCTGCTTTTCCTCCTGAGCGCCTTCACGCGGCCGGTGCCTAAGTCCGATCTCGACCGCTTCTTCGCCCGGGTCCATACGCCGGTCCAGCCGACGCCCGAAGAGGAGGAGCGGGCCCTGCGGTACGCGGTCGAACACTATGAGGAGGTTGAGAAGCGCAAGCTCCGGCCGGGCTCGAACTGGGAGATCATGAAGCCGAAGCTCATCGACGTCCTCGGCTTCGGCGGCTGCTGGCTCCTCGTCGGCGTCGTCATCCTCCTCCTCTGGCTGATGGTGAATATTAAGTAGGGCCTCGGGCCAGATCTCGCTCATTCGGATTTCTGGACTTGGGGCGTGCCGGTCCGTCGGCCGCCTGGCGGCCTCGGGCATCATCATCGTTCGCTGCCGTGATACGTTCGCTGCCACCAACCCCCTTTTTTGAAACTGGGTTGGTGACGCTCAGTATTAACCCTGCGCATGCCCCCGGGCTTAAGGCCGGGGAGCCGAATGGGTTTATTCTTAACGCCGGTCAGTGCGCCGGACTCGGCACCAAAACAACTCGCTCGGCGTGCGCTACGCCTCGCTCAGACACGTTTTGGCGGTTTCCCCTGAAACTTCCCTCGTCCGGCTTCTGCCCGACTAAATCACGGCTTATGCTCTCTCTGATGACGCCCTCGTCCCCTATTTCCGGCGGCTTCCTCCGGGCTTCGCCCCAGTGCTATCGTCCTTAACGCGAGATCTGGCACTTCGGTCCATTCTCTTTAGCGAGGGGGAGGAAGAAGGGGGACATGTACTTCCGGTCCGTGTCCCCTTCTTTCTAACATCCCTGTACGGATGTATAATGAGCAGCGCAAGATGAAATCGCCTCAAGAAATAGCAGACATCCGTGACCTGAGCCTCGAAGAGCTTCGGACCGAGCTCGAAGCAATGGGGGAGAAGCCGTTCCGGGCCGCCCAGATCTTCGATTGGCTATATCACAAGGGCGCGTCGGATTTCGCCGCGTTCACCAGCCTGTCCAAAGATCTGCGCGAGAAGCTCGCCGCCCGCTTTCGCATGGGTGCCCTCGAGCTCGCCGACCGGCGCGACTCCGGTGATGGGACGGTCAAGCTCCTCTTCCGGCTCCACGACGGCGCTTTCATCGAGACCGTCCTCATCCCGGCCGGGAAGAGGCGGACGGTCTGCCTCTCGACCCAGGTCGGCTGCAAGTTCGCCTGCGCCTTTTGCGCCAGCGGCCTCCACGGCTTCAATCGGAATTTAGGCTCGTCCGAGATCACCGGCCAGGTCCTTTATCTCCAGCACGGGCTCGGGCTGGAGCTGACGAACTTCGTCTTCATGGGCATGGGCGAGCCCCTCGACAACTGGGCGAACGTCGAAAAGGCCGTCCGGATCATGAACATGCCCGAGGGGTTGGGCATTGCCGCCCGGCGGATGACCGTCTCGACGGCCGGCTATGTCCCCGCCTTCAAGCGGCTCGAAGCGTTCGACCTCCAGGTCAACCTGTCGCTGTCCCTGCACGCGGTCACGGACAGGCTCCGCGACAAGCTCATGCCCATCAACCGCCGTTTCCCGCTCGAGGAGGTCGTCCGAGCGGCCGAGGAGTACATCCGCTCCGGCGGCCGGATGATCACGCTCGAGTACATCGTCATCCG
>MEXZ01000138.1:7459-8368 GCA_001773855.1 Candidatus Aminicenantes bacterium RBG_13_64_14
GATCGCCTACAGCCCCGTCGAAGGCCTGCCATTCGAGATGCCCAGCGAAGCCGATGTCGCCCGCTTCAAGCGCTGGCTCGAGGAACGGAAGGTCAATGTCACTCTGCGCCTGTCGAAGGGAACCGACATCGCCGCCGCGTGCGGCCAGCTTGCCGGACGCTTCAAGGCGAAGAGCAGGCCGTTGCGGGTGGAATGACGGTCCCCGTTACCCGGCGGAGGGGAAGGGATACCTGTGGAATCGCCCGGCCGATGTCCTCATATGGAAAGAATGACCGATTTCCGGTGTTCGAGGACCGCCAGGGTTTCGATGTGGGGGGTGTGGGGGAAGAAGTCGAAGACGCCGAGGCTGGCGATGGAGTAGGCCTCGCCGAGTCCCTTGAGGTCCCGGGCCAGCGTCGTCGGGTTGCATGACAAGTAGAGGAGAAGGGGGACCGGGTCGTCGACGAGGCCCCGGACGATCCGCGGGTCGACGCCCTTGCGGGGAGGGTCGAGGAAAATGACGCCCGGCGTTCTCTCCAGGACCTCGGGCAGCCACTCCTCGGTCGTCCCTTCGCACACGGCGAAATTCCCGACCCGGTTGAGGGCCAGGTTCTTTTTCAGGAAGGGGATATTCTCGCCGGCCTCTTCGACGCCGAAGACCTCCCTCGCTTTTTTTGCCAGCAGGATGCCGAAAGTCCCCAGGCCGCTGTAGAGGTCGGCGACGGTCGCCTCGGCCTGCGGGGTGACCGCCTCGACAACGGCGTCGAAGACCTTCTCGAGGATGCTGATATTCGTTTGGAAAAACGACCGGGCGCCGATCCTGAAGGTCAGGCCTCGAACGGTCTCTTCGAGGAAGTCCCGGCCGAAAAGCCGCTCATCCCTGTACCTTTTTCCGTCGTAGATCGAGGCGACCGCTCCGACCAGGGCGAA
>MEXZ01000139.1:0-456 GCA_001773855.1 Candidatus Aminicenantes bacterium RBG_13_64_14
GGACCGACTCCATCGACACGACGGTGTTGAAGGCCGAGAACATCTTGATCCTCTTGATCAGCTTGGACGCTCCGACGCCGAAGCCGATGCCGATGAGGCCGCCCATCAGGCTGAGGACGATCGCCTCCGTCAGGAACTGGAGGAGGATGTCGACCTCGCGGGCCCCGACGGCCATGCGCAGGCCGATCTCGCGGATCCTCTCGGTCACCGAGACGAGCATGATGTTCATGATGCCGATGCCGCCGACGAGGAGCGAGATCGAGGCGATGCTCCCGAGCAGGACGGTCATCATCTGGGTCGCCTCGGCGGCCGTCTCGGCGATCTCGGACATGTTGCGGACGGTGAAATCGTCCTCCGCGCCGGGGGCGATGCGGTGCCGGTTGCGCAGGACTTCCTGGATCTGGGCGACAGCCTGGGTCATCTCCTCCGACGAGACGGCCCGGACGTCGACCGACT
>MEXZ01000139.1:488-2590 GCA_001773855.1 Candidatus Aminicenantes bacterium RBG_13_64_14
GCCGTCGTGTAGGGGATGGTGATCATGTCGTCCCGGCTGCCGAAGCCGCCCGACTCGCCGCGCTTCTTCAGGACGCCCAGGACCTTGAACGGGATCTTCTTGATCCGGATGACCTTGCCGATGGCGTCCTCGTCCTCGAAGAGGTTCGTCTTGACGTCGGCCCCGAGGACGCAGACCTTGGCCGCGGACTTGACCATGGCCTCGTCGAAGTAGGCCCCGAACTCGACCTCCCAGTTGCGGACCTCGGGGTAGCGCTCGCCGGTGCCCGAGATCGACGTGTTCCAGTTCTTGTTGCCGTAGACGGTCTGGGCCCGGGCGCTGACCGAGGGCGAGATGTACATGACGGCCGGGCATTCTTGGAGGATGGCGAAGGCGTCGTCCTCCTTGAGCGTGGTCATGCTGCCCCAGCCGCCATGGACGCCCCGCTGGCTCTGGCTGCCGGGCGAGACGAAGAGGAGGTTCGTGCCCATGGCGGCGAAGCGGCTCTCGATGCCGCGCTTGGCGCCCTCGCCGATGCTGACCATGGCGATCACGGCGCCGACGCCGATGATGATGCCCAGGGCCGTGAGGAACGACCGCATCTTGTTCCGGCCGAGGGCCCGGGTGGCGATGCGGAGCGTCTGGGCCCCGTGCTTGAGGCTTCTTTTGATCATGACCGTTCCTCCCGGATGATGAGCCCGTCCTTGAGGTGGATCCGGGCGCGGGCCCAGGCCGCGATGTCGGGCTCGTGGGTGACCATGATGATGGTCATGCCCTTCTCCTCGTTGAGGGTCTTGAAGATGTTCATGACCTCCGACGACGTCTTGCTGTCGAGGTTTCCCGTCGGCTCGTCGGCCAGGATCAGGGTCGGGTTGTTGAGCAGGGCCCGGGCGATGGCCACCCGCTGCTGCTCGCCGCCGGAGAGCTGGTTCGTCTTGTGATGGGCCCGGTCCTGGAGGCCGACGGAGGCCAGGGCGGCCAGGGCCCGCTGGGCCATATCGCGGCCGTTCGTGGTCGAATAGAGGAGCGGCAGCTCCGTGTTTTCAAGCGCCGTCGTCCGGGCGAGGAGGTTGAAGCTCTGGAAGACGAAGCCGATCTTCTCGTTCCGGACGCGGGCCAGCTTGTTCTTGTCGAACTTGGAGACCTCCTCCCCGTCGAGGATGTATTCGCCCGAGGACGGGCGGTCCAAGCACCCCAGGATGTTCATCAGGGTGGACTTGCCCGAGCCCGACGGGCCCATGACGGCCAGGAACTCCCCTTCGGTGATCGTGTAAGACACGCCGCGCAGGGCCCTAACCTGGGTCTCCCCGATGCAGTAGGTCTTGGTCAGGTCCCGCAGCTCGATGACGTTTCCGGGCATGGTCGTTCTCCTTGGCCCGGCGGCGCTTACCGGCGTCCGCCCGCAGGCCCGCCCATGAACATCATCTGGCCCATGCCGGGGCCCGACGTGGAGGTCGTCGACGCCGTCAGGGTGCCGGCGATGACGACGTCCCCTTCCTTGATCTCGCCGCGGACGATCTCCGAATAGGTCGTGTCCGCGACGCCGGTCCGGAGGAAGGCCATCTTCAGCTTGCCGCTCTCGTCCATGAGCCAGACGCGGGGCGCCTGCTGACGGACCCGGCCGCCCGCGCCATCGCCGCCGCCGGATCCGCCGCCCGGGCGCTGGAACGTCATCGCGCCGCCCTGGCCCTGAGGCCGGGCCCCGGCCGGAGCGGCTCCGCCCTCGACCTTGGCGCCCGGCTGACCGCCCTCGGCCTGCCGCTGGGCCATCATCCGGTCGACCGACTCCTTCATCAGCGCCTGGAGCTCCTCGGCGGGCAGGTTGGGCGTGAAGCGCAGGGCCGCGTTGGACACGCGCAGGACGTTCTTGGCCTCGCCGACGATGATCGACACGGTCGCCGTCATGCCCGGCAGGAGCTTCTTCTCGGGGTTCCCGACGTTGACGATCGTCGTGTAGGTGACGACATTCTGGACTGTCTCGGGCGAGAACCGGACCTGCTGGACGACGCCGTTGAACATCTCGTTCGGGTAGGCCTCGACCGTGAACCGGACTTTCTGCCCTTCCTTGACCTTGCCGATGTCGGACTCGTCGACGCTGCACTCGACCTTCATCTTGGTCAGGT
>MEXZ01000139.1:2721-2899 GCA_001773855.1 Candidatus Aminicenantes bacterium RBG_13_64_14
GGCCATCCGGCTCTTGTAGTTGGCCTCGTTCTGGTCGATCTTCATCTTCAGGGGCTCCTGGTCGAGCTCGGCCACGATCTGGCCCCTGGTGACGGGGGAGTTGAAGTCGGCGTAGAGCTTCTCGATCTTGCCCGAGACCTGGGCCCCGACGTCGACGATCTCGATCGGGTTGAGCGTC
>MEXZ01000139.1:3018-3924 GCA_001773855.1 Candidatus Aminicenantes bacterium RBG_13_64_14
GACCAGGGCGACGATGATCCAGATGACTTTCTTTTTCATGGCGTTCTCCTTTATCTCTCCCGGTCCGGCGGCGGCGCGTCATCGCCCCGCCGGTCGCGGGGTGCGGTCCGATCCGAGCTTTCTCTTTTCCGACGCTCGGCGTGCTGGCGAATCATCTCTTCCATCTTCTTTCGCTGCTCCGGCGTGAAGACCGCGTCGAGCTCCTTCTTGAGCTCCTTGCGGACCTCGTCGAGCTTGGCCAGCCCTTCGGTCCGGTAGACCTTCATCCGCTCTTCGTTCCTCTTGAAGATCTCGCGGATCTTGACCTGCTGGTCCTCGGAGAGGCCGAGCTCCTTGGCCCAGGCGTCGAGCGACGGGACGTGGGTCCGGTCCGCCGACGGCCGGCGGTACTTCTTGTGGACGACGTACCGTTCGCCCAGGACCCCGGCGGCGACGCCGAGGCCGAAGACGACGAGGAGGGTCAGGGCGACGAGGACCTTGTATTTCGTCTTCATGGCGTCGGCCTCCTCACGGGCGTTTTATCGTCGAGCGAAGCGAACATGAGCATCATCGTCCGCGTTTCCGACTTGTCAGATGCAAAGATCTGGCTCGTTTCGGAGATCGGGTCGGCGTTCTCGAGGAGGAGGGCCTCCGAACGGGTCATCTCGCTGGCCTGCGGCGTCAGAATGAGGACTCCGCCGATCAGGACGACAAGGGCCAGGAACACCGGGATGGCCCGCAGGCTCCACCGTTCCCAGAACAGGAACGGGACGATCTCCGTTTCCTCTCTGAGCCGGGGCTCGAGCCGTTCCCAGAACCGGGGGAGAGGCTCGTCGCCGCGCCCGTTCCTGAGGAGGGCGAGCATGGACCGGTACTGCGCCGCCGCCTTCCGGCAGGCGGGACAGGCCTCGAGGTGCTCCGCAAGAA
>MEXZ01000139.1:3949-4158 GCA_001773855.1 Candidatus Aminicenantes bacterium RBG_13_64_14
GCAGCGTCAGGATGACCCGATACTTCTCGGGCAGGCTCTCGACGAACTTCCGGACGAGCGTCCGGCGGGATTCGGTCTCCCGCTCCTGCTCCGCCCGCTCAGCCTGCTCTTTGTCCGAGAAGGAGACCTCGGGGACGTCGTCCAGGGAGATCTCCTTGGCCCGGCCCTTCTTCCGCAGATAGTCCTTGATATGGTTGACGGAGACGCGG
>MEXZ01000139.1:4268-4486 GCA_001773855.1 Candidatus Aminicenantes bacterium RBG_13_64_14
GCTCAAAGCCATGCTGAACACCTTGGGCTGGAATTTCCTGACCAGCTCCTCGAAGGCCTCAGGGCTTCCTTCTCGGGCCAGCCGGACCAGCTGTTTCTCTTCCATGCGGATAATCTCACTTGTCCTCCGCACCCTATTAGACGGGGGGAGGATCGAAAACTTCCGGGGGCCTGACCGTTCCCGTCAATTATACAGGAATCCGGCCTGAGCGAAAAACG
>MEXZ01000139.1:4605-4726 GCA_001773855.1 Candidatus Aminicenantes bacterium RBG_13_64_14
AAAATGACTTAGGAGGTCATAAGATGAAAAAGATGGTAGCACTCGCGGTCGGGTTCCTCCTCGTGGGCCTCGCCTTCGGCCTGGCCCAGGAGAAAGCCCAGGAGCAGGCCCAGGCCAAGAC
>MEXZ01000140.1:0-5011 GCA_001773855.1 Candidatus Aminicenantes bacterium RBG_13_64_14
CGGCATGGGCACCGTCTACAAGGCCTACGACAGCAAGATCCGGGAGGTCGTCGCCCTCAAGCTCCTCAAACCGGAGATCGCCTCGGACCTCGAGGTCATCGAGCGCTTCCGGAATGAGATCAAGCTGGCCCGGCAGGTCTCCCACCGGCATGTCTGCCGGATGTACGACCTCGGCGAGGAGTGGCTCTCGATCTACATCTCCATGGAATACGTCGCCGGCGAGGACCTCAAGAGGTTCATCCATAGGACCGGCCATCTCAATGAAGCCAAGGCCCTCGACCTGGCCAAGCAGATCCTCGAGGGCCTCGTCGAGGCCCACCGCCTCGGGGTCATCCACCGCGACCTCAAGCCGCAGAACATCATGATCGATCGCGACGGCAACGCCAAGATCATGGACTTCGGCATCGCCCGCTCGCTCCACACCAAAGGCGTGACCGGGACCGGCGTCATCATCGGGACCCCGGAATACATGGCCCCGGAGCAGGCCGAGTCCCGCGACGTCGACCACCGGGCCGACATCTACGCCCTGGGGGCCATCCTGTTCGAGATGGTCACGGGCCGCGTCCCTTTCGAGGGCGAAACCCCGCTCAGCATCGTCCTCAAACATCGCAGCGAGCCCCCCGTCGATCCTCAAACGATCAACGCCCAGCTTTCGGAGGGCATGAGCCGGGTCATCCTGAAGTGCCTCGAGAAATCCCGCGAGCGCCGCTACCAGAGCGCCGCGGCGGTCCTCGAGGACCTGGCCTCCGTCGAAAAAGGCCTGCCGGCGACCCGGCAGGTCACGGTCAGGAGCAAGCCCCTCACGACCCGCGAGATCACGGTCAAGTTCAGCCTCAAAAAGGCCCTCGTTCCGGGCCTCGTCGTCGCCGGCGTCGTCATCATCGGGCTCGTCTATCTCATCAACAAAGCCGCTGACCGCGTCACGCCGGCGAAGAGCCCTCAGGGGGTTATTTTCGCGCCGGACGATACAGGCGGGCGGAAGCCTGGGCTCGACGCGAAGAGAGCGGGCGTACCGCTTTCCTCACACCCCGATGAAGCGGGCCGGACTCCCCTCACGGGCGGCGGCGCGACGTCCGGGATCATGAGCTTCCTCGCCCCCTTCATGAAAGATCCGTCCAAGTTCCTCGGTGAGAAAGACGCCCAGGAGGTCGAGAAGATCCTGGCCACGTTGAAGGAGAAATACCCCGCCGAGGCGGCCGCCTTCTCCAACTACATCGATAATATCCAGACGCGGATCGAGCAGGGGAAAAAGCAGAGGGAAGCGGGCAACGTCGAGGCCTCGCAGAAGAGCTACGACCGGGGCGAATCGGAGATGCGCAAGCTCCTGGCCCAGGTCAGCGAGCGGGAGCGGGCCGAAACGGCCTTCAAGGAACTGCAGGACACGAAGCAGAAGACCGGGGCCTCGCCCCGTCGGAACCGCCCGAACCTTCTGACCTGGATCGCGACGGAGAAGGAAAAGGACGCGGCCGACGCCTTCGCCAAGAACGATTTTTCCGGCGCCCGGATCCTCTACGGCATCCTCACCCGGGTCCACGGCCTGAGCCTGAGGGTCGAGGACGAGGAGCAGGGGCTGGCCGCGCTCCAGGAGCTCACCGGTTCGATCCGCAAGGACGCCGAGACCGCCATGGCCCCCACGAAGCAAACCTGGCTCTTCGACCGGGCCAAGACCGAAGAGGAGGGAGCCCGGAAAATGGCCGGGGAAAAGCTCATCCTCCAGGCCGCGGAACAGTACATCCTGTCCGCCTTCCTCTTCGAAAAGGCCAAAGAAGTCGCTCTCGAAAGCGCCCAGGCCGGACGGGATTGACCGCCGCGCCATGAAAAAGAAAAAAATCCGTCTGCTCTTCGTCTGCTACGGGAACATCTGCCGCAGCCCCATGGCCGAGGGCATCGCCCGCAAGCGCCTCGGCCCGTCCGCCGAGGTCGCCAGCGCGGGGATCGCCGCGACGGGCGGCCCGGCTTCGGAGGAGGCGGTCTTGGCCATGAAGCTCATCTACAGCGTGGACATCTCCTCCCACATCGCCCGCCCAGTCGGCGTCTACGACATCCGAACGTTCGACCATGTCATCGCCATGGACGTCTCTATTTTCAACCACCTCAGGGACATCTGGGGTGTCCCGGAACCTGTTCTCTACGGCTGGGACATCGAGGATCCCCTGGGCCTGGGGTACGACACTTTCAAGGGGACGGCCCACAAAATCGAACGCCGGCTCGAGCAGTTCTTGGCCGCACACGGCCTTGACGTCTGAGCCGCAGACCTACTTGTCCATCATCGTCTCGAGAAAACGGAACGACGGCACGTTGGCGAAGACGATCTTCATGACCGCCAGGATGGGGACGGCCAGGATCATGCCGGGGATGCCCCAAAGCCAGGCCCAGAAAAAGAGGGAGAAAAGGACGAGGAGCGGGGAAAGCTCGAGCTCTTTTCCCATGAGCCGGCGTTCGAGGAAGCGGCGCATGGCCACATGAACCGCAGCCAGGCAGGCCAGGACGAGCCCGACCTTCAAGCTGAACGACCCTTCGAGGAAAACGGCCAGGAGAACGGGCAGGACGACGGAGACGACGGCGCCGAGGGTGGGGACATAGTTGAAGAGGAAGGCCAGCACGCCGAAGACGACGGCGAAGCGGATCCCGAATGCGGCCAGGACAGCCGTGACCAGGACGCCGATGAGGAGGTTTGTCAGGGTCTTGACGCCCAGGTACTTCTGGATCTCGTAATTGATCCGGACCGCCGCCTTGCCCAGGGCCGAAGCCTGGTCTGGAGGAAAGGCCTCGGCGAACTTCTTCGTCATCCGGCCGCGCCCGGCCAGGATGAAGATCATGAAGACAAAGATGAAGAGCAACTGGGACATGAAGCTGAAGAAAGGCCCGAGGGCGGAGACGAAAAATGTCCCCAACCGGGCCACGTTCAGGCCGTTGGCCCAATCCGTGAGGCCGACCTTGAGGCGCGGATCGGGGACGACTTGGTCGATCCCCGCCAGAAACGATTTCATCATCTCGTTGTAGGACGGCAGTTCGGCCGCGAAGGACTTGCCGCTCGCGTAAAACACGGTCCCGATGAGGTAGAGGACCGCGAACGTCAGGAGCAGGATGACGACCAGGGCGAGGGACTTCGGGACCTTCCTCCTGACCAGGAAATCGAGGGCCGGCGCAACGGCGAAAGCGAACAAGAGAGCCAGGCAGAAGGGAATGAGGACGGGCTTGGCCAGTTTCAGGAAGACCCCCAGCAGGAAAAGGACGACGATCCCGACGCCGAACTTGACGAATCTGTTCTTGTCCACGCAGCCTCCTTGCCCCTCATCATAACGAAAACCGCCCAAAAAGAAAACCGCTCCGTCGGCCTAAGGACGCTGCCCGGGCAGCATCCACCGGCCTCCCGCGCGTATCGATATCAGGCCGGGGAACGGACTCTAAGAAGTATTACTTCCTCAGCTACGGCGATTTGTTTGACGGTATGTAGAAGGCTGTGGTATACGATTGCCGGCGGGGATGTGGGGACCGAGGGAGAGGACGATGAACGACCGAATAGCGAAAAGGACCGGGCTGCTTCTGGCTCTCGCCTGCCTGGCCGCAGGGAGTCTCAGGGCGGAGGACGTCAAGAGTTTGACGAAAGCGGTTTTCTCCATCCCCTCGACGACGGGGAATGAAGACCTCCTGGCCGGGAAGATCCGCGGGATCCTGCCGCGCGGCTTGGCCATCGAGGAGGACGGCCTGGGCACGGTGGCCGTCCGGTTCCGCGGCCCGGGGGCACCGACGTTTCTCTTCGCCGCCCTTGATGGCTACGGCCACATGGTGAGCGGCATCACCTCCGACGGATACTTGACCATCGATCGGCCTGTGGCCCCTCCCCACGCCCGGTTCGACGCCTACCTCCTCGGCCAGCCGGTCATCGTCTCGACCGCGCGCGGGCCCGTCCAGGGCGTCGTCTCCCAGCCCGCCATGCATCTCCTCACCCAGGAACGGCGGAAAACGCTCGTCGAGAATTTCTCCCTCGAAAACGCCTTTGTCGACATCGGCGTCCGGTCGGAAAGAGAGGCGCGGGACAAGGGCATCGAGATCCTGGACCCCGTCACCTTTTGGCCGGCTTTGACGGAACTCGCCGGGGAGAAGTGGTCCGGACCTTCCCTCGGACTGAAGGCGGTCGCGGCCGTCCTCGTCGCCGTCGCGGAATCCCTGGCCAAGGAGCCGCCCCGCGGAGAGACCGTCATCGCCTGGGCCGCCCAGACCAAAGCTGCGGCCCGCGGACGGGGCGCCCGTCCGGCCCTGGGCGCCGTGCGGGCGAAAACGAAGTGGAATCCCGGACGGACGGTTGTCGTCGCCGTCATCGCCGCGGGAAAAGATGGGACGGCGCCCGTCCCCGGGAAGGGCCCGGTCCTCGTCCTAGCCAAAGACGAGCCCACGGCTCTACGGCAGGCCTTCGAACGGGCGGCGGCCGGGGCGGGGATCGCCTGCCAGTTCCTGGCCGCGGCGGACTCGCCGCTCGCCCTCCCCTTCGCCGGCCCGCAGTCCGAAGTCCTGACCGTCGCCCTGCCGGTCCAGTTCCTCAACACGCCCTCCGAAGTCGTCGACCTCAAGGACATCCAGGTCTTGCGGGACCTTCTCGAAAGATTTCTCCGGACGGGAGGTGACCGATGACCAAGCGTCTGACAGTCCTCATCTTGGCCGTCTTCATATCCGGGGCGCTGGCCGCTGACCTGTCCCAGGTCTGGGACATCCTCCGGGAGATCGTCCTCGTTCCGGGCGTCTCCGGGCATGAAGGTCCCGTCTCTGATTACATCCAGCAAAAACTGCCCGCCGGCTTCAAGACCCAGCGCGACGGGATGCACAACGTCTGGTTCACCGTCGGCAGCGGAAAGCCCCACATCCTTTTCGTGGCCCACTCCGACGAGCTCGGCTGGGTCGTCGACAAGATCACGCCGGAAGGACGGCTCCGGGTCAAGCGGGGCGGCGGATTGTTGCCCGAGGCAGCGGAAGCGCGGCCCGTCCTCATCCACACGGCCCGCGGCCCCGTCGC
>MEXZ01000140.1:5023-5788 GCA_001773855.1 Candidatus Aminicenantes bacterium RBG_13_64_14
CCCGCGTCCGGGCTACGACGAACGGCGTCAGCAGGCGGACGCGCCGGAGGCGCCCTTCGCCGCCGAGAACTTCGATATTTTCCTCGGCGTCTCGACCGAGGCCGAGGCCCGGACGCTCGGAGTCGCCGAGGGTGATTCCATAACGCCCAAGAAGGTCCTCGTCGACTTCGCCCCCGGCCTGATGGCCAGCCGCGCCGTTGACGACCGGGCCGGCTGCGCCGCCCTTCTCGACGCGGCCCTCCGCTTGAAGGCCGATGCCTTCCGCGGCAAAACGGTCACGTTCGCCTGGGACGTCCAGGAGGAGACGGGGCTCATCGGCGCGGCCGAGCTGGCCAAGACCCTGAAGCCGGATTACGTCTTCGCCATCGACACATTCGTTTCGACCGATTCGCCGCTCGAATCCAAGCGTTTCGGCTATCTCCCGGTCGGCAAGGGAGCGGTCCTGCGGGCCGTCGACTCGAGCAACGTCACGCCCAGGACCGAAATCAGCAAGGTCATGGCCATCGCTAAAAAGCGCGGCATACCGGTCCAGGTCGGCAACTCCCGCGGCGGGAACGACGGTTCGGTCTTCCTCGCCGGAGGCGCCATCGATATCCCTCTTTCGTGGCCCGGCTCCTACGCCCATTCCCTCATCGAAAAGATCGACCGGCACGACCTCGAGGCCCTGGCCGACCTCATCCTGGCCATCGTTTCAGACTGGAAGTGAGTTCCGGGCTGAGGTGAAATACTTAGGGGGGGATGTCTATGCATGAGCAAATTCCAGTT
>MEXZ01000140.1:5795-8181 GCA_001773855.1 Candidatus Aminicenantes bacterium RBG_13_64_14
GCCTAGATACCCACCGGATGAAAGGATACATTTCCACCGGAAAAACAGCCATCCTAGCCTTATTGGCTATTTTTCTTGTTCAAAATATGAATGATGCCGCGTTTATTCGACCAGCTTTATGATTCCCATGGAGTTTATCAAAATGAATATCAGCTCCCAGATTTGATCTTCATCGATGCGAATATCAAATATCATTATCGTCGAGAAACAGGTTATCTGTATTTTCTCAACACGATCGACCAAGAGCATAAAGAAATCGGGTTTGAAATATTGAAATACAAAATCAGGGAATGAAAAGGAATTTTCAAAAAAAGATGGGGAGCTAGCCGGTCAGGCATAGTAGATGATATGGTCCTTGAAATAGGCCGGCAGGTCCTCGCCCTTGTCGACCTTTTCCTTTTAGGCAGAACGGAAGAAAAAAGGAGGATTCCGTGGAGAAGTAGAGCGCGGTCCTGCCCGCGGCAAAATTTTCTGGAGCGTAAAAGAAACTCCAGGCGAAATTCGGTGCCCATGGAGTCAAGGGACGAGCCTTCGCGGCGGAAGTGGACCCCCGGTCCTGGCAAGACCGGGGCCCCGGCCGCTGTGGACCAGTTCAGGAAGTTGACGGATTGCCGGATTTCGGCTTATACTGAGTTCTTCGCGCGGGCACGAAGAGGCGCCGACCAGGCTCGAGTGGCGTGGCAGAAAGCGCGGAAAAAGCATGGCCGGTAACGAACAAAACGGAGCTCGGAGCACATGATCATGGAGAAGAAGACGGGTTCCTTCATCCGGGTCTATTGTCCAGAATTAATGGACACGATCACGCCGGGAGAATGGACGGATTGTCCTTTTTATCGCGGCCAGAAGCTCGATCTTTCGAACACGGAAGAAGCCCTCAAACAGATCTTCCGCTGCCACGTTCAGTGCGACTGCAAAATCCTGTATCAGTACTACGAAGAGGGCAAGCTCGTCCAGAAGGTCGAGGAGTCCGTCGAGGACCAGGAGGGCCTCCGGCAAATCCTCTCTATGGTGATGAAACAGGCGAAAAAGCCCGACGACAAAAGGGCGAAGAGAGTCCTCATCGTCGACGATGACCTCGATTTTCTGGAGATCCACTCCACCGTCTTGAAGAACAGGGGCTACGAAGTCATCACCGCTCAGAGCTCAAAAGAATGTCTGGAAATGCTGGAAAAGGTCCGGCCCGACCTGGTCGTTTTGGACGTCATGATGGAACAGTTCGACGCCGGCTTCGAAGTGAGCAAGAAGATCAAGAAGAAGTATCGCGACCTGCCCGTGGTGCTCCTGACGTCCATCGGGATTCAGACGGGCCTGGAATTCTCTTCCAACGTCGACGTCCTGGAGGCCACCGGCGCCGACCTTCTTCTCGACAAACCGGTCAGCCCTGAGGTCTTCGTCGCCGAGATCGAAAAATTGACCGCGGCCAAGAACTAGCGGACAGAGATCCCTGATTTCCATGGACATCCTCAGCATCTCCGACACGAAATGCCGCAAGTGCTACCGTTGCGTCCGGGAGTGTCCCACCAACGCCCTGAAGATCGACAAGGGCACGGTCAAGCGTATCTGGAACCGGTGCATACTTTGCGGGATCTGCTATCAGCATTGTCCCCACGATGCGGTGAGCGCCCATACCGGCGTCAAGCACGTCCAGCAGCTTCTCGACTCCGGCCAGAAGGTCGTCGTCTGCCTGGATCCCACTTTTCCGGCGGTCCTCGAACGGGGCACGCCCGGCCAGCTCGTCACCGCTCTTAAGAAGCTCGGCTTCTCCGAGGTCTGGGAGTCCGCGGTCGGGGGGGACCTCGTGGCCGGGGCCTACCGCTCCTGGCTCGCCCGGAACACGGAGACCTCCTGGATTTCCTCGTTCTGCCCCTCTTTGGTCTATTATATCGAGAAGTTCGCGCCCCATTTGGCCGACCGGCTCGTGCCGATCGTATCCCCGATGATCGCCTGCGGCCTGGCGGTCAAACGCCTCAGGGGGGCCGAGACGAAGGTCGTCTTTGTCGGGTCCTGCATTTCCAGGATCTGGGAGCGCATGGACCGCTTTGGGAAAAAGGCCATCGATTATGTCCTGATCTACCACAACATCACGAGCCTCCTCGAGGCGAGGGGGATCGACCGCGAAGCGCAAGAGCCGTCGGAGTTCGACGGTCCGCCGAGCAGTCTGGGACGAATCCTGAGCATTAGCGGAGGCATGAGCAAGTGCGCCGGCTTTGATCAGGACCTCCTGAACCTGGACCACGTGGTCGAATCGGGGGCCGAAGAGGCCATGCGGGCCGTGAGGCAGCTCCAGGAGGGAAAGATCCGCTCCCAGTTCCTCGACCTGTTGTTCTGCCAAGGCTGCATCAACGGGCCGGTGACGGACAAAAAGATCTCGGGCCCCAGCCGAAAG
>MEXZ01000141.1:0-610 GCA_001773855.1 Candidatus Aminicenantes bacterium RBG_13_64_14
GTCGCCGGCTCGAACTCGACGCCCGGAAGCTTCAAGGCCATGACCCGGGCCGCATCCTCCTCGGAGATCTTCTTTTTCACGTAGGTGAAGGGGCTGTTGTCCTCCAGCCGGCCCAGGATGTAGGAAACGTCTTTCTCAGACAGGCCGAGAAGGCCTTGGAGCGTGCGGACCTTGTTCCGCTCGCCGGCCGGCGTTTCTTTCTCGACCGGCCGGATATTGACCGATACGGCGGGAAGACTGCAGGCCAGGATCTCGCCGTTGCGGTCGAAGATCGTGCCCCGCCGGGGCTCCATCGTGATCTTGTCCCGATTTTGGTCGAGGACGGCCGACTTGGCCCGGGCGTGGCCGAAGACCTGGATCTGGACGAGCCGGAGGGCCACGACGGCCGCCCAGGCGGCCAGGATGAAGCTCAGGACCAGGGTCCGCTTCCGGATGTCGCTTTCGTAGAATGTCCTCATCGGCCGCGCCTCAGCGGGACGTGTCCCGTTTCTCGTAGATGACTTCGTCGTCCTTGGGGTCGATGAGTCCCAGGGATTCCCGGGCGATCTTCTCGACCCGCGCCGGATCGAGAAGGGCGGCCTTGCGCACCTTGAGCGTTTCGATGGCCTGC
>MEXZ01000141.1:633-7751 GCA_001773855.1 Candidatus Aminicenantes bacterium RBG_13_64_14
CAGCCTCGCCGGCCATGACCGGTTTCCGGGTCAGGATCGAAAGAAGGGGAGCGCGGTCGGACGAGGAGGCCAGGCCGGCGAACGAGTGCTTGACGATTCGGTCCTCGAGCGAGTGGAAAGAGATGGCGACGAAGCGCGTTCCCGGGGTCGAGAGCCGCACCGTCTCCTCGATGAACGGGCCGAGCCCTTCGAGCTCCTGGTTGACCTCGATGCGGAGCGCCTGGAAGGCCTTGGCCGCCGGATGGATCCGCCCTCTCTGCGGACGCCACCGATAGACCTCTTCGGTGAGGATTCTCAGGTCGGATGTCGTTTCGAGCCGGCCGAGCTTGCGCAGGTGGACGATATCCCGGGCCAGCCGCCGGGTCTGGGCGAGCTCTCCGTACTTGGCGAAAATTTCGGCCAGCTTCTGCTCCGGGTAGGTGTGGAGGATCTTCCCGGCCGTCGTCTTGTTTCTCAGGTCCATACGCATGTCCAAAGGCCCTTCGTGGGTGTAGCTGAATCCCCGCTCCGGGGAATCCAGCTGGAAGGATGAAATTCCCAGGTCGACGAGGACCCCCCGGACTTTCTTGAAGGGGATCCCGAGCTCGGGGAGGCACTTGAAATCCGCGTGGAAGAGCTTGACCCTTCCGGCGTGATCCGCGAGCCTCTCCCGGGCCTTCTCCAGGGACTGCTCGTCGCGGTCCAGGCCTATCAGCCGGGAACGGGGATTCCTCTCCAGGATGGCGCAGGCATGCCCTGCCAGACCCAGGGTGCAGTCGACGTAAGTCCCTTCCCGCCCCGCATCGAGGAACTCAAGGACTTCCGTCGGCAGGACTGGACAATGTCCTAGCTCCGTCATTCCGGCTTTCCTCGAGGGATGAGGCGGGCGATGCTCTCGAAATCCTCGTCCGAGAGCGGTTTCTCCTCGAGAGTTCCGTCGAGAACGTCCTTGTTCCAAATCTCCAGATGGTTCGAGAGGCCCAGGACTTCGACTTCGTCCCGGAGCTTGGCTTTTTCCCTGAGGGCCTGGCTGATCAGGACCCGTCCCTTGGAATCGAGCTCGTGCCGCGAGCCATGCCTGTTAACGCGGAGCATGAACTTGCGGACATCGGGACGAAGATGGACGGCGCCCTCGGCCGTGAGGTCCGTCATCGAGAGCCAAACGGACAGGGGATAGACCTTGATCGAATCGTCGGAGAGCGAGGTGACGAAGAGGTCCTTGCCGTAAATCTGCTCGATGACCTCGCGGAATTTCTCCGGAATTTTAATGCGCCCGGACGCGTCCAGCCGCGCGGTGTAGCTGCCGATCAAAACGTTGGCCATCTATTTGCGTCCCGGTTTGTCCCGTTTCTTCCCAAATATATGAGAGAAAATAGCAAAAGTCAAGCAATAAAAGCCCAAAAAAAGACTAAAAAACGGGAACCCTACATAAGGGCCATGATCAGAGGGAGGGGACTAGGAGTTGGGGGGTCGGTCGGGGGACGTGGTCAGCCGGCCTTTCCCGAGCCGTTTTCTTCATCCGCGGCGGGCCTAGCGGCCAGCAGGTCCTTGGCTTTTTCCAGGTCCTTTTCCTGGACCATGACCTTGAACTCGGCCAGCCCGTCGACGGTGAACGGATAGACGAAGGGCGCCGTGCGGCCGCGGACGATCGAGACGATGCCGTGGCTTTCGAGGATGTTCCTGATTAAGTCCGCTTCGAACGGGCCGAAGACCCGGGCGGCTTCGGCGAGGTCGGCGTCTTTGTCCGGAGGCCTTTTCTTGTCGTCGAGTTCAGCCATGGGTCACGCCCTTTCTTGAATTCGAGATAATCATCGAGGATTTTCCGATGGTCGAAAGCCAGGGGAACATCGCGATCTCGGGGGTCGATCACCGCTGCGTTTCGGGCGTCGTCGCCGGCCTTCGGCGCGCCTTCGGCCCGGGCGATGAAAACCGTCGATACCGTGTGCAGCCTGGGGTCTCGCGCGGGATCGGAGTAGGCGTGGAACTGGCCGCAGAGCTCGACGTCGAGCTCTGTCTCCTCGCGGGCTTCCCGGACCGCGGCCGCCTCGAGCGTCTCGCCGTAGTCGACGAAGCCGCCGGGCAGGGCCCAGCCGGGCGGGGGGTTCTTGCGCTCGATGAGGACGATGCCCCGCCTTTTCCGGCCGTCCATGACTTCGATGATGATGTCGACGGTGGGCACGGGGTTGCGAAACTTCGGGCGGTGCATCTGATAACTCGGTCGGCGTGCCTATTGTAGGGGCCGCCTTCCGCGCTTGTCAATCGCTACGACTCCCACGCCGGGAAGCCAAAGAGGGACAGTCCTAATTGGGGATGGCAATCCCCAATTAGGACTGCCCACAAGGTGGGCTGTCCCCAGGAAAGGACAAAGGGGACCGAGTTGAACTTGCCGTCCAGGCAGAGCGATTGGCACGAAAAGTGCTACTATAGATGATGTGAAATGCCTGAAAACGAGGAGACGGCCATGAAAAATGGGGGTTTTCGAAAAGTCGTTTTAGGGATGGTTTTTCTGGTCGCATCTTCCGGGCTGTGGGCGGCCGATCATTACAAGGTCCTCAACGGCCCGAAGAATTTTTACTACGGCCACATCAGCTACATCGAGGCGACGCCCGAGGGGACGGACCCGATCGTCCTGCGTGAGGGGCAATCGGTTCCCGAACAGGCCGTCCTGAACCTGCCCGTCGGCCCCGGCGACACGGTCCGGACCTCGGCCGACCGGCGCTGCGAGATCCAGTTCGACACCGGGACGGTCGTCCGGCTCGACTTCAACACCGTAGTCCGGGTCGAGACGATCCTGGCCCGCAGCTTGAGCAGCCTCGAGCAGATCTCCAACCTGGCCCTCGACGAGGGCCGGATCTATGTCATGTACAGGGAGTACGACGGCCGCGAAATATTCCAGGTGCTGACCCCCAATGCGGCCGTCAAGTTGAAGCACAACGCGGTCGCCCTCGTCACCGCGGCCGAGGACGGCTCGACCGAAACCCAGGTGAAGTACGGCAAGGCCCAAATGCGATTCGGGGCGAGCGAGAGACTCCTCGATGACCAGACCGTCAGGAAGGGCGAGCGGCTGATCGTCCGGAAGGACAGTCAGTTCCAGCTCGCTCCCGCCATCGAGGGCACCGCCTTCGACCTCTGGAACAAAGAGGTCAACGCCCATTTCGAGGACCTCCACGAGGGCCTGACCGCATTGCCCAAGCCCATCCAGAAACTCCCCGGCGCCGTCTTCTACTTCGCCCAGAACTACGGCAGCCTCTATGGCGAATGGCTCTGGGATGACATGTACGGCTACATCTGGCGCCCCTTCGTCGACAACGGAATGTATCCCTGGGGCTGGCAACCCTATTACTACGGTCAATGGGCCATGAGCGGAGGGCAGATGTTCTGGGTGCCCCAGGAACCCTGGGGCTGGATCCCCTATCACCTCGGCATTTGGCAATGGGATAAGAAGCACGGCTGGGTCTGGCTCCCCGGATCGATGTTCGCGCCGGCCTGGGCGACGTGGGATTTTTATTTCGGGTACGCCGGCTGGCGGCCGTGGGGCCTTTACGATTGGATGGGCGGCGCCTACTCCTATTACGGCGCCGGCTTCAACTATCTCGACGGAGCTTGGGGCTATAACTGGCCCTGCGTGGAAGGCGGCCCGGGGGCGCCCTGGAGGCCGGCCTTGAAGGTCGTCCGGAAAGACCAGCTCAAGCAGCCGGGCGCGGCCGCCTATCCCGTTCCCTCTGAGCTCAAGGGCGCCCTCAAGAAAGTGACCGCCGCTTACAAGCAGGGCGATGTCCGGATCCGGGATTCGGCGAGCGCCGTCCCCGGGCATCTCGTATTCGTCGCCAAGGGCGACCTCAAAGCCCGCGCGGTCAATGAAAAAGCGATGACCTGGCAGGAAGTTCCCAAAGCCGGCGCGCCTCCGGCCAAGGAGTCCGGAATCCTGCGCCGCCCCGCCGACCCGCAGCGCGCGGCCGCCAGGATTTTCCGCGGTGTCGACAGTCCGGCCGTGAGTCCGCAAAGGCGGGAGGACCCGGCCGCGAAGCAGATCGAAGGCAGGAACTTCGTTGCCGTCCCCCTGGCGCCCGAGCGCCCGGCGACGCCGGTCAGGAGGAACGACAGTCCCGCCGTCCGCTTCCGCGACTGGAACCCCGACGTCCGCATCGCCCGCGAACTGGGCGTTCACATCGAATATTCCAGCCAGAAGAACGAAGTCCGCTGCCCCGAGCTGAATATCTCCTCCCAGGACAGGGCGCGCGGTTCGGGCATCGTCCCGCACCTGACATCTCAAGGCGTCAGCTACGGGCCGTCCGGCTCGACGGCCGCTGTCGGTTCCGGTTCGTCCGGTTCGTCCGGCGCCTCAGTCTCCTCAGGGGCAGGGAGCAGCTCCGGCCGTTCCTCCGCCGGCTCGAACGACAAGGGCGGGACGGGAAAAGAGAGCGGGACGATCAAAAACTGATCGAGGGGAATAAGGTCCGGGAAAGCCGGGGCACTTCGAGGGCGAGACGGAGCCGCTCGACCTCCTTCTTGTAAACATCCAAGAATTCCTTGCGCAACGGGTCGGCCGGCTTGAACTTGTGCCCCAGCGGGTTGACGGGACCGCCGTGGTAGTAGATCCGGTAGTCGAGGTGGGGCCCCGTCGAGTCCCCCGATGAACCCACGAACCCGACGGTGTCCCCCCCCTTGAGCTCGGCGCCCTTGCGGACGCCCTTCCCGAAACCTCTCAGGTGGAGATAGGCCGTCTCATAGGAATTCTTGTGCCTGATCTTGACCGTGTTGCCGGCCGCGCCGTCCCGGCCGGCGAAGGTCACTTCCCCGTCGGCCGTCGCCTGGACCTCCGTCCCGATGGGGGCCGCGTAGTCGACGCCGTAGTGCGGCCGGTAGATCTTGTAGATCGGATGGAAGCGGCTGGAGGAGAATCGCGAGGTGATGCGCGGCGTCCTGAACTTGATGGGCGAGCGCAGAAAATCCTTCCTTCGGGAGCCGCCGTTCTCGTCGTAATAGTCGGAGGCCTTGGTATCGGGATAGGTGAAGCGGAAGGCCTGGAAGACGTTGCCGTCGTTCGTGAACTCGGCGGCCAGGATGTCGCGGTATCCGGCGAAACGGCCGTCCAGGTATTTTTTCTCGACGTAGATCCGGAAGGAATCTCCCTTGCGCAGGTCGGTATTGAAATCGATGTCCCAGCCGAAACAGCGTTCGACGAGGTCGAGGGCCAGACTGTCCTCCTCGCCGGCCTTGTTGAGGGCCCCGATCAGGCTGTCCTCGATGACGCCCCAGGCGAAGGCCGGCCGGACCTCGAAGGGGACGAGCTTCACCTCCGCCTTGATCCCGTCTTCGTCGTTGTGGACGACGAGGAAGCGCGTTTCGTCGATATCGTATTCGAGCGTTTTCCACGGCCCGCCCGGCAGGGAGGCCAGCCGCAGCTGCTGTCCCGCCCGGATCTTGCCCAGGTCGTAGACGGGCTTGACGGCTTCCTTGATCCTGTGGATCTCGACGTTGTCGAAATCGCGCCTCTTGAGCAGGTCGGCCAGGCTGGACCTCAGGGGGATGACGATTCTCTCCTCTTCGAGCGCCGGGGCCGCGGGGGCCGGGACGATCGCGGCCTCGGCGGGTCCCGACGGCGCAGGCCCGTCCGGCGCGGCCGCTTCCGGCGGGAAGACGGCGCGGATGACGAAGACGAGAGCGGCGGCGGCGCAGGCGAGAAGGACAAGGGCCGCGGCGACGCGCGCCCCGTTGATCCGTCTCCGCGATTTTCCGCGGCCGGCCCCCGGGTCGATGGTCAGCTTGAGTCGTCCCATCCTGCAGGCGTCGTCATGAAGGGATGACTTTCGGCTCCGGTTTTTTTCGGGGCTGTTTCCGGAAAGCCCGGACGAGGGCGACCGTCGGGCCGGAGAGGACGTTCAGCCCGAAGTAGAGGAGGAGGAAGATGCGCGTGTAGAAAAGCACGCCGAAGAGCGAGACGGAGAGGAAGAGGGCGGTCCGGATATCGATCCGGTGGCCGATGAAGGTCTTGACGAAATTCCGGTAGGGGAACGTGCTGACCATGCACAGAGAGACGACGAGGGTCAGGACGGCCACGAGGAAGCCGGATTGCCGCGTGGCCAGCGGGACGGGGTGGAAATTGACGACCGCGGCCATGAACATGGCCGCCGAGGGCACCGTCAATCCCTGGTAATGCTTCCGGTCCGAGGGGACCCGGCTGCGGACGTTGTAGCGGGCCAGCCGGAGGACGCCGGCCGTCAGGAAGATGAAGCTGAAGAAAACGGCCGGCGGTCCGGCCATCTCCATGCCCCAGAAATAAAGGAGCACCGACGTCGCCAGCCCGAAGGAAACGGCGTCGGCCAGGGAATCGAGTTCGACCCCGAAGTCGGACGGCGTGTGCGTCGCCCGGGCGACCAGCCCGTCCAGCCCGTCCATCAGCGCGGCGATGATGATCAGGAACGCGGCCATCCTGTAGCGCCCTTGGAAGGTCAGGAGGACGCTCATGAAGCCGAAGAACAGGTTGGTCAGGGAAAACAGACTGGGCAGGACCAAAAGGCCCTTGGACGGTTTCTTTGCTTTCATGGCTGGACCTCGGCGATGACGGTTTCGCCGGCCTTCATCTTCTGGTGAAGTCCGACTTTTATGGTGACGTTTTGCGGCAGGGTGATCTCGACCCGCGACCCGAAGTACATCAGGCCGACCTTCTGCCCGCGGGCGACAGCCGCGCTGGCCTTGACGAAGCACTTGATGCGGCGGGCGGCGACGCCGACGATCATCTTCATGACCAGGTCCGTCACGCCGCCCTTGAGGACCAGGGTGTTCGATTCGTTATGTGCGCCGGCCTCGGGCTTGTAGGCGGGCAGGAACTTGCCGGGGTGGTAGTCGGAGCGGACGACGGTCGCCGTGAGGGGCGAGCGGACGAGATGGACGTCGTAGAGGGAAAGAAAAATGGTGATCTTATTGACGGGGCCGGTCAGGTCGGGGAGGGAGGGGAGGGCGTCGATGCCGAGGACCTCGCCGTCCGCGGGCGACACGAGGAGATGATCGCCCGGCGGCGGGACCCGGTCGGGGTCGCGGAAGAAATAGGTGAAGGCGGAGGCGAGGACGGCGAACAAGATGGCGGCCGGCCACCAGCCCTGCGCCAGAAAAGCGAGGGTCAGAAAGAGAGAGGCGAG
>MEXZ01000141.1:7785-8066 GCA_001773855.1 Candidatus Aminicenantes bacterium RBG_13_64_14
CGAAGATGATAGCCCCTTCCCCCCCAAAAGTAAATGCCGGCCCCGCGGCAAGCGCCCTCTTTATTTCTTGAGCAACCTGCGCCGGTTGATCTCTTTCTTTACGGCGGGGTGGAGGATGAAGAGGTAGTAGACGACGAGGAGGGCCAGAATGAGGGCGAAGCGGGAGGCGTTGCCCCGGACGAGGGATACGACCGCGTAGGCGACGGCGACAAGAAGGCCGCCCAGGTGCAGGAAGGAGAAAATCGTGTCGAACAACGCCCGTTTCCGGCTTTTACAGCGGC
>MEXZ01000141.1:8149-8792 GCA_001773855.1 Candidatus Aminicenantes bacterium RBG_13_64_14
GGGACGTCGCCGTGGCCGCGCTTGCTTCCCGTGGGCACCTTGGCGATGGCGTCGACGACGTCCATCCCGGCGACGACCTTGCCGAAGACGCAGTATTTCATGTCGTCCAGCTGGGAATTGTTCACGAGGTTGATGTAGAACTGACTGGTGGCGCTGTCGAGCTCCTGGGTCCGGGCCATGGCCACGGAGCCGCGGTTGTTCTTCAGGCCGTTGCCGGACTCGTTCTTGATGGGGGCCCGGCCGGATTTCGAGCTCATCTCGACCGTCAGGCCGCCGGTCTGGATCATGAATTCGGGGATGACCCGGTGGAAGATGAGCCCGTCATAGAACTTGTCGCCGACATAATCCAGGATGTTCTTGACGGTGATGGGCGCCTTGGCCGGGTAGAGCTCGATGGTGATGTCGCCCTTGGTCGTCTTGAACAGGACCTTGGGATTGGCGGCCGGGGTCTGGGCGAGGGCCACTCCGGCGAGGAAGATACTCGCGGTGACGAGCATGGGGAGAATATTTCGGGTCATGAAAACCTCCTGTAGAGTCTTCGAAGACGACAAAATAGCAGAAACGGGGGGGCGAATCAAACTCGAGGAGGGCGCTCCGGCCGCGGAAGTCCTTTGACTTGGAGGGGGCGCGAACGTAAAATAGC
>MEXZ01000141.1:8851-9643 GCA_001773855.1 Candidatus Aminicenantes bacterium RBG_13_64_14
CAGTAATTTTAATTCTCGCGGTCACGGGGCTAAGCCTCATTTCCCAGCAAACCGCGCCCCCGGCGACCGATGAAGCCAAGATCCTCGAGGCCATGCATCTCATCCAGAGCCAACCCCTTTACGACTACGTCAAGGAGCTCGTCTCCGAGAAGTTCGGCGGGAGATTGACTGGAACCAAGGAGTACGAGGCCTGCGGCGCTTGGGTCGAGTCCCTGCTCAAGGGCTGGGGCGTCCAACCGGCGGGCGACAACGGGACCTACAGGCAGAATTTCCCCAATCCTTATACGACCGTCTACCCGGGCGGCGTGTGCGTCCTGCATATGCCCTACGGGAAGAACGGCGCCGTCAAGAAATACTACAAGTACGAGGATGAGTTCATCCCCGGCGGGACGTCCGGGTCGGGCGAGGTCATAGCCGAGGTCGTCTACGTCGGCTACGGCGTCACCGCTCCCGAGCTCGGCTACGACGACTACAAGGGCGTCGATGTCAAGGGCAAGATCGTGCTCATGGATTCCGAAGTGCCTGTCGGGCCGGGCGAGAAAACGCTCGACCTGTTCATGAAATGGCGGCCCTATTCCTTCCACCAATATAAGCTCAAGAACGCCGCCGCCCACGGGGCCAAGGGCATGATCTACAACTACGGGCCCATCGGCAACCCCAACAACGCCTACGTGGAAGGGTTCGTCTACCACCACGTCGGCGCGGCCGTGGTCGCCGACGTCTTCGCCGGGACCGGCCGGATCCACAAGGACACGGTGGCTAGGATCCGCGCCGAGCTCAAGCCCCAGTCCT
>MEXZ01000142.1:0-1587 GCA_001773855.1 Candidatus Aminicenantes bacterium RBG_13_64_14
TCGGCTATGAGGACGTGACGGCCAAGGTCAATGCCTATTTCAAGTCCGGCATGACGCCGCGCGAGCGCTACGACGCCTACGACAAGGCCCAGAAGGAGCTCATCGCCGCGGGCGAAAAGGCCGGCAAAGACCTGCGCTGCACGCTAGCCGCGATGTACAGCGGTAATTCCTATTATCTCACCACGTTCAAGCAGATCCGTGACGTCCGGCTCGTTTACGCTCCACCGCAGGACCTCGGCAACTTCGGCGGGGAGACGGACAACTGGATGTGGCCGCGCCACACCTGCGACTTCTCCTTCCTGCGCGCTTACGTCGCCCCGGACGGCACGGCGGCCGATTACAGCCCGACGAACGTCCCCTATAAGCCCAAAGCCTGGCTGAAGATCTCTCTCAACGGCTTCAAAGAGGGCGACTTCACCTTCGTCATGGGCTATCCCGGCCGGACCTATCGCAATTACGCGCTTCCCGAACTCAAGGCCGACCAGGAGAACATGACCAAGAGGATCAAGGATATTCAAGATCTCATCCGCTTCTATGAAGATGCCGGAAAAGCCGACAAAGAAGTCGAGATCCGCTATGCCGCGCAGGTCAAGGGGCTCTACAACGGTCTGAAAAACATGCAGGGGAAGCTCGAGGGCTTCCTGAAATATGACCTCCTCGCCAAGAAGGCCGCCCAGGAGAAGGAACTCCTGGACTGGATTAACGCCGATCCCGCCCGGGCCAAGAAGTTCGGCGGGGCCCCGGCCGCTCTCGAAGCCTTCCAGGCCAGGCAGAAAGCGTTCGGCGCCAGGACGGAGCTCCTGAACGGCGTCCTCGGCGGGTCGATCGTCCTCTCCCAGGCCTACAACATCCTCCGCGCCGTGGGCGAACTTCAGAAGCCCGACAAGGACAGAGAGCAGGCCTACCAGGAGCGGAACCTGCCCCGGCTCAAACAGGGCATCCAACTGGCGGAGCGCGGCTATGTTTTCGCGACCGACAAGGAACTCCTCAAGTGGACCCTCAAGCGGCTCAAAGCCGCCCATCCGGACGAAGCCAAATGGCCCGCCTCGCTGAGGGACCTGGCCGCCGGCGGCGCGGCGGATATCGCCGCGCGCGTGGACGGGATGTATGCCAAAACCGCCTTGGGCGATCCCACCAAGAGGCTCGAGCTCCTCGGCCGCAAGCCGGCCCAGCTGGCCGCGGTCGACGATCCCTTCCTCAAGCTCGCCGCGGGGATGGAGAAGGAGCTCAAGGTCCTCCGCGAGGAGGGCAAGGGCATGGGCCGCGAAGGGGCCGACTTCAAGATGGCCTACGAAGCGGCCATTATCGAGATGAAAAAGGGGACATATCCCCCCGACGCCAACGGGACCATCCGATTCACCTACGGCCCCGTCATGGGCTACCAGCCGCGGGACGCCGTCACCTACCTTCCCCAGACGACCGTCGGGGGAGTCATCGAGAAGGACACGGGTGTCTTTCCTTTCAAGGTGCCGGCCAAGATCAAAGACCTTTGGAAGGCCAAGGATTTCGGGCCCTATATGGACGCGCGGCTCAAGGACGTCCCGGCGTGCTTCTTGAACACGACGAACGTCACCGGAGGCAACTCCG
>MEXZ01000142.1:1595-4247 GCA_001773855.1 Candidatus Aminicenantes bacterium RBG_13_64_14
ACGTTCAACGCCAAGGGCGAACAGGTCGGCATCATCTTCGACATGACCTACGAGAGCGTCATCGGCGATTACTACATCATCCCCGAGCTGCAGCGCTCGATCAGCGTCGACCTCCGCTACGTCCTCTGGGTGACCGACAAGTTCGGCGGCGCGACGCACATCATCAAGGAGATGGGATTAGCGGCGGAATGAAGAAACACCTCGTCCCGATCCTGCCCCTGTCCTTGTTCTTCTTGGGCGCCGCCTGCGGTCCGCCCGAAAAATCAGGCGGGCCGGCCGGACTCAAAACGGAGCTGACCCGGACGGCACTCATGGACAAGATCAAGGGCGGCTGGGCCGGCCAGGTCATCGGGTGCACGTTCGGGGGCCCTACCGAGTTCCGCTACCAGGGCGCGATGATACAGGATTACCAGACCATCCCCTGGGACGATTCTCTCGTCGCCATGAGGTTCGAAAAGTCTCCCGGGCTTTACGACGACGTTTACATGGACCTGACCTTCGTCGACGTCATGGCCCGGGAAGGCATCGACGCGCCGGCGGCCAGCCATGCGCGCGCGTTTGCCCAGGCCGGCTACCCTCTCTGGCACGCCAACCAGGCCGCTCGCTACAACATTCTCAACGGGATCCTGCCGCCGGCCTCGGGCCACTGGGCGAACACGCCGCATGCCGACGATATCGACTTCCAGATCGAAGCCGATTTCGCCGGGCTCATGACTCCGGGGATGGTCAACGCGGGGGCGGAAGTCTGCGACCGGGTCGGCCACATCATGAACTACGGCGACGGCTGGTATGGCGGCGTTTACATGGCGGCCATGTACAGCCTGGCCTTCGTCAGCGGCGACGTCGAATACGTGGTCGAGGAGGGGTTGAAGATCCTGCCGCCGGAATCCGGTTTCGCCCAGTGCATCAGGGCCGTCATCGACTGCTACCGCGCCGACCCGAACGACTGGAAAAAAGCCTGGTTCGAGGTGGAACGAAAATGGGCCCAGGACGTCGGTTGCCCCGACTTTGTCTTCAACCCCGGCAATATCGACGCCCGCGTCAACGGGGCCTACGTGGTCATCGGCCTGCTCTACGGCCGCGGCGATTTCAGCAGGACGCTCCAGATCGCCACGCGATGCGGCCAGGACTCGGATTGCAACCCGGCCAGCGCCGGCGGCATTCTGGGGACTGTGCTCGGGTACAACGGGATCCCGGCGGTTTGGAGAGACCCGGTCAAGCCCATCGAAGACAAGCCCTTCGCTTACACCACGATGTCGCTCAACAAGGTCTACGAAATAGGATTGGATCAGGCCCTGGCGATGGTCCGCAAGAACGGCGGGAGCGTGGAAGGGGAAATGATCCGTCTGCCCCTACAGCCGATCAAAGAGGTCCCGCTCGAAATCAGCTTCGCGGGATGCTATCCCGTCGAGCGGAAGAGATTGGGCCTCCAGCTTGAAACTTCGGCCGAGGTGAGCTTCGAGGGCACGGGCTATGTCCTGACCGGACAGCCCTCGAAAATGGTCGATGCCGGCAAGGACTCCTATGTCTTCCAAGTGGAACTCATGCTCGACGACCGGCCGCCAGTGATCATCAACCTGCCGGTCGACGACCTCGTCCGGAAGCTCGAGATCTCCTGGGCCTATCTTCTTCCCGCCGGAAAACACGCGATCAAGCTTCGGGTCTTGAACCCGAGGCCGGGTGAATACATCCGGATCGACGACCTGATCACCTACGGCGATAAGCCGGTCGAACGGGCTTATTGAAGGGCACCCGTCCCACGGCCCAGGCCTTTATTCCGTCAGGCGTTAGCTCTGCAAACTATCCGGGAGGCCTCTGGCCTTTCCGGCGCGGGGCGGGGCGCGGGGGAGTGATCGGGCCGTCGGCGACGATCCTGATCGGCGTTCTGTCGGGAACATGTTCGTAGAGCTCGCGGATATCGGGGTTGAAAAGGGCGATGCACCCTTCCGTCCAGTCCTGGAACTCCTTGATTGTCGCGGGATCGGTGTCGCCGACTTTGAGCCCGCTCCGGAGCGGGCCGGGGCTTTCCCTGTGAGACGCGGCGAGCTCCTCCGCGTACTCCCGGGGCTGACCGTGGACGAGCAGGTCGCCCCCTAGCCTCGTGCGCTGGGGCGGGCAGCGGCCTTCCTTGAGGGCTCTCGCCACCTCTTCGAATTCCCGGGGAGTGATCAATCTTTCCAAAAGCCCCCGGCGCGCGTCCGCCAGGTTCGGATAGGATATCCAGAGGGCGAGGTAGTAGGTGCTTCCCGAATGGGCGCATATGAAGTAGTCCCCCTCCGGGGTCATCCGGTCTCCTTGACGCATCTTGCCGCCGCGCGGCACGATGCCCAGCTGGACTCTGTAGGCCTTCACCATCCGCCGCCCGACCCATAGCTCGAGGCGCCTTTGGGCTTTAATGGCCAGCAGCCGGGCCCCCTCGAGCTTTCCTTTCTCCAGGCGGAGGCGGTATTCCCTGATCAGATCCTCGAGCGCGCGTTCGGGTCCGTAGAGGGCCGGTTCATAGAGGGCGATAGTGATGTCCCAAGGCCCGACGCGCTCCGAGGCAGCGGCCGGCGTGGGCTCTGTCCGCGGCCTCTTCGGGCCCGCGGCGCAAGCGGTCCAGAAGAGCGCCAGCGCCGCCATGACGGCGAGCTTGTAGACCGGGAACTTCCC
>MEXZ01000142.1:4288-8404 GCA_001773855.1 Candidatus Aminicenantes bacterium RBG_13_64_14
GACCGGCAAGGCGGGACCGCGGGGAACATCGTCGCCAGGGTCGAATGGCCTATGTGGTCATGGCCTGCTTCGCCGCCATCCTTGACGGCATCTTAAGACCTGAATTACAATCCCTCCGATGTCCGCACGGGAGGACATGAGCCCTTATCCAAGGAGGACCGAGATGAAATCGAAGATGTGGAGTCGGAGAACTTTCCTGCGCACGGCCGGCGCTTTCGGAACGGCCGCCCTGGCGTTCGATCCGAGACACATCGCGCGGGTCGAGGCCGCGACCCAGTCGGTCGCGAAGATGACGCCGGAGGAAGTGGCCAAAGACGAGTTCTACTGGCGAGAGATCCAGCTGGCCTTCAAGCTGGACCGCTCGCTCATCAACCTCAACAACGGCTTCACCGCCCCGATGCCCCGGGTCGCGCTGGAATCGGTCTTCCGCTACATGGACATGATCAACATGTTGCCCGTTCATTACCAGGGCATGGTCGCGGGGAACAGCGAAACGCTCCGCCGGCGGATGGCCAACGAATTCGGCTGCGATCGCGAGGAGATGGCCCTTACGCGCGGCGCCAGCGAGGCTTTGCAGATCGCGATCAACGGGATCGACCTCAAGGCCGGCGACGAGGTCGTCACGACCGATCAGGACTACCCACGCATGCTGACGACCTGGGACCAGCGCATGCGGCGGGAAGGGATCAAGATCACGCGCGTCCAGTTCCCCGTGCCCGCGACCCAGGATTTCCTTTTTAAAATGTTCGAGAAGGCCATCACGCCGAAGACCAAGGTCTTCCACTTCTGCCACATCACGAACCTTACGGCCCAGCTGTTCCCCGTCCAGAGGCTCTCCCGTCTGGCCCGGTCCAAGGGGATAGTCACCATCGTCGACGGGGCCCACGCCCTGGGGCAATTTCCGTTCAAGCTGCGCGACCTCGAGTGCGATGCCTATGGCGTAAGCCTCCACAAGTGGCTCCTGGCCCCTCTCGGTAACGGCTGCCTCTACGTCCGTAAGGACATGATCCCGCGGTTCTGGCCGCTCCAGGCCGCCCCGGAGCAGCAGGACAACGACATCCGCAAGTTCGAGTCCATCGGGACCCACCCCTGGGCCATCCGGGCGGCGCTCGGCGAGTCTCTGGCCTTCCACCAGGCCATCGGGGCCGAGCGCAAGGCGGCTCGGTTGCGCTACCTGAACCTGCGTTGGGTCAACGCCCTCAGGGTTCACCCCCGGATCAAGGTCCTGACGGACACGAGCGAGCCGGCCCAGGCCTGGGGCGTCATGGCGGTCAACATCGAGGGGATCGACGTCCGGGCGCTGGCCGGCTTCATGAGAACCAACTACAGGATCATCGTCGTCCCACTCGTCGGCGGCGCCCCGCCGAACTCGGTCTTCGATTACCAGGCCCTGCGGGTCTCGCCCAACGTCTATACGACCCTAGAAGAGATCGACACGTTCGTCGAGGCCATGGAAGACGCCGTCAAGAGCGGCGTTCCGGACACGTCTGATCCGATCCCGGCCTATCCGGCCGATGTCACCGTCTGAGAAGGAGGCACGAAATGAAACGCACCGCGATGGCGGCGATCGTGACCTTGGTTGTCCTGCTCGTCGCAGGCGCCGCTTCGACCTTCGCCCAGGGCACGTTCAAGATCCCGTTCAAGTTCCAGGCGGGCGGCAAGAAGCTCCCGGCGGGCGATTACACCGTGATGAAGGCGGCTGAGGGACAGCTCACGCTCCGGCAGGAAGCGACCGGCAAGGAATTTCCGGTCACCTTCACCGAGCGTCTGGCTCAGCCCAAGCCGCCCGTCGCCGAGCCCCAGCTCGTCTTCGACGAGGTCGGGGACTTCGAGCCGTCGTACACGGAATATTTTACGGTCTACATCCTTTCGGAAGTCTGGTTTGCCGGGGAAGACGGTTTCCGGGTGCATACGACCAAGGGGGCCCACCAGACCAAGGTCGTCAAGGGCGTGAGCGCGAAGAAGTAAGCGGAACCGGTCTGCTATAATGGTCTTTTGAAACAGGCGGGTATCTCCCTATGATCATCGTCGATAATCTGTCGAAGAGCTACGGCAAGCAGGGGCTCTTCGACTCGATCAGCTTCAAGGTCAACCGCAAGGAGCGCGTCGGGGTCGTCGGCCGTAACGGCCACGGCAAGACGACGCTCTTCAGGATGATCACCGGCGAGGAGGAGCCGGATGCGGGGACGATCACGAAACCGCGGAAATACCGCATCGGCTACGTCGAGCAGTGGCTGAAGTTCACCGAGCCGACCGTCCTGGCCGAAGCGGCCAAGGCCCTCCCCCACGACGCCCACAACGAGATCTGGCGGGTCGAAAAGGTCCTGTTCGGCCTCGGTTTCGCAGCGGCCGACCTGGAGAAACGCCCGACCGAGCTTTCGGGCGGCTACCAGGTCCGGCTCAACCTGGCCAAGGTCCTCGTCGGCGACTTCCAGATGCTCCTCCTCGACGAGCCGAGCAACTACCTCGACATCACTTCCATCCGCTGGCTGGAGCGGTTCCTTGCCGCCTGGCCAGGCGAGCTCCTCCTCATCACCCACGACCGCAGTTTCATGGACAACGTCGTCACCCACGTCCTCGGCATCCACCGGAGGAAAGCGCGGAAGGTCGAGGGGGACACGGGCAAGTATTACGAGCAGATCGCGGCCGAAGAGGAGATCTACGAAAAAACGCGGATCAACGACGAGCGGAAAATGAAAGAGATGGACCTGTTCATCACCCGCTTCCGGGCCAAGGCCAGACTGGGCGGCCTCGTCCAGTCCCGGGTCAAGTCGCTCGAGAAGATGGAGAAACGGGAGAAGCTCGAAATGATCAAGACGCTGGAGTTCGCCTTCGCCGAGAAGCCGTCCTTTCAAAAGTACGCTCTGGACGCGAGCGAAGTGTCCTTCTCCTTCACACCCGACCGTCCGCTCATCAGGAACTTCTCGATCAGCGTCGGCGCCCGCGACCGCGTCTTCGTCATCGGCCGGAACGGCCGGGGAAAGACGACCCTGCTCCGGCTCATCGCCGGGGACCTCGACCCGCAGTCGGGCCAGATCTCCTCGCCGCAGTCGGTCGCGTCCGGCTACTTCGAGCAGACCCACATCTCGACGCTGACGGAGTCCAATACAGTCCTCGAGGAGATCGGTTCGGCGGACCCCGAGGGCGATCCCAAGCGGACCCGCTTCATTGCCGGCGGGATGATGTTCGAGGGCGATGACGCCCTCAAGAGGATCCGCGTCCTATCCGGCGGGGAGAAGAGCCGCGTCCTGCTCGGCAAGCTCATCGCGACGCCGCTCAACCTCCTCCTCCTCGACGAGCCGACGAACCACCTCGACATCGAGTCGAACGATGCTCTGCTCGAGGCCCTCGAGGCCTTCGACGGCGCGGTCATCATGGTCACGCACAACGAGATGTTCCTCCACGCCCTGGCCGAGCGCTTGGTCGTCTTCGACAACGACGACATCGTCGTCTACGAAGGGGGTTACCAGAGGTTCCTGGACAGGGTCGGTTGGAGGGACGAAGTCATGCAGGGGCCCATCGCGAACCTGCCGCCAACTGTCGGGAGCGAAGAGCGTCCGAAATGGACGCCCAAGGAGCTCCGGCGCCTGCGCTCGGAGGTCATCGCCGACCGGTCCCGGGTCCTGCGCCCGCTCGAAACGCGGATCGCGGCCATCGAAAAGAGCGTCGAAACGCACGACGCCTCCCTCCGTGAGCTCAACGGCGAGCTGGTCAAGGCCTCGGAGGCCCGGCAAGGAAGCCGGGTCGTGGAGATCTCTAAGGCCATGCACCAGGCGAAAAAGACGATCGACGCCCTGCTCGAAGAGCTCCAGCCCCTGAGCGGGGAGTATGAGGTGAAAAAGGCCGAATTCGACGCCAGGCTGAGGGCCTTCGACGAGGAAGGCGGTTCCGAGGTATAATTCCCCCTGACGCTTAAATGCCCGAAATGACATGATGCGCCTCCGGTTCGCTCGCATTCTGCTGGCCCTTGGTGTTGCGCTATTTCCCTCCTGCCGCGGCGATCGTTCGCAGACCGACCTGACCCTGGCCGGTTCGACGAGCATCCAGCCGTTCGCCGACAGGTGGGCCGAGGTCTTCATGGAAAAGCGCCCCGGGCTCGGGGTCAACGTCCAGGGC
>MEXZ01000142.1:8656-8811 GCA_001773855.1 Candidatus Aminicenantes bacterium RBG_13_64_14
CGCGAGGAGGGCTCCGGAACGCGCGGCGCTTTCCAGGAGCTGGTCATGGGCAAGACCCGCATCTACCGGGGGGCCATCACCGAGGATTCCAACGGGACGGTTCGCGAGATCGTCGCCCACGACCCCTATTCCATCGGCTTCATCTCGCTCGGTCT
>MEXZ01000142.1:8853-8933 GCA_001773855.1 Candidatus Aminicenantes bacterium RBG_13_64_14
CGCAAACGAAGAGCACATCCGGGACGGCAGCTACAAGCTCGTCCGGCCTTTCCTGTTCGTGAGCTTGGGCGAACCGGCAG
>MEXZ01000142.1:8941-9172 GCA_001773855.1 Candidatus Aminicenantes bacterium RBG_13_64_14
AAGGAATTCGTCGACTTCGTCCTTTCTGAGGAAGGCCAGGCCCTGGTCAAGAAGGAAGGCCTCCTTCCCATCAAGTGACCGGGGCGGGCGCGACATGGCCAAGAAAACAAAGAAGTGCGGCAAGAACAGGCTCGAGCGGAACGATCGCCTCGTCCGCCTGGCGCTCCTCGTCGTCGCTTTATCGGCCGTTTCCATCCTCCTCGTCATCACCGTCTTCATCTTCGAGCAGGG
>MEXZ01000142.1:9186-9412 GCA_001773855.1 Candidatus Aminicenantes bacterium RBG_13_64_14
TCAAGTACGGCTTGAAGAGCTTCCTAGCTGGAAAGGACTGGTACCCGTCGGAGAAGGCTTTCGGACTCCTGCCGATGATCGTCGGCTCCCTCTACGTCACGGCCGGGGCCCTCGTTATCGGCGTCCCCTTCGGCCTGGCTTGCGCCATCGTCCTGACGGAATTTTCCTCCAGGCGCGTCCGGCGCGTCATCAAGCCCTTGGTCGAGCTCCTGGCAGGCATCCCCTC
>MEXZ01000142.1:9493-9660 GCA_001773855.1 Candidatus Aminicenantes bacterium RBG_13_64_14
GCCGTCGGCGAGACCATGGCCACGATCATGATCGCCGGCAACGCGGCCGAGATCCCCCGCTCGCTCCTCATGCCCGTCCGGACGCTGACCTCGAACATCGCCCTGGAGATGAGCTACGCGACCGGGGAGCACCGGGAGGCGCTCTTCGCCACGGGCGTTATCCTCTT
>MEXZ01000142.1:9669-15706 GCA_001773855.1 Candidatus Aminicenantes bacterium RBG_13_64_14
CATGATCCTGAACACGGTTGCCAACGCCACGTCGTCGAGGCGGAGAAAATCGCCGTGAAGCGCCTCGGCCCCCGCGTCGAACAGAAGGTCGCTCAGACGACGCTCTGGGTCATGACTCTGGTCACGGTCGGCGTCCTGCTTTTCATCATTTTCTTCATCTTGCGCCGCGGCCTGCCCGTCTTGAGCCTGGAGTTCCTGACGACCAACCCCGCGGACATGGGCAAGGCCGGGGGCATCTTCTCGACGATCGTCGGCATGGCCGCCCTTACCGCGCTGGCCATCCTGATCGCCGCCCCTCTCGGCGTGGGAACGGCGATCTACCTGACCGAATACACTTGGGGGGGGCCCATCACGCGCGTCATCCGCTTCGGGGCCGAATGCCTCGCCGGCATCCCCTCGATCATCTTCGGCCTCTTCGGCTTCATTCTCTTCGTCACCAAACTCAAGTTCGGCTGGTCGATCCTGAGCGGCGGCCTGACCCTGGCCTTCATGCTCCTGCCGACCATCATCCGGACGTCCGAAGAGGCCATCAAGAGCGTCCCCCCGGCCTACCGGACCGTCAGTTTCTCGCTGGGCAGCACGAAATGGCAGACCGTGACCCGGGTCGTCCTGCCGTCGGCCCTGCCCGGCATCGTCACCGGGATCGTCCTCAGCGTTGGCCGCAGCATCGGCGAGACGGCGGCGACGATCTTCACCGCCGGGAGCGCCCTGCGCATGCCGACCTCGATCTTCTCGTCGACACGGACGATGTCCGTCCATTTCTACATCCTGGCCCGGGAAGGGATTTCGATGCCCAATGCCTATGGCACCGCCGCCGTCCTGATCATTGCCATTCTCGGCATCAATATCCTGACCTATTATCTGATGAACAGGTTCATCAAGAAGTACTCATGAGAGGGGAGCGGCGGGAAACATGAGCGGCATCGCCATCGAGGTCAGGGGATTCAGCCAGTTCTTCGGCGACATCTGCAAGCTCAACGCCCTCGATTTGGACGTCCACCGGAACGAAATCCTGGGGATCATCGGGCCGGCCCGGAGCGGCAAATCGACCTTCCTTTGCGGCCTCAACCGGCTCAACGACCTCGTCCGCGGCTCGCGTCATGAGGGGACGGTCACTATCGACGGACGCGACATCTACGAACCCGGCGTGGACGTCGTCGAGCTGCGCCGGAAGCTGGGGATGGTTTTTGCGACACCCGTGCCGCTGCCCCGCTCGATCTTCGAGAACGTCGCTTTCGGCGCGAGGATGGCCGGCATCCGCGACCGGGCCCGGCTCGACGTCCTCGTTCGGGACTGCCTGGAGAAGTGCGGCCTATGGGAAGAGGTCAAGGACCGGCTCGCAACGAGCGCCCTGAAGCTTTCGGGCGGCCAGCAGCAGCGCCTCTGCCTGGCCAGGATCCTGGCCGTCATGCCGGAGTTCATCCTCCTCGACGAGCCGACCTCGGGGCTCGACCCCATCTCCACAATGAAGATCGAGGAATCCCTGCGCCATCTCAAGAAGGACTACACGATCATCCTGGTCACCAACAACACGAAGCAGGCGGCGCGGGTCGCCGACCGGACGGCCTTCTTCCTGAGCGGCGAGCTCGTCGAGGTCGGCCCGACGGCAAAGATCTTCACGGCCCCGGAGGACCGGCGGACGGACGAATACCTCCGGGGAAGGTTCGGCTAAACCGCCATGGCCATCATCGAAGTCCGCGACTTGGACTTTTTCTACGGCAAGTTCCAGGCCCTGAAGGGGATCAGCCTGGACATCGGGAAAAATAGGATCACCGCCCTCATCGGGCCCTCGGGCTGCGGCAAGACGACCTTCTTGCGGACGCTCAACCGCATGACCGAGCTCATCGAAGGCGTCCGAGTCACGGGACGCATCCTCATCGATGGCGAGGACATCTACGGGCCGGGGATCGACCTCCTCCAGCTCCGCAAGAAGGTGGGCATGGTCTTCCAGAGGCCTAATCCGTTCCCGTTGAGCGTCTTCGACAACGTCGTCTACGGCCTCCGGGTTCATGGCGTCCGCGACGCCAAGGTCCTCGAGGAGAAGCTCACCCGCAGTCTCGAGGCCGTCCACCTCTGGGACGAGCTCAAGGACTGCCTGGGCACGAACGCGCTTACGCTCTCGGGCGAACAGCAGCAGCGGCTGTGCATCGCCCGGCTCGTCGCCGTCGAACCGGAAATCCTTCTCATGGACGAGCCCTGTTCGGCCCTCGACTTGGCGGCCACGGCTAACATCGAGGACCTCATGGCCGAGCTCAAAAAACGCTATACGATCCTCATCGTCACCCACAACATGCAGCAGGCGGCCCGGGTTTCTGACGTCACCGGCTACTTCCTCCTCGGCGAACTCGTCGAGATCGGCGTGACCCAGCAGATCTTCACCAACCCCCGGGATTCCAGGACGGAGGATTACATCACGGGGAGGTTCGGGTAGCGGCCGGCAGCGGATTCTGAGAATGATACCGTCCTTCCCAAAAGACGTGTATAATAAAAGAAAGGGACGGAACGAGGACGGACGATGAAAAAACCGCTCCTGACGACTTCTTTGGCGGCCGCGGCCGTCGTACTGTCCGCGGCCTGTATCATGGTCATGGACCCGGAACAGACGACATCCTGGCAGCCCCGGGGCGAGTTCCGGCGGACGGTCGAGTTCGCGGCGGGCGGGACGCTCACGCTCGAGAACAAGGCCGGCAATGTCGAAATCACCGGCTGGGACAAGGATGCCGTGGAAGTCGTCGCTCAGGGCGCGGCCGCGGAAACGGGGGAGAAACGCAAGGTCCGGGCCTACGGCTTTTGGGAGATCAAGCCCGACGTTGAAATCAAGCAGACGGACGGCAGCCTCTCGATCAGGACGCGGCCCTTCGACGGCCCCGGCGACCTGCCCGCGGTCGACTATACGATCCGGGTCCCGAACTCGATCTTGCTCAGCGGGATACGCATGGGGAAAGGCAACCTGACCGTCTCCGATGTCTTCGGGCGTATCGAGGTCTCGCTCGACAGAGGGGACCTCGCCGTGAGCAATTTTTCGGGCTCCGTCGACCTCTTCATCGGGACCGGCTCGGCAGACGTCGAGGTCCTCGACGTCCGTGACCAAGATACGATCGCCATATCGTCGCGTGAAGGCGATATCGTCCTCCGTCTCGGCGCCGGCACCGGCGCCCGGGTCGAGGCCGAAGCGCCCCGCGGAGAGGTCCGGAGCGACCTCGACCTGGGCGCGAGAACACCCGCGCCGAGTGTTTCGGGCCGGATCGGGACGGGCGAGGCGGCCGTCACGTTGAAGGCCTCGGACGGGAGGATCGAAATAATCGCCATCAAGGATGTCGCCGGGGCCGTTCCGGTGACGAAAGGAAAGTGAGGGAAAATCATGGACGATCTCCATCTCGACGACGAACAAGTAAACGAGCCTAAGAAGATCCGGGGCCTCGCGATCGCCATCCTCGTGGTTTTGGCCGCCGCAGCGGCCGTGTATTATTTCGTCTTCATGAAGAAACCGGCCGCGCCCGCGGCGTCGCAGGAGCCGCCGGCCGAGTCGGTGACGCCTGGCGGCGGTGAGAAGGCCGCTGCCGGAGGAATGGGCGAGCCGCTCGCCTTTCCCCCCGTCGTGCTTGGAGAGAGCGACGCGGCCGTCCGGGAATTCGCCGCGGCCCTGTCGGCGAACCCTGAGTTCGCCAAGTGGCTGTTGACGAAGGACATCGTCCGGAAATTCGTCGTGGCCGTCGACAACGTCGCCGACGGGCTCAGCCCCAAGCCGCACATCGACTTCTTTTCGCCCTCCGGGCAGTTCCGCGTCGTCAGGACGAAAGCGGGCACGCTTGTCGATGAGGCGTCGTACTCCCGATACGATCCCGTCGCCGGCGTCGTTCTTTCGCTCGACGCGGCGGCCGCCGTCCGCCTTTACAGGGCCGTCAAGCCACTCCTCCAGGAGGCCTACCGGGACCTCGGCTATCCCGGGATCGACTTCGAGGACACGCTCGTCCGGGCCATAGCCGAACTCCTCGAAACGCCCGTCGTGGAAGGCCCCGTCAGGCTGGAGCAGAAGATCCTGAGCTATGAGATGACCGACGAAAAACTCGAAGGGCTGAGCCAGGCGCAGAAACAGCTCCTGCGCATGGGCCCGAAAAGCGTCCGTGCGGTGCAGGGCAAGCTGAGGGAGCTGACCGCAGCGCTCGGGGTTTTGGAAACGCGCCTGCCGCAGGCAAAAACCTACACCCCTCGCTCGGAATAGCCCCCGGCCCGGGGCTCACTTCCAGCGGAAGGGCTTGTCTTTCCTGAAATCCGGGACGAGGTGTTCGTCCGGCCGGAAGGGCTCCGGCTGGAGGAACAGGCGGTCGAAGCCGAGCTCGAGGGCCTTGTCGGCGGCCCGCCGGTATTCTTCCTTGGAAACGCCCCTTTGGATCTCATCCGGCGCCCGGAAACAGGGATGATACTGGCTCATCAGGCTCAACCCGATGAACGGAGAGATATTCTTGCGGATCCACTTCAGGATGACGAGCGTGTCTTCGACCGCTCCGGGTAGGATGAGATGCCGGATGACGAGCCCCTTGCGGGCCGTCCCGCCGGGGCCGAGGTCAAGGGCGGGCTGCTGGAGGGCCATCTCCCGGACGGCTTCGGAGGCCCGGGCGAAATAGTCTCCGGCCGCCGAATATTTTTTCGAGATGGCCGGCGAATGGTATTTCAGGTCGGGGAGATAGATATCGACGATCCCCTCCAAGGCCCGGATGACCTCGAGGCCGTCGTAGCCGTTGGAATTCCAGACGAGGGGGATGGCTAGGCCCTCGGAGAGGGCAATGCGGAGGGCCCGAAGGATGGGCAGGACGACGTGGGTCGGCGAAACGAAATTGATATTATGGGCGCCTTTCGCCTGGAGCCCGAGCATCAGGGCCGCAAGCTCCTCGTCTGAAACGGGCTCGCCCTCGAGCAGCCAGCTGAGCTGGTAGTTCTGGCAGAACAGGCACTTGAGGTTGCAACCCGTGAAGAAGATCGTCCCCGACCCGGACTTGCCGCTGATCACGGGTTCCTCGCCGAAGTGGAGCAGGGCGTGGGAGACCGAGGCGAGACGGCCCGTCCGGCAGACGCCGTCCGCTCCCTTCGTCCTGTCCACACGGCAGTCCCGCGGACAGAACGTGCAGGCTGACTCGAGAGGGGAGAGGCGGGCGAGGGCCCTTTCGACCAGCTCCAGCTTCCTTTCGCGTTCGGCCACGTGCCTCATTCTATCATATTGAATCAAGGGGCGGCTGCGGGTATAGTAGGGGACTCATGGAACTGATCAACAAGATCCTCGACATCGCGCTTCACCTCGACAGTTACCTCAGCGCCATCATCCAGCAGTACGGCCTGTGGACCTACGCCATTCTCTTCGCCGTCATCTTCATCGAGACCGGATTCGTGGTCATGCCTTTCCTGCCGGGAGATTCCTTGCTTTTCGCCGCGGGAGCGTTCGCGGCCCTCGGGGCGCTCAAGGTCGGCTGGCTGATCGGGCTTCTGACCGTGGCGGCCATCATCGGGGACACCGTGAACTACTGGGTCGGCCATTTCCTCGGGCCCAAGGTCTTCAGCAGGGAGAAAGCCCGTTTCTTCAAGAAGGAGCACCTCGACCGGACTCACGCATTTTTCGAGAAATACGGCGGGAAAACCATCATCATCGCCCGCTTCGTGCCGATCGTCCGGTCCTTCGCCCCATTGGTCGCGGGGATCGGGCGGATGTCCTACGGCAAGTTCATCGCCTATAACGTCATCGGGGGGGTCGGCTGGGTCGTCCTGCTCGTCGGCGCCGGCTATTTCTTCGGCAACATCCCGCTCGTCAGGAAGAATTTTTCTCTGGCCATCCTGGCTATCATCGCCCTATCGACCGTCCCCATCGTGACCGAGTTCCTGCGCCACCGGAAAAGCAAAACCTAGCTCCTCCCGGTACATTTTCGCCGCCCAGTTTTTCGGCGCTGAAACCGCCCCTAGCCCCCCGGCCCCCCGGGGACCTGTCCCGGCGGTCCCCCCATCGCAAGCGATGGGTCCCCCCCCGCTACGGGGGTCGTCGGGGCGGTAT
>MEXZ01000143.1:0-2243 GCA_001773855.1 Candidatus Aminicenantes bacterium RBG_13_64_14
TCGTTTCCTTCGCAGAACGGGCAGAACCCGACGGGCTCCGCGGCCCGCGCCGTTCCGCCGGTGGGCCGGAAATCGTCGGGACGCTTGCCGCGTTCCGTGGCGATGATGACCCATCGTCCGCTGACCAGGTCTTTTCTCAGTTCCGACATCAGTCGCCTAGCAACTGCTTGATCTTCGATTTGAGCTCGTCCAGGGAAGCGGACTTGACGATGTAAGCGTCGGCAGCCCAGGTCATGAAATCCTCCTTGTAGCTCTGGTAGGCCGAGTTGATGATGATCGGGATGTCCTTGCGGAGTCCCATGATCTGGGTGATGAGCTCGATCCCGTTCTTGCCCGGCATGCGGATGTCGGTGACGATCAGGTCGAAAGCCGTTTTTCCGAGTTCGGCCAGGGCGGCCTCGGCGTCGGTCACCGCGGTGACGGCGTAACCCTCCCGGCTCAGCTCCTCTTCATAGAGCAGGCAGAGTGCTTTCTCGTCCTCGACCAGCAGGATATTTTTTTTCATGGTTTTTCACTCCCTTTCGCGGCAGATAAAAATGAGCTTGAACAAGGCCCCCTTCCCTACCCGGCTCTGAACCTCGATCTTGCCGCCGCAAGTGTCCATGACCCTCTTGGTGAAGGGCAGACCGAGGCCCATGCCTCTTTCCTTGGTCGTGAAGAATGGCCGGAAGAGCTGGCCCTTGTCCGGGTTGGAGATCCCCTTGCCCGTGTCCCGGACGGAGAGGACGAACCCGTTCCTGTTCTTCCGGTACGCCCGGACGGTGATCCCTCCCCCGGCGGGCGTCGCGTCGAAGGCGTTGTTCAGGAGGTTGCGGACGACCTCTCCGAACGAGGTCGGATCGGAGAGGATTTGGGGGAGGCAGGGCTCCAGCTTGACGCTCAGCGCGCATCCCTGGGCTTTCGCCTGGACCTCGGGGCTGTCGAAAACCCCGGCCAGGACCGGCCCTGGGTCGAAATAGACGGGCTCCTTCAGGCTGACCTTGAGGAAGTGGCCCATCTGGTAGATGATGTCCTCGAGGCGGCGGACCTCATCCCGAATGATGGTCAGGTTGCGCCGCTTCTTATCTTCCGGGACATCGGGCTTGAGGAGCTGGTCGGTGAACCCGCCGACGGCGACGATGGGGTTCCGGAGCTGGTGGGTGACGAACATGGCCATCTCGCCCATAGCCGCCATCTTCTCTGTTTCGAGGAGCTTGCGGTGGAGCGTCGTCGAGTAGATGTAATTGCCGGCGATCAGGCCGCAGAGGCCGGCCAGCTTGATATCGGCGGGTGTGATCGGCGTCCCGGTGATGGCGTTGTCGAGGATGATCTCACCGACGATGTCGTCCCGGGCGAGGAGCGGGATGCAGAGGAACTCGTCGACCCCGATGATGTTGAGGAAGCGGCGGTCCACGAGGGGCTCGCTCGCGGCTTCGCGCACGAGGAGGATCTCCTTGCGGCAGGCCGCGTAGGCCGGGATGAGGGCGCCTTCCTCGTCCGCCGCGTAGACGAGCCCTTTGAGGCGGCCGCTGAGGGTGTCCTCGTTCTTACTGACGAGGGCCCGGTTGTGCTCGATGATCTCGACGTAGCCGATGCCGGGGGTCGACAGGACCTCCCAGATGAACCCGGCCTCCTCAGCCGAGCGGGGGCCCAGCCACATCTCCCCCTTGAGGCGGTCCCCCTGCTTGAGGAAGAGCATGGCCCGGTTGAAACCGACACCCGAACCCGAGGTCAGTGCCGTCAGGATGACGAGGAGATTGTCCTCGAGGGAAAAGGGCTGGAAGAAGCTTTGGGAGATGATCGACAGCAGCATCATCTCCCGGGGTGCGTCCCGCTCGAAGTCCGGGGAGAGGATGTTGTACTTCTCGATCATTCGGACGTCCAGCCCTTGGGGACGATCCGGATGCCGGTCTTGCTGATCTTGAAATTCCGGCCGTCCTGGTCGGCGTCGAGGCCGACCTCGAAGCGCTCGGCGATGACCGAGGACTTGTCGATGATGACTTTGCGTAGCCGGGCGCCGCGGCGGACATGGACGTCCTCGAAGAGGATCGAGTCCACGACCTCGGCTCCGGCTTCGATGCGCACGCCCGGGGAGATGATCGATCTTTCGACAAGGCAGCCGGAGAACGAGCACCCGGGGCCGATGATGGAGGAGCGGATCTCTCCATCGGCGATGAACGTCGGCGGATACTGGGGCTTGTAGGTCCGGACGGGCCAGGAAGGGTCCTTCAGGATGACCGGCGGGTCCGGCGAAAGGAAGGCCA
>MEXZ01000143.1:2274-12906 GCA_001773855.1 Candidatus Aminicenantes bacterium RBG_13_64_14
GATGTCCTCCCAGTAATCGTCGAAGGTGTAGGCGAAAACGCGGTGGCCGCCGATGAGGGCCGGGATGATATCCTTGCCGAAATCGTGGGAGCTCCGCGGGTTCCGGGCGTCCTTGATCAGGACCTTGATCAGGACGGGGGTCTTGAAGAGATAGACGCCCATGGAGATGAGGGTCTTGCCCGCGTCCCAGGGCGTCCCGAAGGGCTTTTTCGGTTTCTCCATGAACTCGACGATCCGCCGTTCCTCGTTGACGCCGATGACGCCGAAGCGGGAGGCGTCTTGGATGGGGATCGTCCGGGTCATGATCAGCGCGTCGGCGTCGGTCTGGCCGAAGAAAAGCAGCAGCTTCCGGTAGTCGGCGTTGTAGATGTGGTCTCCCGAGAGCACCAGGACGGCCTCCGGGTTCTCCTGCTGGATGGTATAGACGTTCTGGAAGACGGCGTCCGCCGTCCCCTCATACCAGTGGTCGCCGACCCGGCCCTGGGCGGGCAGGGAGAGGATGTAATCGCCGCTCTCGGAGTGGAAGATGCTCCAGCCGTTGAGGATGTGGCGTTCGAGGGACAGGGACTTGTACTGGGTGAGCAGGACGATCCTGCGAAGGCCGGAGTTGAGGGCGTTGGACAGGCTGAAATCGATGATCCGGTAGGCGCCGAGGAACGGGACGGACGGCTTGGCCCGGTCGCGCGTCAGCGGGTAGAGGCGTTCGCCCTTGCCGCCGCAGAGGACCATGACCAGCGTCTTCTTAGATAACAGTTCCATCGGGCAGGACGACCTCCTCGAACAATCGGTCTTCCGTTTCGAAGACGTGAAGGAGTGACCCTTCGGCGTCCGTGAGGACACGGCCTTCCTCGAGCCACCCGGCGAGCGTCAGCGCTCTCTCGAAGTGTTCAGCGGCCCTGTTCTCGGCATAATCCCGGGCCGCCCAGGTCGAGATGAGGAACGGCCAGTCCGAGCTCTCCAGCAGGAACTTCTCGCGGAAGAACTGCTTGAGGACCCGCCGGTCGAGGCGGGCGAGGCGCGGTGTGAGGGCGGCTGCTTCCTCTTCGATCCTGTAGATCTTCTTCCAGATCCAGGCCGTGTCGTCGTTGAGCCAGATCCAGTGGAATCCGCCCTGGCCCCACGAGCCCTCGGGAAGCGAGATGATGGTATCGGGCGGCAGCCGGTCGAGACAGCCACCAGCGGTCATGGGCTTGATCGGTCCGGCCGCGAGTTTCTTGATGACGAGGTAAAGCCACTCGGGACCTTCGAACCACCAGTGGCCGAACAGCTCCGTGTCGTAAAGGGCGACGACCGAGCCAGCGGTTTTTCCCTTGAGGATCTCCTCGATGACGGTGACGAAATGCCCGGCGTGCTCCTCCATCCTTTCCCGGGTCCGGGCCGGGTCGTAGGGCTCCTTGAGGCCCAGGTCGGCGTCACTCGAGGTGATCCTCCAGTAGCGCATGCCGCCCGGGAAATGCTTTTTGTGGAATTCGAGATATGCGCCGTCCCCGGGATAACCCGCGGAGCGGCTCCAGACCTGCGAACCAGAGACGTCGTCCCGGGCGAAAAAAGGCACGTGCGAGGGATGGGCGAGGTAGGAGGAATAAGGGTCCCGCGGCAGTTCGTCCAGCGGCCTGTAGGAGCCCTGGAATTTCTCCCAAAGGAGCTTCAGGCCGGGAAATCGGTCGAGGTAGACGCCCTTGGCTTCCCCTCCCTTGAGGAGATGGGCGTCGACGAAAAAATAGCCGATGCCCTCCTGGTCCAGGATCTCGTCGACGCCGAGCCGCGGATAAGGCGCTTTGTTTTCGACCGGGGATTTCCAGTTGTAACCGGGCCGGTAGGCGCATTCGGGGATCCAGAACCCCTGGGCCTCCCGGCCGAAATACTTGCGGTAGGTGTAACGCCCCTGCCGGACCTGCTGGCGGACGCTTTCGTCCCTGGCGAGAAGCGGGAAATAGCCGTGCGTCGCCGCCGAGGTCAGGACCTCGATGTAGCCGCGGTCCTGGAGGGAGCGGAACGCGTCGATGATATCGCCGCGACAACGGCCGTGGAAATCGACGAGGAGCTTGCGGTACCAGGCCTCCCAGAAATCGGTCAGCGAACGCAGGGCGGCATTTCCCGTCCGCTCGAAGTACTCCCGGTCGCGGACGGCGATCTCGATCTTCATTCTCAGGTACTCGTCGAAACCCCGGGCGAAACTGGGATCCTTGAGCTGCTCCATCAGGACCGGGGTGAAGCTGACGTTCGTCCGGGCCGCGATCCCTTCCTCGGCCAGCCGCTCGAAGACGTCGAGGAGCGGCATGTATGTTTCCGCGGCGGCCTCGTAGAGCCAGTCCATCCCGTGCGGCCAACTGCCGTGGGCCAGGACGTAGGGGATGTGGCTGTGGAGGACGAGAGAAAAGTACTTATCGGCCATGATGCTCTTTCAAGACGATACTCAAGCGTTTTTTCGCGTTCCCAGCCAACGCCAACCGCCACACCGGGCAGAAACAGTATCCTTGGTGGATTATATCAAAACCCCCTTCGGATTGGGAGAGCGTCCGAAGGGCGAAGGACCAGAGGGCGTCCGCGCCCTCGGCCTCGAAGAGGAGACGGCCTCCGTAGAGGGCCGCTCCGCCGGGGCCGCGGAGCTCGAGTTCGTGGGGAAAGGCCAGGAAGTTCCATTCCGACCCGTATCTCAGGGACAAGCTATTTCCCGAGAGGTTCTCGACTTCGATCACGACCCGGAGCGAACCGTCCCCGGGTTCGATCGTCCGCCTGACGGTTATGGGGACGCGGGAGCTCCCGGCCCAGACCGCTCCGCGGCGCTCCAGGACGAGCGTCTTCCCAGCGGCCTCGAACGAGAACGGCTGGTCGACGAAATCCCCCTGTTCTCCGTAGTCGACCTTCCGGAAATCCTCCGCTTTCGTGTCGGCGTGGAAAAAATGGTCGATGAGCGAGAATCGAGGGTACCAGTCGGGGCGAGTCAGCTCTTCGGCTCCGGGCGGCAGCTTCTTGCCGAGCTCGTGGATGCTCTTGCCCGTCCCCTCCTCCCCCTCCCCGGCTTCCGGCGACCGGTGGTAGGATTCGCTGCGCCGTGAAAGGACGTCGGAAAGGTTCCGCGACCAGGGGCGGTAGTCGATCTCGACGAGGGCTCCTCCCGAAGACGGCTTGACCAGCAGGCCGAAGACCGGGTCCCGGTAAACAAGCTCGTCCCGGCCGTCGCAATCGTAGTCCAGACTGCTCCAGCCGGGCGGATCCGGCGTCCGTTTCTCCGCATCAAGGAGGTGATGAAAGACGGCCTCGCGGAGATGGGGCAGATAGAGGCCGCCGAAGACGCCGTGCCAATAGGGGTCATTGCATTGGCCCTTGTAGAGGTCTTTGAGCGCGTCCCCCTCCGCCCGGGCGGCGCGGACTCCCCGCGAGACCATGACCATCCGCTTGTGGAGGTGGTTGGCCTCCGGGTACTTGCGGAAGAAATCGCGGAAGAACCCGCCGCGCAGGAACCGGCGGGCTTCCGGGCCGGACCCGGCCTTGAGCTTCTTTAAGGCCGCCTGGTCGTCGGGTTCGAGGACCCACTCCATCATCTCTTCGTAGGACGCCGGGGGAAGATAGACCCTGCCCGAGGGCGGACGAGCGTCCAGATACTCGGAAAAGGACATCGTCCGTATGCCCTTGTCTTCGACGTAAGTGAGGAAACGCTCGAGCCAGCCGTCCTCGAACACCCATTTGTGGGTGCCCGGCCAGACGCCGAATTTCTCGCCGTCGTCCCCCAGGATGGCCGTCCCGCCCGCAGCCCGGAGGCCGTCGAGATAGGCGTCGATGTCGTCGAGGTCGTGGAACGGAACGAGGTAGCGGAGCTTTTTGTCGATCGGAAATAGCCGCAGACTCTGGCCCTCTTCCTCGGTGACATAAGTCGTGGCCAGGTCGCGGACCCCGGCGTAGTGAAAATGCTCTTCGTCAAGGAGGGTGTATTCGATGCCCGCCGCCGCCAGGGACTTGGGCAGGTGGGGCTCCCAGATCCTTTCGGTCAGCCACAGCCCGCGCGGCGCCTGCCCGAAATTCTCCCGGAGGTAGTCGTTCATCATCCGGACCTGCCCGACCCGGTCCTCTTCGGGAATGATCGACAGGATGGGTTCGTAGAAGCCTCCGCTCAGGAGCTCGACCTGCCCCCGGCCGGACAGTTCCTTGACCAAGTCCCAACAGGTCCGCTCGTTCTTTTCCATGTACTCCCAGAGGGGGCCGGAGAAGTGGAGGGCGAAGCGGAAGCCCGGATGCCCGGCCAGGCCCTCCAGCAGAGGCCGGTAGCAATCCTCGAACGCGTCCTTGACGACGTGGCCGAAATTCCCCACCGGCTGGTGGTTGTGGACGGCGAACAGGAAGACGAGCTCGTTCATTCGGGCTCCTTTACGCCCGCGTCGCGGCAGGCCTTCCGGATATAGGCCTTGAAGAGATAATCGAACTCTTCCTTCCCTTCCTCGCCGTACCACCAGAACCAGTCCGAGCCTTCGGCCACGGCCATCTCTTCCGACGGCCCGCAGGCCTCGCGGGCCTTCGCGAGCAGGTCCCAGGCCGCGTTCTTGGCCGGATGGCCGACCCACTTGGAAAAGTTCCCCAGCCAGGTCCCCGGGACCAGATCGATCTCCTCGCGGGCCGGTTCGGCCGCGAGGTAGCCATCGAGCGAGGTCAAGGTGAAACCTTCGAGGCGCTTGACCCTGTCGTAGAGGGCGCGCAGGAAAGGGACGCCGTTCCCGGGATAGTACTCCCACGGGTTCTCGCCGTCGAGGACGATGACGAGGAGCGAGGCCTTGTCGGCGGCCTTTCTCCGCGCCTCGAGCTTGGCGACGAAATCCTCCACGGCCGCCGCGGCCGGCCACTTCTGGTACTCGAAGCTCAGCAGGTCGGAGAGCTCCCGGTCGCGGAAAAAGAGGGTCAGCGACTCCGAAAGATAGGGCTTGAAAAGGTCGGCGGGGGCATGCGGCGCGGGCCGGCTTTTCCAGAGGACGTTCTCATCCGTCAGAGCGAAGCGGAATCCCGCGGCGGCGGAGGCGCGGGCGACCTCGCGACTGACGCCGCCTTCCGACGGCCAGAGGCCCGCCGGTTCGAAACCGAAAATCTTTTGGAAATAAGCCCGGCCTTTGGCCAGCTGGTCCTTGCCGTCATCGGGGTGACGGAACGGCAGCGTCGGAAGGGATTCGCCGTCGGCGGCGCGGATGTCGAAAACGAGGGGCAGGAGGGGATGATAGTAAGGCGTCGTGGTCAGCTCGGCCAGCCCTTTGTCACGAAGACGGCGGTAGCTCGGCAGAAGGTCTGCGAGGATCTCTTTCCGGAGCTGGAGCAGTCCCTCCCTGTCCCTGTTCGGAGTCAGGGGCGCGGAGAACAGGGCTTTCACGGCCAGTTCCTGGAGGCGGCGGGCGTTGCTCTCTCCGGGCACGATCTTGCCGAGGAGCCTGACGTCCGCATAGGTTAGCTTGGCCGGGTCTTTCTCGAGCGCGGCCTGGAAAGGGTCGTTGGCCGTGCCGCCGACGTATTCGAGGACTTGCTCGAGGAGGCAAGGGACGAAGTTGTAAGTGCCCGGGAAATCCGCCTCTTCGGCCAGCCGGGCCATCTGATGATAGTTCTTCACGGCGTGGTAATTGACCCAGGGGAGGATGTATTCCCGCGTGTCCGGGTCGCGGTAGATCGGTTGATGGAAATGCCAGACGAAAGCGAGGTGCATGCTCAGATCCCTTCCTGGGCGAGGATGCAGGCGAGAGCGGCCAGGATGACGGCCTGGAGCCCCGCTGCGCCCACGCGAAAATAGAAGAAAAACAGGGCCATGGCCAGGACTGTCCCGATAAATACGCGCGGCATAACGGCCGGCCCGCGTTCAAACACACCTGTCTTCATGCTCATGGCAATATCATCGCGCTTGTCCCTGTGGCCCCCGGGGCCCATCACGAACCTCCCTCTTAACGATGGAGGAAACAGCGTTCCGAATCGAGCTCTCCCGGCTTTCGGGTGATGATCATGGCCAGCCCAAGTTCGTTAGCCTTGTCGATGACCTCCTGGTCCTTGACCGAACCCAGCGGGTAGATGATGGCCTTGATGCCGTGCTTGGCCGCGAGCTCGACGACGTCGGGGAAGGGCATGAACGCGTCGGAGGCAAGGACGCACCCGTCGGGGCCGTAGCCGCGCCGCGAGAGGCGGATGGCGTCCTCGGCGGAGTCGATGCGGCTGCGCTGGCCGGAGCCGATGCCGTGCGTCTTGTCGGACGTCCCGATGACCACCGCATTCGACCGAGTGAAGCAGGCCACCGTCCAGTTGAACAGCGCGGCCTTGACTTCCTCGGGACCCGGTTTCTTAACGGAGACGATGTCCACCGACTCCGGCGAGACGATCTTCGAGTCGAATCGTTTCTGGACGAGCAGCCCGCCGGCCACCCGCTTGACTTCGAGGCCGTTGTCGACGGACGGCGCGTCGAGGTGAGCGCCCATCCGGACGACCCGTAGGACCTTCCGCACGGCCAGGACCTCCAGGGCTTCGGGAGAATAGTCGGGGGCGTAGACGACCTCGATATTGCGCGGGCTCTCGACGAGAAGCCGGGCCAGAGGTTCGGTGACGCGGTAGCTGAAGACGTCGACGCTGCCGAAATTGGAGAGCGGGTCGCACTTCCAGGCCTTTTCGAAGGTCTCGACCGGATCGTCTCCGAGGGCGACGCCGCTCGGCATTTCATGCTTGATCAGGACGCACGCCTGGCGGCCCTTGAACACAGCGACGAGCTTCCGGGCCAGCCTCTGGCCGAGGTCCATGTCGCCGACGTTGATGTAGCTCAGCCCCTTCGTGCCCTCCTGGAGCACTTCGAGGTGGCCCATGTTCGGGCCCTCGGCGCCGGCCTCCTGGTAGAACGCGGCCGGATAGCCGGGGTTCTCCCCGTAGCGCATGGGGAATTTCTTGACGAACCTGTCTTCACCCAGGTCGAGCGTTTCCGGGAAATCCTCCCCGACCTTGGTTTGGTATTGGCTGCGGGCCGTGCGCTCGGGCTTGCTCATCGCTCATGTCCTTTCGTGGCGGTTGATGATGTGGACTTCGAGGTCGTCCGGCCGGGAGAGAGAGGCCGAAACGCAGGCGACGGCGACGCGGAAGTCTTTTTCCGGAAGGACGGGGCCGAGTTCGCGGTAGACCGTTTCGGCCGTCTCTCGGGCACTCCCGCCGTGGAGTTCGACGCGATGCGGCTCGCCCGTGAAGGATGGCAGGGGGTCTCGGTTGGGACCCTCATAAGTGGAGACCAGCCGCCCCTCCCCTTCCCGGAGCGGGACCTCGAAGTAGCTCCTCAAAGTCTCGCCCGATTCGCCCCTGCGGACGAGGCTCAATCCGGCCGAGCCGCGGACGAAACAGCCGCTTATCCGCGGCGTAAAGATGGGGGCGTCGGGCTCGAAGTCCCAGGCCGCCAGGGCCTTTGACAGCACGCTGACCGGCCCGGCCCCGGACGTCAAGCCGTCCCGGATATCGGCCGTCTGCTTGCCGTTGGAGACGGCGACTCCCGCTTGTCCGAAAAGGAGGGCCGGGTAGACAAGAAGATCGACGTTCCCCTTCTTCAGGACGTCCTCGTCAGTCGGCTGGGCCCAGATGCCGCGGTTGCGGAGGACCAGTTTTCGGGCCTGGCTCGAGGGCGAGCGCCCGGTGATGGCGTAGACGATCACGGTCCTGGCGCCTGCGGAAGCCAGGCCCATGGCGATGAGACGGCCGGGGTATTCGAGCCTCGCAAGCAGTCCTGTCATCGTGTCCATCGTCTCGTCCTTTCGCGCCTATTGATAACACACCCCCTCGCGCCTGTCAAAATCGACTTGAGGGAAGTTCGGTGAATCTGGTAGAATCTGGATGAGATCCGGTGAAGGAGGCCGGCCCGACGATGAAAAAGACCGACTACCCCGAAGAATCCTTCCGCGACCCCGAATTCCTAGAGTCCCTCGAGGGACGGACTCTTCGCATCCTGAGCGAATACCTTGGCCCCATGGCCCGCCTCGACCGGGCCAAAATCAACAGTACGATCCTTTTCCTCGGCTCGGCCAAGGCCGATCCGACCAACGCCGATTCCGATTTCCACCGCTACTATTGGGAGGCGGAGGAACTGGCCTTTCTCCTGGCCAAGTGGGCCATCTCACTGAAGAAACCCAAAGGCAAGGATTTTGTCGTCTGCACGGGAGCCGGTCCCGGCATCATGGAAGCGGCCAACCGGGGCGCCTCCCGGGCGGGAGGAAAGACGCTCGGGATGAACATCTCGCTCCCCCAGGCGCAGAACCCGAACCCCTACGTCACGCCCGAACTGTCGTTCTCCTTCCATTATTTCTTCATGCGGAAATTCTGGCTCGCCTACAAGGCCAAGGCGGTGATCATCTTTCCGGGAGGATTCGGCACGCTCGACGAGTTCTTCGAGATCCTCACCCTGCTCCAGACGAGCAAGATCTCGAAAAAGGAACTCGTCCTCGTCCTCTACGGCGGGAACTACTGGCGGGACCTGATCAAATTCGATTCCATGGTCGAGAAGGGAGCCATCTGCGCCGACGACCTCAAGCTCTTCCGTATCTGCTCAACGCCTCGCGAGGCCTTCGCTTATCTCAAGAAGAGGCTGACGGGTTTTCTTGGCTGATCGGACCGGGGTTCAAGGGACGGAGCGCGGCGGCCGAGTTCGCGCCGTCCTCGCCGTCGCCCTGACCCTGAGCGCGGCCGCCTGTGCCAGGCTGCCGTATGCCCCGAAAAGCGGCGTCGAGGTCGGCGTCGCCTCCTGGTACGGGCAGGAATTCCACGGCCGTCCGACTTCGAGCCGCGAAGTCTTCAACATGAACGACATGACCGCGGCCCACCGCACGCTGCCCTTCGGGACGCACGTCATGGTCACGAACCTCGAGAACGACCGGTCGGTCGTCGTCCGCATCAACGACCGGGGGCCGTTCGTACGGGGCCGGATCATCGACCTGTCCTACGCCGCTGCGCGAGTCCTCGGCCTCATCGGACCGGGAACGGCCCGCGTCCGGTTGGAAAATCTGGGCGGATTCCGGGAGCCGTCCCGGGAGTCCGGGGGGATCTGGCTCCAGGTCGGCGCCTTTTCGGTCCAGGAGAACGCCTACGCCCTGAAAAAACGGTTGGACAAGACCTATCCGGGAGTGGCCGTGACGACGCTCAAGACCGGGAACGGGATTTACTACCGGGTCAGGGTCCGGGCCGACGGGAATTCGGCCGACGCTCTGGCCTCGCGATTAGCCGGAGAGGGCTTCCCCGTCATCCTCATCCGCGAATAAAAGCCGCCCCGCCGAAACCTACCGGTTCCTCTCCCGGCGCTTGTAAAGATAGGCGGCATCCCGGAGCTTGTTCTCGACCCCGTCGTGGACGGCGTATGTCCCGCCCTGCTCAAGGCAGGCCGCGCCGAACTCGCCCTTCTTGTTGAGAGCGTAGAAATTGAGGCCGAACTTGGGCCGCCCGTCGGCATCGCAGAGCCGGGGCACAAGCTTGGTCTTCGCGACGATGGCCTCGCATGTCTTCAGGCAGGCCTGTTCGGGCGTGAGGCCCCGTCCCATGAGGTCGACGATCCGGAAGCTGGCGCAGGTTTGAAGGTTGGCCTCGCCCCGCCCCGTCGACCCGGCCGCGCCGATCTCGTTGTCGACGTAGAGCCCGGCCCCGATGATGGGCGAATCCCCGACCCGTCCCGAGAGCTTCCAGGACAGGCCGCTCGTCGTGGTCACGCCGGCCAGTCTTCCCGCGGCGTCAAGGGCGATGCAGTTGATCGTCCCGTGCGTGCTCATGACCGATCGGAGCTCTTCGGGGATACTGTCGGACTTCGGAGGGAACCAATTATCCCGGTTGGACATGGTTTCCTTCCAGCGCAGCCAGGCGGTGCGGGACTTCTCCGTCAGAAGATCCTCCTCTTTGAAGCCGTGGGCCCGGGCGAACTTGAGCGCGCCTTTCCCGACGAGGAGGACGTGGTCCGTCCTCTCCATGACGAGCCTGGCCACCTTGGATGGATTCTTGATGTTCCGGAGGGCGGCCACCGCGCCGGCGGTGTGCGTTGGCCCGTACATGACCGAGGCGTCGAGCTCGACGACGCCGTCCTCGTTCGGCAGGCCGCCGTAGCCGACGGACATGTCGTCGGGATCGTCCTCGACGATGTTCACCCCGGCGATAACGGCATCGAGGGGGTCGCCGCCGGACTGGAGGATCTCCATGGCCTTTTGGGTGGCCCGGATCCCGTTCCCGCTGGACACGACGCGGGGCCCCGCGCCGGCCGCCGCCGTCACGGCCGCTGCCCGTCCGAGCCCGACGGGGATGAACGCCGCTGCGCCGGCTCCGACCCCGGTCTTGAGGAAATCACGTCTCGAATATTTTGCCATCTCGCTGACTCTCCTTATTTTTCATAGGTCTCGTTCAGGGTCTCTTTTTCCAGGTCATCGAGGAGCTGGACGAGGACAGTGTGTTCGCCCTCGGGAACGTTGAACTTGTGCGCGCTGCCGGAAAAAACGTCCATTTCCCGGCCGTCCACGAGAAGCTGGTATTTGCCTTTCTTCAGAAAACGCAGCCTGACCCCTCGCCTTTTCAAGGTTTTGATGTTGAAGGACACCTCCGATTCGTTGTAGAGGAAGCGGCGGATGACCGCGCCCCCGTCGACGGCCAGGATGGTCTCGCCCTCCTCGCGCAGGACGG
>MEXZ01000143.1:12933-27306 GCA_001773855.1 Candidatus Aminicenantes bacterium RBG_13_64_14
GACCGAAGCTATCCCAGCTCCGCAGGAACATCTCGGCGCTCTTTCGGGCGAATTCGGAAGCGACGACGTCGAACCCGTAGGCTTTCAATCCCTGATAGACGAGATAGTTGGTCGACGGCCGGACCACGCCGCGCCACGACTGCTGGCTTTCGGGTCTGAAGGCCGGGTCATCCCGAGAGATCGAAGGGATGACGTAGTCGCCCCAGAACTGTTTGGGATCGAGCAGGTGCTTGAGCATCTTCTGGGCGCGGGCGTCGTCGGGGATCCGGGCCAGGAGGGGGAAAAAAGCGGAGGCCGCCTTGTGGACCGAAAACCGGCCGTCCCAAGTGCGGTCGCAATAGAAACCCTCCTTCTCGTTCCACAGGCGGGAGTTGACGAGGGCCCGGGTCTTCTCGTACTGGTCGCGGTAGCGTTCGACCTCGATGGGGCGTCCGAGGACCGAGGCGATCTCGGCCAGGCACCAGGCGTCCAGGGCGTATAGGGAGTTTAGGTCGATGCAGTTCAGCATCAAGGTGCCGGACTCTTCACTGAATGGGGCGTCTTCCCAGTTGGGCAGGTCGTCCTGCCCCGATTCCCAGCCAGCCCTCATCCGCCCCGTAGCGTTCTTCTCCCAGGACGGGGCGTTCCTGCCGATGAGCTCGGCGTCCGACCCCCACTCGAGGAGGCCGTCGCCGTTGCCATCTCTCCGGGCCAGTCCGTTCGCCCGCGGTGCCGTCCAATAATCGTGCCAACGCTGGAGATAGGGATAAGCGTGCCGGAGGATATCCATGTCCCCCACCCGCTCGAAAAGCTTCAGGACGACGAATGCCCCGACGGGAGGCTGTGAGCGGTCGGCTGTGCCCCCGAAACGGCCTCGCCAATTCGGGATGTTCCCGTTTGGGTACTGAGTTTCCAGGACGGCCCGGAGAGCGTCGACGGCCAATTTCTGGCTTTCGAGGACGAGCCCCAGGGGGTTGAACAAGGAATTCTCACCGAGGATCGTCCAGTGATCCCGGCCCCCTTCCGGCCGGGGTAGGAGCCCGGCCCGGCTTGACGGAGTGTAAAGACGGTGGTTTCCCGCCTGGTAAAGGACCGTCCAATGCAAGCTGTTGGTGATCGCCTCGGGCACGCCGGCGTAGGGGCCGCGGAGCTTGACCCGTTTTTCTTCATAAACGGCGGCTTCCTCGTCGATGAAAGCGCCGATGGTCTTGGCGTTCTTGAAGCGGGTGATGCGGTTGCCCACGGCTTGGGCGTCACCGCCGACCCCGGCCACGAAAGCGATCGTTCGGTCGGCATCCGGGAGGTAGGACAGGGCAAGGCCGCCGGCAGGGGCGGAGGCCGGCTCCCCGAGACGACTCGTCCAGATCAGGTAGGACGGATTCCCCGGAGCACCGCAGCGTCCTTGGACCTGGCCGTCGGCGAGCAGGGCGTATTCGCCCTTGAGATCCCACGGGAAATAGTGGACGATGGTGACGCGGACGCCCTCGGGGTAAAGGATGCGGCCGAGGACGGTCGTCTCGTCACGCCGCGACCATTCGACCGTCAGGGTCAACTTTCGCGGCGGGGGCTTCATCAGGATGGGCGTGTCCTTGCCCATCTTGAAGGGAAGTCCGAGGTCGAACTTGACACGGGCGTAGAGGCCGTCGGGCGAATGCGGGCCGACCTGGGAGACGAGGTAGTAGAAGTCCCCGCCCTCGGCGGCCTCCCCCCCTCTCTCGACGCGCAGGAGGAAGGCGAAGGCGCAATCCTTGGCCGGGGCGATGACCAAGCCCGGCCAGCCGGGCCCGTCAAGCGATCCGACGTAGGTGTCTTTCCAAGGATAGAAGATCTCGGGGGTAAGGCTGGACGTTCCGATGAGCAGCAGACCTATGATAAGGACTGTTTTTTTAGTCATCCCGGGAATCCTGGCCGGCGCCGCCCTCCTCGCCGTCTACTTTATGGAAATCGGGGCTTGAAATCAAGGAAGTGCTTTTCTTTTCGAGCTGTGATAAATTGAGTTTTCGAATTCCTGAGGAGGGAATCATGGATTTCCGGCTCTATTTTCGCTCCCGTCAGGGGGAGATGGTCCATCTTCTGAAGCAACTCACGATGCTCGAATCCCCGACCCACGACAAGAAGGCGGTCGACGCCTGCGCGGCGTTCGTGGCCAGAGAGTTCAAAAGAATCGGATGCAAGGTCACGACTCTCCCCCAGAAGGATATCGGCGACCTGACCGTGGCCGAGTTCGCGCCGGGTCGCCTGAAAGACGCCGACGACGAGATCCTCGTCCTGACCCACATCGACACCGTCTGGCCCGTGGGGAAGATCGTCAAGATGCCATTCTACGTCTCCGGAAACAAGCTCTACGGTCCCGGTGTCCTCGACATGAAGGCCGGAGTCGTGATGCTCCTGACTGCCCTGCGGAGTCTCAACGGCCTCAACGTCAAACCCCAGAAGCGGATCACGGCCGTCGTCAACACGGCTGAAGAGACGGGGCACCCCGCAGCCCACGACCTCATTCGCAAGCTGGCCCGGAAGGCCTCTCTCGTCCTTTGCCTGGAGCCCGCCATCCCCGGCGGAGCGCTCAAGCTCGAAAGGAAGGGCCGGCTGGTCGTCCGCCTGGACGTCCGCGGCCGGGCGGCCCACGGCGGGAGCCCCGAGAAAGGGGTCAGCGCCGTCGAAGAATTGGTCACCCAGATCGCCCGCCTCAAGAGGCTGAGGACCGGCGAAACCACGGTCAACGTCGGCCTGATGGGCGGAGGCGAAAAGGCCAATGTCGTCGCCGAGAACGCCTGGGCCGTGCTGGACATCCGCTTCTGGAAACTCGCCGACCGGGACAGGGTCCTGAAGAACCTGCGCGAGGCCGTCCCGGCCCTCCGCGGGGCCCGACTCAAGGTCTCCGTCGAAAGCACGACGCCGCCCATGGAGAAGACCAAGGCCTCGGAAAGACTCTTCGTCCGGGCCCAGGAGATCGCCGCCGGCATGGGCCTCTCGCTCAAGGGGGGGAAAACGGGCGGTGGTTCGGACGGGTCGATCGCCGCGGGCATGGGGATCCCGACGCTCGACGGCCTCGGCCCGGACGGAGATGGGATTCACGCCGAACACGAACATCTCCTCCTCTCCTCCTTCGTCGAACGGACGGCCCTGCTGACCGAATTCTTGAAGGACCTGTGATCGTTACGTTCGATGTTGACTTCGTCCGAAACGGTTTGATATCTTAATTTCACATACTTTATAAGGAGTGCATCGTGATCAAAAAGTATTACCTCCTCTCCCCCGGACCGACGCCCGTGCCCGAGCGGGCCCTGTCGGCGGCGGCGGAACCGATCATCCATCACCGGACCCAGGAGTTCTCGGCCATCTTCATGGAGGTCACGGAAGGAATCAAGCAGGTCTTCGGCACCAAGGAAGAGGCCTACATCCTGACGTCCTCCGGGACCGGGGCTATGGAGACCGCCGTGGTCAACCTCCTCAGCCCCGGCGACAAGGTCTTGACCATCAACGGCGGCAAGTTCGGCGAGCGCTGGGGCAATGTCTGTAAGGCCTATGGCGTCAATTACAAGGAAATCATCCTCGATCCGTGGGGCAAGGATTTCTCCAAGGACGAACTCGAGGCCGAGCTTAAGGCCATGCCCGACTGCAAGGCCGTTTTTGCCACCCTGTCCGAAACCTCCTCCGGGGCCATGTTCGACATCCAGGGCTTCGGTGAGGTCGTGGCCAGGACCGCCGCGGTTCTCGTCGTCGACGGTATTTCGGGGGCGGGCGTCACGCCCTGCCCCATGGACGACTGGAAAGTCGACGTCCTGCTTTCTGGATCGCAGAAATCCTTCATGATCCCGCCCGGCCTGGCCTTTATCGCCCTGAGTCCGAAGGCCTGGGCCCTGGCCGCGAATTCCAAGCTGCCCAAATTCTACTTCGACCTCAAAAAGGCCAAAAAGAACCTGGCCGATAAGACGACGCCCTGGACCCCCGGCGTGTCGCTCATCATCCAACAGAAGCACGCTCTGGATATCATCAAAAAGATGGGCCTGGACGCCTTCTTCGCCCATCACCGGATCCTGGCCGACGCGACCCGGGCCGGGGTCAAAGCCATCGGTCTGAGCCTCCTCTCCCAGCGGCCGGGCAACGTCCTGACATGCTGCAAGGTCCCGGAAGGGATCGAGGGCTCGAAGCTCGTCAAGACCATGCAGGGCAAATACATGGCCTACATCGCCGGCGGCCAGGACCCCTACAAGGGAAAGATCTTCCGCATCGCGCATCTCGGCTACATGGGCGGTTTCGACATCATCACCGCCCTCTCGGCGCTCGAGATGACCCTCATGGACCTCGGCTTCAAGTTCGAGGCGGGGGCCGGCATCAAGGCGGCCCAGGCCGTCCTCAAGGAGAACTGGCAATGACCAAGATCCTCATCGCCGATGGCATGGACAAAGAGGCCCTGGAACTTCTCCGGGCCGTGCCGGGTTTCGAAATCACTGTCAACAAAGGGATGAGCGAGGCCGATCTCGTCCAGGTCGTCCCCGGCTTCGGCGCCGTCGTCGTCCGGAGCGCCTCCAGGATCACCCGCCCGGTCATCGAAGCCGGAAAGGACCTGAAAGTCCTCGTCCGGGCCGGCATCGGGCTCGACAACATCGACCGCGACGCGGCCAAGGAAAAAGGGATCGCCGTGGCCAACACGCCGGCGGCCACCTCCATCTCCGTCGCCGAACACACGTTCGGGCTCATGCTCGGGGCCGTCCGTAACCACGCCAAGGCCGTCCTGTCGATGAAGGCGCACAAATGGGACAAGAAGGCGCTCGAGGGCACGGAGCTCTATGGGAAGACCCTGGGCATCATCGGCTGCGGCCGGATCGGCATCGAAGTCGCCAAGAGGGCCCTGGCCTTCGGCATGAAGGTCCTCGTCTACGATGTCATCCCGGTCAAGACCGACGTCGCCGTCAAGCAGGTGCCGCTCGAGGAGCTGCTGGCCGCCGCCGACCTCATCACCCTCCATGTTCCCAAACAGGCCAAACCCATTCTCGGCGAAACCGAGTTCGGCAAGATGAAGAACGGGATCATCATCGTCAACGTCGCCCGCGGCGGGGTCGTCGACGAAAAGGCCCTGCTCGCCGCGCTCAACTCCGGCAAGGTCCGGGCCGCGGCCCTGGACGTCTTCGACAAGGAGCCGCCCGAGGACTTCTCGCTCGTCGACCACCCCAACGTCATCCCCATCCCCCACCTCGGCGCGGCCGCCGCAGAAGGCCAGCAGAGGGCCGGCCTCGAGGTGGTCCGTATCCTCAAGGAGAAGCTGGGCTAAGGAACGACGCTGCCCGTATTTGTCAGCGATTCCCGGCGGTCGGCCAGGGGATCTAAAATATTACGAATCTTCTGAGGCCTGATATTCAAGACTCGATCCAGATATTTCCCAGAAGCGCAGCTCCGGGCCGCTCCGCCGCACTTCTGCCGGTCGCTTCTCAGAATCCGCTCCCTGCCGCCCCTCCGCTACGGGGTCTATGCATGGCCCCCATCACTGTCCGTGGCAGCGTCTGTTTCCTTAGATGGGGAGAGGGGCCTTTTTTGCGGGCGGCCGCGGTTTTGGTAGAATAGGGCCATGATCTACCTCGACCACAACGCTACGACACCCGTCGACCCGGCCGTCGCCGAGAGGATGGCGTGGTTTCTCAGGGAACACTTCGGCAACCCCTCTTCGATCTACCCGATCGGGCGGAAGGTCAAGGAGTTGATGAACGAGGCGAGGGAACGCGTCGCCGGCTCCCTGGGCGTCGACCGCGGCGAGATCTTTTTCACCGGCTCCGGTACCGAATCCGACAATTTCGCCATCTTCGGGACCTTCGATGCCGCACCGGAGAAGAACGAGTTCGTCACATCGGCCATCGAGCATCCGGCCGTCATCGAAGCGGCCAAAGCCCTGGAAAAAAGAGGGGTCAAGGTCACCTATCTCCCCGTCGACGAATACGGCACGGTCGGCTTGGACGACCTCCGCTCGGCCCTGACACCGAAAACGGGCCTCGTCTCGGTCATGCACGCCAACAACGAGATCGGCACGATCCAGCCCATCGTCGAGATCGTCCGGATCGCCCACGAGCGGGACGTCCCCGTCCATACCGACGCCGTCCAGAGCCTGGGGAAGATCGACGTCGACGCCCGCAAACTCGGGGTCGATTTTCTGACCGTCTCCGCCCACAAGATCTACGGCCCCAAGGGCATCGGAGCGCTCTACATCCGCCGGGGGGCGAATATCTGCCCCTTCGTCCGGGGCGGCCGCCAGGAGCGAGGCCTCAGGGCCGGAACGGAGAACACGGCCGGGATCGTCGGTTTCGGCGAAGCCGTCCGTGTCCTCGAGGAAAAGGGCCGCAAGGAACGCTTCCGGGTCGAAAAGCTCGCCGAGACCCTGAAGAAGGGGGTCGAAGAAAGGATTCCCAGCGTCCGATTCAACGGCCACCCGGAAAACCGGGTCAAGAGCACGCTCAATTTCGCCTTCCCGGGAATCGAGGCGGAAGCCATCCTGTTGTCCCTGGCGACCAAGGAGATCTACGTCTCCACGGGCTCGGCCTGCAGCGAGGAATCGGAGGAAGTCTCCCACGTCCTCCAGGCCATCGGGCTCAAGCCCGAGATCGCCCGCTCCTCGATCCGGATGTCCCTCGGACGCTCCAACACGGAAGAGGATATCGCCGTCGTCCTCCGTGAGCTCCCGGAGATCATCAAGAAACTGCGGGCCATTACGGCCTTTCACCCCGAAGGCTGAAGCGCCGGCCGCTAGGCCGGAAGCTCACGGAGCCGGCGCAGGTACAGCTCGCGGACGGTCCGGAAAAACTCCTGACACGGCCCCCTCCGGAAGTCGGGGTAGGTCCAATCCAAAGTTTTGACCCCCGTCTTCGTAAAGAGGAATTCGAGATGGGCATAGATGCCCCGCCCGAGAGGGATGCGGTGGGAGAAATCCTTGGCGGTGGCCATGACCAGCGCCGAGGCGGTGAGATAGCCGGGGTCGATGTTGACGGGCCTCCCCGCCGCGCCCGTTTCCCGGCGGACGGCCTCCTCCAGGTCGTTCGTCCAGAGCTTCAGGCCGACTAGCGATTCGGGACCGACCAGCCCGGCGAAGCTCATGAATATTCTTTTGAGCGCGGGCCCCATCTCGGGCTGGTAATAATCGGTGAGGTCGAAAGCGAACGCCGGGCTCTCCATATCGACCGGCCCCCACTCCCCGATAAGCCGGCGCCGGACCTCTTCGTACAAGGCTTCTTCTTTAAAGATAACCCCGCAAATGAGCTTGACAGGTGCGAACGCTTTCGGCTGGGCCATGTTCCTTTGTTTATTATAACTCATGCAATCAGGGACACAAGAATCTGCGAATTCGGGTTAACTGGGTGCTCCTCGCGTAACCTATCGCCTCGGAGCGATGCTAATCGGGGCCGAGGGGTGTCGTCGAAGTGAGCATAAAGCGGTGATTTAGCGTTCCCGGGACGGATACGCGGACTCCTCCCATCGAATCCGGCCCGGGAAGGCGTGAAGAATCACCGCAGCGAACGGAGACGACCCCCGAGGAACCCGAGGGCATCGCGCTGAGAGGATAAGCGGAGCCTCAGATGGCCGGATTGCATGATAAGCGCGTTTCTTCTATAATTGGTCCATTATGAAATGGGTTTATATCGAGGACATCGCGCAATATGACGGACAGGACGTCGAAGTCCGCGGCTGGGTCTATAACAAACGATCCTCGGGCAAGGTCCGCTTTCTGCTCGTCCGCGACGGGACGGGCCTCGTCCAGGCGACCGCCTTCAGCGCCGAGAAAGACTCCCCCCTCTTCCAGAAATTCGACCGGCTGACCCAGGAGTCCTCGCTCGTCGTCCGCGGCCGGGTCCGGGAGGACAAGCGGGCGCCCGGCGGCTACGAGCTGACCATCGCCGACCTCGACATCGTCCAGGTGGCCGCGGACTATCCGATCACCCTCAAAGAGCACAGTACCCCCTTCCTCATGGAGCACCGGCATCTCTGGCTGCGGTCCTCGAAGCAGCAGGCCGTCCTCCGCGTCCGGGCCGAGGTCATCAAGGCCATCCGCGATTTCTTCGACGGCCGCGGTTTCCGCCTCATGGACACACCCATCCTGACCCCGAGCGCCTGCGAGGGGACGACGACCCTTTTCGAGACGGAGTATTTCGACCAGAAGGCCTACCTCAGCCAGAGCGGGCAACTCTACAACGAGGCCACGGCCATGGCCTTCGGCAAGGTCTATTGCTTCGGCCCGACGTTCCGGGCCGAGAAATCCAAGACCCGGCGTCACCTCATCGAGTTCTGGATGGTCGAGCCCGAGGTGGCTTTCGCCACGCTCGCGGACATCATCGAGCTCGGCGAAGACCTCGTGCTGTTCATCATGGAACGGGTCTTGACCAAGCGCAAGCACGACCTGGAAACCCTCGAGCGCGACACGTGGCCCCTCGAGGCGATCAAGAAGCCCTTCCCCCGGTTGACCTATGACCAGGCCGTCCCCCTGCTCCGCGAGAAGGGTTCGACGATCGAATGGGGGAACGACTTCGGCTCGCCCGAGGAAACGCTGATCTCCGAGGTCTACAACTCCCCCGTTTGCGTCACGCACTTCCCGACGGCCATCAAGGCCTTCTACATGCAGCCCGCGTCGGAGAACCCGGACGTCGTCCTCGGGGTCGATTTCCTGGCCTCGGAAGGCTACGGCGAGGTCATCGGCGGCGGCCAGCGCATCCACGACCTGGCCCTGCTCGAACGGCGTCTCGAGGAACACAAGCTCCCCCGCGAGGCCTACGAATGGTACCTCGACCTCCGCAAGTACGGTTCCGTCCCGCATTCGGGATTCGGCATGGGCGTCGAGCGGATGGTGTCTTGGCTCTGCGGCATCAAGCACATCCGCGAAACCATCCCGTTCCCCCGGCTTCTCTACAGGATCTATCCTTGACCCGACCGACGCGCGGCGCCCCGGGCGGCCGGCGCGCCGCTGAAAAGATCGCTCTAATCAGTCTGGGCTGCGCCAAGAACCTCGTCGACAGCGAGGTGATGCTTGGGGCCCTGAAAGAGTCCGGGTTCGTATTCGTCACTCGGGCCGAGGACGCGGACGTCGTTATCGTCAACACTTGCGGCTTCATCGGGCCCGCCCGGATGGAGGCCGAGGAGACGCTGGGGACGGTCCTCCGTCTTAAAGAGAAAGACCCGCGGAAAAAGATCGTTGCCGCCGGATGCTACGTCGAGCGGGACCGGCCCGGTCTCCAGAAAAAATTTCCCGGGGTCGATGCCTGGACCGGCGTTCGGTCCTTCGACCGCATCGCCGCGATCGTCCGGGGGGAGCCCGTCTCCGGCCCGGACCGGACGTTCCTTTATTCGGACCAGTCGCCACGTCTCGTTTCAACCCCCGGAACTTGGGCTTACGTCAAGGTCTCCGAGGGCTGTTCCCACCGCTGCGGCTTTTGCGCCATTCCGTTGATCAAGGGGCCCTACGTGTCCCGGAGCCTGGCCTCCGTCGTCCGCGAGGTCCGTACCCTCGCCGGCCTCGGCGTCAAGGAGATCAATCTCATTTCGCACGATACGACCTGGTTCGGCCGTGACCGCGGGATGCGCCACGGCTTGGCCAGGCTGCTCGAGCGCCTCGTCGGGACGAGCGGCGTTGAATGGATCCGGTTCCTCTACGGCTATCCCGGTGAGATCACGGACCCCCTCCTCGAGATCATGGCCGGCCCGAAAATCTGCCGTTACTTCGACATCCCCTTCCAGCATTCCGACCCCGGCTTGATCAAGGCCATGAAGCGGGGCCTTGATGGGACTAAGGCTCTCCGACTCTTGGAACGGATCCGGGCGAAACTTCCCGACGCCGCCGTCCGGACGTCGCTTATCGTCGGTTTTCCGGGAGAGGGGCGGAGGGAATTCGCCGGTTTGCGGAAGTTCGTCCGGGCGGCCCGCTTCGACCACCTGGGGGTCTTCACGTATTCGCCGGAGAGGGGGACGGAGGCCTTCGACAGGCCGGATAACGTCGGAGCGGCGGAAAAGGAACGGCGCCGAGGCGCTATCATGGATATCCAGGCCGGCTTGTCGCTCGAGAGGAACAAGGGCTACATGGGGCGGCAGGTTGAGGTCCTCGTCGAGAGACACGAAACCGGAGATTCCCGCCTCTGGGTGGGCCGGGGCCGTTTCCAGGCCCCGGAGGTCGATGGCGTCATCCGCTTCACCCTCCCACCCGCAATGACCGCCCCCCTCTCCCCCATCGTCCGGGTCGAGATCACCTCGGTCGGCGCCTATGACCTCGAAGGCCGGCTCGTCCCATGAAAACCGCAGCGAAGATTCTGGCTACCTTCTTCGGCATCGGTTTGTTCCCCGTGGCCCCGGGCACGCTGGCCAGCGCCGTCGCGGCCCTGTTTTTCAAGTTCGCCCTTCACGGGCTCGCCTGGCCCTGGTATCTCCTCCTGCTGGCCCTCCTCTTCTTAGCCGGCACGGCGGCCTCGGCCGTCCACGCCGCCGCGCTCGGCCGCCCCGACCCGGGCCGGATCGTGGTCGACGAGGTTTGCGGCCAGCTCCTTGCCCTCGCCTTCCTGCCCGCCGCCTGGGTGCCCGTGGCCGTCTCCTTCGTTCTCTTCAGGTTTTTTGATATCATCAAGCCCTGGCCGATCCGGAGACTGGAGAAGCTCCCCGGGGGCTGGGGGATCATGGCCGACGACATCGGCGCGGGTTTGGTGGCGGCGGCCCTGAGCCGCCTGGTCTTGCTCTTGGTCTGAGGTTCGGGAGATCATGAAGACGGAGATTATCGCGGTCGGCTCGGAGCTCCTGACTCCCGACTTCCAGGACACGAATTCCCTCTTCTTGACCACCGGATTGAACGGCATCGGATTGGGCGTTTCTTTCAAGACCGTGGTCGGCGACGACGAATGCGACCTCGCCCGGGTCTTCCGGACGGCCCTGGGACGTTCCCGGCTCATCCTGTGCATGGGCGGTCTCGGACCGACGGAAGACGACCGGACACGGGAGACTCTGGCCAAGGTCCTGGGGCTGAACCTCGTCTTCAGGAAGGACATTCTCGCCCGCATCCGGGAGCGGTTCCGCCGGAGGGGCATGGACATGCCCCCTTCGAACTGCAAGCAATGTTATGTGATCGAGGGTGCGGAGGTCCTGGACAACCCCAACGGGACCGCTCCGGGCTTGTGGCTGGCCGCGGCGCGTCACCGGATCGCCCTGCTCCCCGGGCCGCCGCGGGAGATCCGCCCCATGTTCGAGAACCATGTCCTGCCGCGGCTCGCGGCGAACGGCACGGGATTGATGGTCCGCCGGGAGATAAGGCTCACAGGGTTGGGAGAGTCCTCCATGGAAAGCCTGATGAAGCCGGTCTACGCGGCGGTCCCGGCCGGCATCTCCGTGACGACTCTGGCGAGTCCCGGGGATTTGTCGATCCACCTGACTTACCGGGGGGCGGCTCCCCGGGCAGCGGCGGAGACGAGCCTCGACGGTTTGGAAAAGAAGATAAGGGAGGCGTTGTCCCCGTGGATCTATTCGCTGAACGGCGACAACCTGGAAGCCGTCGTGGGGTCGCTCCTCAAGGAAAAAGGGAAAACGGTGGCCTGCGCGGAGTCCTGCACGGGCGGGCTCCTGGGCCATCGGCTGACCGGCGTTCCGGGAAGCTCGGCCTATTTCCTCGAGTCCGCGGTCGTCTACAGCAACGCGGCGAAGACGAGGCGGCTGGGCGTGCCCAAGGCGCTCCTCGAAAAGCACGGGGCGGTCAGCGCCGCCGCGGCCCGGGCCATGGCCGTCGGCGTTCGGAAAACATCGCGTTCGGACATCGGCCTGTCCGTGACGGGGATCGCCGGCCCCGACGGCGGAACGACCCGCAAGCCCGTCGGGCTTGTCTACATCGCCCTGGCCCATGCTAAGGGTACGGCGGTCACCAGGAACCATTTCTTCGGCGGCCGCGCCCAGGTCAAGGCCCAATCCTCGCAGAAGGCCCTGGATATTTTGAGAAAATTCCTTATCAAGGGGACCTAAAAAGCTTTATAATGGATGAAAGGCACTTTCGTGAGGACCTTCATTGCCATTGACCTCGAACCCGGACTGAAGACGGCCCTTCAGGGTCTCATCCGGGCTTTGAAAACGACCGGGGCGGACGTGCGCTGGGCCCAAACGAACGGCCTGCACCTGACTTTGAAATTTCTCGGTGAGATTGACGAGGAGAAGTCGGCCGTTGTGAAGAGGATCCTCGAGGGGATCGCGGGGCGCCACGCCTCTTTCCCTCTCCGTCTCGAGGGGACGGGCGCATTTCCCGGCGAGCACAGCCCCCGTGTCCTCTGGGCGGGTTTCGCCGCCGAACCGGGGCTCCTCGCCTTCCAGGACGAACTCGAGCGGGAACTCGAACGGGAAGGCTTTCCTCGCGAGGAGCGCGCTTTTCACCCCCACCTGACCCTCGGCCGGGTCAAGGGGCCGGCCCGGGTCCGCGACGCCATGCTCGAACTCGAGAAACACCGCCGCGACAGTTTGGGGGAGATGACCGTCCACAAGGTCGCGCTCTTCGAAAGCCGGCTTCGCCCGGAGGGCGCGGAGTACCGTGTCCTCGCGGATTATGAGCTCACATGAGGATTTTCATCGCCGCCGCCGCCTATCTCGTCGGGTCCATCCCCACCGGTTATCTCCTTGTCCGGCTGACCGCGCGTAAGGACATCCGTCAGTTCGGGAGCCGGAGCATGGGAGCGACGAACGTCCTTAGGGTCAAGGGGTGGAGAGCCGCCCTGCCCGTCGCGGTGATCGACGTCCTCAAGGGTTTCCTCCCCGCCTTCTTCGCCCTGAAATATTACGGCGATCCCGTGTTCGCCGCTTTCTGCGCTTTTCTCTCGGTTGTCGGCCACTGTTTTCCCTTCTCGATCGGGTTCAAAGGGGGCAAGGGTGTTGCGACCTCTCTCGGGGCCTATGCTGCGATCGCCTGGGTCCCCTTGCTGGCGTGCCTCGGCCTCTTCCTCATGATCGTCGCAGTCAGCCGTCATGTCTCCCTGGGCTCCCTCGTCGGCTCCCTCGCTTTTCCATTCCTTGTCCTCCTCACGGGGGGCCCAAAGGGTGTCTTCGCCATCAGTCTCGCCATAACCGCCCTGGTCGTGTTTCAGCACCGTGGCAATATCGGACGCCTGGTCAAGGGAACGGAACGAAAACTGGGAGATACGTCCCCATGAACGCTGCTGTCATCGGCGGCGGAAGCTGGGGCTCGGCCTTTGCCAGGTACCTCGGAACGATCGGCCTTCCGACGCGTTTGTGGATCCGGGAAGAAGACATTTATCAGGAGGCCTTGAGGTCCGGGGAGAACGCCGTTTTCCTGCCCGGGTTCGCCTTTCCGGCGGCGGTCGGGTTTTCCAACGACCTCAGGGAAACGGTGTCTTTCGCCGATGTCGTCTTCGTCGCCGTCCCGTCCCAGTTCTGCCGGACCGTCTACGGCAAGGTCACGGCCGTCCTGAGGAAGGACCAGATCGTGGTCAGTCTGACCAAGGGATTCGACAAGAGGACCATGATGCGGATGAGCCAGGTCATGGAGGAGGTCTTCCGGCCCCATGTCCGGCCCCGGCTGGCCGTCCTTTCCGGGCCGAGCTTTGCCCGGGAGGTCGCTGCGGGCTTCCCCACGGCCCTCGTCGTCGCCTCGCGCGACCAGGCGACGGCCCGGGACGTCCAGCAACTCATTTCCAGCCTGACCATACGGGCCTACACATCGAGCGATGTGACCGGAGTCGAAGTCGCCGGCGCCCTGAAGAACGTCATCGCTATCGCGGCGGGGATCGCCGATGCGCTGAAGTTCGGCTTGAACTCGCGGGCCGCCCTCATCACCCGCGGGCTCGTCGAGATCACCAGCCTGGGGATTTCCCTCGGCGCCAGGAAGGAAACCTTTTCAGGACTCGCCGGGATGGGGGACCTGGTGCTGACCTGCACCGGCGAGTTGAGCCGGAACCACCGCGTCGGCCAGGAGCTCGGCAAGGGCCGGACGCTCGACGAGATCCTGGCCGGGATGAAGATGGTGGCCGAGGGTGTTCACACCACCCTGGCCGCCCGCCGGATCTCCCGGGCCTTGGGGGTGGAGATGCCTATTTCCGAACAGATCTACCAGGTCCTCTACAGGGGAAAATCGCCGGAGAAGGCGGTGACGGAGCTGATGTCCCGGGCCCTGAAGGCGGAGTAACTCCCCAAGTTTTTCGGACAAGGAGAAGATCGATGCGAACTAAAATCATAGCGGTCCTGAGCATCTGCGCCACCCTGGCCTTCTGCGCGTCGTCGCAGACGAAAATCCAAAGGAGCCGGGAAAAGGACCCCAAGTACCAGTACAACCTCGGGCTGTTCTACCTCAACCAGAACAACGTCGACGAAGCCGTGAAGTACTTCGTTAAGGCCCAGTCCCTGGATACCCGTTTCTATCTCGCCTTGAACGCCCTCGGGTTGGCCCATTCCATG
>MEXZ01000143.1:27317-38344 GCA_001773855.1 Candidatus Aminicenantes bacterium RBG_13_64_14
CGAAGAATCGGTCAAGGCCTATCAGAGATGTCTGGAAATCAATCCCCAGTTCACCGAGGCCCGCAACAATCTGGGGATCGTTTACCAGGAGATGAAGCTCCTCGACAAGGCCGAGGGCGAATTCAAGACGGCCCTCCTCGACGCCGGTTACCAGAACCGCGAATTGCCCTACTTCAACCTGGCCCGGCTCTATGTCCTTGAGAATCGTCTTGACGAGGCCCTCGAGAACGTCGAAAATTCCATCCAGATCAAGCCCCGCCTAGCCATGGCCCAGCACCTCCGGGGGGTTATTTTCGAAAAACGTAACGGCCTCGCCGAGGCCATCGCCTCCTACGAGGCGGCGGTGAAGATCGTCCCCGAAGAGGTCCTCTTCAGCTACGACTTGGGCGTTGCCTATTTCAAGAACGGGGATTACGCCAGGGCCAAGGAAATCTTTCTCAAGATCTCGGGCAAGATCACGGACGCCGAGACCAAGGACACGATCAGCCGTTATTTGAAGATCATCAACGACAAGGGATAATCCGTCCGCCGGACGCGGGCAAGTCTCAGGTGCCCTCGCGCCAGTCGGCCAGGTATTTTTTCTGGCCGGCAGTCAGCTTGTCGATCGCGGCGCCCATCGAAGCGAGTTTCAGGGCGGCAATCGCCTCGTCGATCTCCTGGGGGACGGGATAAACGGTCTTGTCGAGTCTTTCACCGCGACCGAGAAGCCAGCGGACGCTCAAGGCCTGGTTGGCGAAGCTCATGTCCATGACCATGGCCGGGTGCCCTTCGGCCGCGGCCAGGTTGATCAGGCGCCCTTCCCCGAGGAGGTGGACCCGCTTCCCGTTACGGAGCGTGTATTCGTCCACGAATTCGCGCACCCGCCTTTTCCCTCGGGACAAGGCATCCAGGGCCGGGATGTCGATCTCGACGTTGAAATGCCCCGCGTTGGCCACGATGGCCCCGTCCTTCATGCGCAGGAAATGCTCCTTGCGAATGACAGCCTTATTCCCGGTGACGGTCAGGAAGACGTCGCCGATCGCGGCCGCCGCGGCCATGGGCATGACCTCGTAGCCGTCCATGACAGCTTCGATAGCGCGGATGGGGTTGATCTCGGTGACGATGACGTGGGCGCCGGCGCCGCTGGCCCTCATCGCCACGCCCTTGCCGCACATCCCATATCCGGCCACGACGAACTTAAGGCCGGCGAGAAGGATGTTGGTCGCCCGAAGGATGCCGTCGAGCGTGCTCTGACCGGTGCCGTACCGGTTGTCGAAGAGGTGTTTCGTCTGGGCGTCGTTGACGGCGATGATGGGGTAGCGGAGGACGCCGTCCCTGGCCATGCTCTTCAGCCGGATGACGCCGGTCGTCGTTTCTTCGGTGCCGGCCAGAATGCCCGGGAGGAGGTCCCTCCGCTTGGAATGGGTGACCGAAACGAGGTCCGCCCCGTCGTCCATGGTGATGGCCGGGCCGTGGTCCAGGGCCTGAAGAATATGGCGGTAATAAGTCTCGTGGTCCTCCCCCTTGATGGCGAAGACGGGGATCTTATGGTATTTGACCAGGGCGGCGGGAATGTCGTCCTGGGTGCTGAGGGGGTTGGACGCGCACAGCCGGACGTCGGCCCCGCCGAGCTTCAGGGCCTCCATGAGATTGGCCGTTTCCGATGTGACGTGGAGACAGGCCGAGATGCGCACCCCGCGAAGGGGCTTCTCCTTGGCGAAGGTCTCCTTGATCTTGCCCAACACGGGCATGGAACGGGCCGCCCATTCCATCCTCAAGCGTCCCTTGGGGGCCGCAGTCAGGTCCTTGATGTCATGGTTCATGGCTTCTCCTCTGTATTCCGGCTCAAAATAGCACATTCCAGAGGGGTTTTCAACGAAGACGCTTTGTGTTATTGTTAAAGCTTGTACGGTTCCATGGCTTCCTCTACAGGTATGAATAAAGCGGCGCGTTCGCTCTTCCTCCTCCTTCTGACCCTCCTCGTTCCCGCGTCTTTACCGGCGGCCCCGGTCCAGGAAACGGCGCCGAACACCCTCGGTTTCGAATTCCAAGAGTACCGCCTGCGGAATGGACTCCGGGTCATCCTGTCCGCGGACGATAGGCTCCCCCTGGTGACCGTCGTCGTCGCGTATGGCGCCGGAACGGTCCGCGAACGGCCGGATCAGGAAGGGCTGGCCTACCTCCTCGAAAACCTGATGTTCCGGGGGTCTGAAAACGTCAGCCCCCTCCAACACGTCGGGTTCGTCCAAAAGGTCGGCGGGGACCTCAACGCGACGACGACCCCGGACAGGACGCAATTCTTCGAGACCCTGCCCTCGAACTCCCTGGCCCTGGCCCTTTGGCTTGAATCGGACCGGATGAAATCCCTGGCCATCACTCCCGCGGCCATCGAGATCACGAGGACCGACCTCATCAGGGAGCACAAGGACCGGCTGGCCGCCGACCCCTCCCTCGGGAGTTTCGCCTGGTTCGACGCGCTCCTCTATCCCGACGACTTCTACGGCCACCCCCTGATCAACGACCGTGAGGGGATGAAAAACCTCACCGAAAAAGAAATACTGGATTTCCACGAGACCTATTATGTCCCGAACAATGCCGTCCTCTGTATCGTCGGCAACATCGACATCGCAGGAACCAGGGAACTTGTCGCCAGGTATTTCGACACCATCCCGCCGGGGTACGGTATCCCCGCGCCTCCCGTGCCTGTTTTCCGCCAGGACGGCGAAGTCGTCCGGAACCTGTCCGGCATCCTGGCCTCTTCATCCGGTTTTCACCTGGGGTTCAGATTCTATCCCCTTCAAACGGGCGACGCGTATTCCCTCAAGATTCTCGAATATCTCCTCCTGAAGGGGGATACATCCAGGCTGAGGAACCGGCTGCTTCGGCGTGATCTGACGGCCCACTATCTCAGCGGAGGGCTCGAAAACCGGGGCGGCGTGCTGGGCCTGAAGATCTTCTGCCTCAACAACAATGCCGACATGGTCGAAAGGTCAGAGAAGGCGATCCTTTCGGAGATCGACAAGCTGGGGAGGAACCCCGTCTCTCCGGACGAGATAGCCATGGCCAAGAAGTTGTTCAAGATGGACTATCTCAGGAGCCAATCGACGAACCTGGGGCGGGCCCTTTTACTCGTCGATGCGGCCTTCTCGGGAAAACCCATGAACTTTCTGGGCGGGGAATTGGACAAGTACATGAAGGTCAATCCGCCGACCTTGATGGGCCTCATCAACAGGCACTTCACCCCCCGGAACAGGGTCATCTTGGAGCTCGGGCAAAAATGAAGGGCGCCTCACGCGTTCGCCCCGGCCCGGCGCTCTGCCTGCTCGCCCTGGCGGCCGCCGCCGCTTCCCCGACCTTCGCGGGTGCCCAGGAGCGCTTCCGGAGGACGCCGCCGCTCCCCGCCGCCCGGCCGCAGGAGCTCAGGCTCCCGCCGATCGCTCGCGTCTCTCTCCCGAACGGCCTGTCCGTGGCCACCGCCTACCGGCCCGGCATGCCCCTGGTCACGCTCCAGCTCGTCATCCGGGCCGGCGAGGCCGATTCGCCGCCGGAACGGCCCGGCGTCGCCGCCCTGACAGCGCGCATGATCGGCAGGGGAACGAAACTGCTGTCGGCCGGCGCCATCGAGGACATGGTCGAGTCCATGGGCGCCGATTATACCGTGGACGTCCTCATGGACTACACGGTTTTTACCTTCCATTTCCTAGAGGAATCCCTGGAGCGAGCGCTTTTCGTGCTGAGGTCTATAATTCTCGATGCCCAATTCACGGAGCGCGAGCTGGCCTCGTTAAAACGCACGGCCTACTACGAGCTCTCCGACCGTAAGAAGAACCCCGAGTTCCTCGGCTGGAGGCAGTTCCTAAGGACGCTTTTCGAAAATCACCCGTACCAGACGGCGACGTATACCGAGGAAGTCATCAAGTTCATCTCCACGAAGGACCTCGTCTCCTTTTACGACCGTTTCTATCGGCCCGACAACGCCGTCGTCCTCGTCTCGGGCGCGATCGACGGCCCGACCGTCGGAAAGAAGATCGGCCTCCACTTCGCCACGTGGGCCCGGCAGCCGGTCGCGCGGGCCGTCCCCGCACCCCCGCCGCCGAACGCCCGGGACCGGGTCTGTTATGTCGAGGACCCCAACGCAGCGGACGCGACGGTTTTCGTCGGGAACGTGATCATGTCCGCCTCGGACCCGGACTTCTTCCCTTTCCTCGTCATCAAGCACGTCCTTGGGGGCACGACGCAGAGCCGCTTGTTCATGAACCTCCGTGAGTCCAAGGCCTATGCTTATTTTGCTTTCAGCCAAACGGAGTTCTTCCGTTCGTGCGGCGTGTACTGGGCCCGGGCGCGGGTTAAGCCGGAATTCATCGTCCCCGCGGTCCGGGAGATCGCCCGGGAGATCAAGGCCATGTCCACGGAGGGTGCCAACCCCGTTGAGATCGAGGAGGCCAAATCCTATCTCATCGGAAACCTGCCCATACGCTTCGAGTCCCTCGAGGGGTTCGCGGAATGGATGGCCCGTATCGTGGCTCTGGACCTCGATGAAGGACAGTGGGACAAGGGACCCGAGCGGCTCAAGCTCGTCACCGTCGAGAGGGCCCGCGCGGCGGCTCAGAACTACCTCTCGGGAAAGCCTGTCATCGTTCTCGTCGGCCGGCCGGAGTGGCTCGGCCTTTACTTGCGCGAGTTCGACACGATCGAGGTCTACGACAACGGGGGGGCGCTCAAGACGACCCTGCGCAAAGGAGAGTAAAGATGAAGCTCGTCGAGTGCGTGCCCAATTTCAGCGAAGGCCGTGACCAGGAAAAGATCAAGGCCATCGTCCGCGAGATCGAAGCGGTCCCGGGCGTCAAGCTCCTCGACGTCGATCCCGGGGTGTCCACGAACAGAACCGTCGTGACCTTCCTCGGGACCCCCGAATCCGTCAGGGAGGCCGCCTTCCGGGCCGTCGCCAAAGCGGCGGAGGTCATCGACATGCGCGGCCACAAGGGCGCCCACAGCCGCATCGGGGCCACGGACGTCTGCCCCTTCGTCCCGGTCTCGGGAGTGACCATGGAGGAGTGCGTCCGGCTGGCCGAAGAGCTCGGTGCCCGCATCGCCGGAGAGTTGGGGATCCCGGTCTATCTCTACGAAGCCGCCGCCAGGACGCCGGAGCGGCGGAACCTGGCCACGGTCCGGGCCGGGGAATACGAGGGCCTGCCCGAAAAATTCAAGGACCGCCGCTGGGCGCCCGATTTCGGCGAGCCCGTTTTCAACCCCAAGTCCGGCGCCACCGTCGTCGGCGCCCGCGAGTTTCTGATCGCCTACAACATCAATCTCAACACCCGGGACCGGAAGCTGGCCCACGAGATCGCTCTGAGCCTCAGGGAGAGCGGCCGGGCCAAGCGGGACAAGGACGGGGATATCGTCAAGGACGGGCGCGGCAACGCGGTCAAGCTGCCGGGCAAGTTCAAGGAGGTCAAGTCGGTCGGTTGGTACATCGAGGATTACGGACTGGCCCAGATCTCGGTCAACTTCACGAACTACAAGATCACGCCCGTCCACGTCGTCTTCGACGAGGCGAGGAAGCTGGCCGGGAAACTCGGCCTCCGGGTGACGGGCAGCGAGCTCGTCGGCCTCATCCCCAAGGAAGCCCTCCTCATGGCCGGCCGATACTACCTCGGGAAGCAGGGCAAGAGCCCCGGCGTGCCCGAAGATGAACTTGTCCGGACCGCCGTCAGTTCCCTCGGACTCAACGACGTTTCCCCTTTCGACCCCGAAAAAAAGATCATTGAAAACCAATTCGAGAAAGACGGGAATTCCCTGGTCGGGCTGACCCTCCGGGAGTTCGCCAACGAGCTGTCCATGGACTCTCCGGCCCCCGGCGGGGGGAGCGTCGCGGCCCTCTGCGGGTCGCTTTCCGCGGCCCTGTCCGCCATGGTCGCTAACCTGACCGTCGGCAAGAAGGGCTATGAGGAGGTCCGCGAAGAGATGGTCGCGACGGCCGTCCGGGCGCAGGCCCTCAAGGACAGGCTGCTCGAAGCCGTGGACAGGGACACCCGGGCCTTCAATATGGTCATGGAGGCCTTCCGCCTGCCCAAGACGACGCCCGAGCAGGCCTTCAAAAAGGAGCGGGCCGTCGAGGAAGCCAACAAGGAAGCGACCCTCGTCCCGCTCGAGGTGCTCGAAAAGGCGGGCGAGGCGGTCGCCCTGGCCCGGGTCGCCGCCGCCAAGGGTAACAAAAACTCCGTGAGCGACGCCGGGGTGGCCGGACTCGCCGGCCAGGCGGCGGGCGAGGGGGCCTACTACAACGTCCTCATCAATCTCGCCGGCATCAAAGACAACAAGTTCGTCGCCGACGTGCGGCGGCGGGCGGAGCGTCTTAGGAAGGTCCTGGACAAGGAAGGGAAAGCCATCAGGCGCATTCTCGGGAAGGCCCTGAAGGTCCCCGCGCGCTGAGGCCAGAGCTCTAGCCCGGGTCCCTCATATTGGGTTCTCCTCCCGATGTCGGGGAAGCCCTCTATTCGGCTTTGCTCAGGATATCGCCCCTAGCCCCCCGGCCCCCCCCTGGACCAGTCCCGGCGGTCCCCCCGCCTTCGGCGGGTCCCCCCCCGCTACGGGGGTCGTCAGGGCGAAATCCATCGCCGCCTCATGCTGGACTTCCCCTACTTGTTGGAGAACGGCCTCACTTTCGGCGGTCGGCGGAGCCCCGGCCTTTTTTCAGCAGCGAAAAGATCCCGAAGGCGAGAAAACAGAAGATCACGATCGCGGCCGACGCGGGGATGTTGAGGGCGAGCGACAGGCCAAGGCCCGCGCCGACGGAAACGACGGCGACCGTTATCGATGTCCGCACGGCCATCCTGAAGCTCGCCGCGACCTGGAGTCCGGCTGCCGCGGGGATGACGATGAGCGCGGCCACGAGAAGGATGCCGACGACCTTCATCCCCAGGACGATCGTGACCGCCGTGAGAACCATGAGGAGCACGTCCAGCCGGCCGACCTTGACCCCGGCCGCCCGGGCCGATTCGCGGTCGAAGGTCATGTAGAGGAGCTTGGCGTAGTTCATCCTCACGGTCAGGAGGACGGCCGCGGCCAGGGCCACGGCCAGTCCGACCTCGAGCGGCTCGATGGCCAGGATATCCCCGAAGAGATAGGACATGAGTTCGACGTTGAAACCTCTGGCCATGGAAGCCAGCAGGATGCCGACGGCCAGGCCCAGGCTGCTGAAAATGCCGATGGCCGTGTCGCCGTAGAGCCCGGCCCGGTCTTTGAGCTTGATGATGGCGACCGCCGCTGCGACGGCCACGACCAGGGCCGCCGCCAAAGGGAGGACGTTCAGGAAAAGGCCCAGGGCGACGCCGGCGAAAGCGATGTGGGCGAGGCCGTGGCCGATCATCGCGTCCTTTCTCAGGATCAGGAAAAGACCTAGGACGGCGCAGGCGACGGCGATGAAAACGCCGGCCAGGAAGGCCCGTTGGATGAAGCCGTAAGTGAGGAATGCGGGCATGACAGGCCTAGTGTTCGTGCGCAATCAGGTGGTCGCCCCGGCTGACCATATCGCGGAAGACCGCCGATCGGCAGAAATCCTCGTGGCTCCCGTGATAGACCAGCCTCTGGTTGAGACAGGCCACGCTGGTGACGTGCTTGTTGACGATACCGATGTCGTGGGTGACCAGGACGATCGTCAAGCCCTCCCGCGAGTTCAAGCGGTCGAGCATGTCGTAGAAAGACCCCTGGGTTTCAGCGTCGACCCCGGTCGTCGGCTCGTCCAGGAAGAGGATCCGGGGCGAAGTCACGAGCGCCCGGGCGATGAACACGCGCTGTTGTTGCCCGCCGGAGAGCCGTCCAATGGCCCATTTACCGTAATCCGCCATGCCGACTTCATCGAGGGCCCGGAGGATTTCGCCGCGGCCTTCCCGCCCCGACCGGGCCCGGGGCTTGCGGTTGGACATGAGGGCCATGCCCACGACCTCCTCGACCGAGGCCGGAAAGAACGGGTCGATGTGGGTGGCTTTCTGGGGGACGTAGCCGATCTTCCGCCAGTCCGAAAATTCCCCCAGGGGCTTGCCGAAGACCTCGACGCTTCCCGCCGAAGGCTCGAGAAGGCCGAGGGCGACCTTGACCAGAGTGGTCTTCCCCGACCCGTTGGGCCCGATGATGGCCAGGAAATCCCCCTCCCGGATGGTCAGGTCGATGTCGACAAGGGCGGGGGTTCCGTCGTAGCGGAAGGAGACGTCGCGAAGGACGATCAGGTCCATGGTCTCACCGGCACCCCAGCCCGTCGCGCAGGCTGTTCAAATTCTCCTCCATGAGTTCGAAAAAGCCCACCCCGCGGTCCTGCTCGTCCCGGGTCAGGTTGTGGCCGGCGTGGAGGACGAGGATGCGGCCGCCGATCTCGCGGGCCAGCGTCCTCGAAAGGTCGGGCGCGACCGAGTTTTCGAAGAAGATCGTGCGGATCCCTCTTCGCCGGCAGTAGTCGACGGCGTTCATGAGGTCGAGAGGCCGGGGCTGAGCGTCCGGGCTCAAACCGTAGAGGGCCGTTTGGACGAGGCCGTATCTTCGGGCCAGGTAGCCGAAGGCGCCGTGCCCGGCGAGGACGATGTCCTTGCTTCGACACCCGGCCAGGCCGTTCCGGAACTTCGCGTCGAGGTCCCTGAGCCTGGCTATCAGCTTTTCGGCGTTGGCCATGAACACGGGCCGGCCGTCCGGGTCGATGAGCGAGAGCTCGTCGGCGATCTTCCGGACGATCCGCGCGTCGAGCTCGAAATCGAGCCAGACGTGGGGATCCATGACGCCATGGTCGTGGCCGGACGCCTCGTCTCCCTCGATAAGCGCGAGGCCCTCTGTCGCTTCGAAGGTCCGGACCTTGCCGCCTGGTAACGCCTTGACCATGCCCGGGAGCCAGGGCTCGAGGTTAGCTCCGATGAAGAGAAGCAGGTGGCACTCGGCCAGCTTGCGAATATCTCCGGGCCGGGGCTGCCAGGTGTGGACTACGGCGCCCGGAGGGAGGAGGAGTTCCGTTTCCCCCCTGTCACCGGCAACGGCCGCGGCGAACTCGCGGAGGGGGAAGACGGTAGCCATGATGCGGACCTTGGCCGCGAGCGGCGCGGAACCCGTTGCAGCGAGGGCCAGCGTTGAGGCCAGGAGGACGCGGCAGAGCGATTTCACGATTCGGATTATACCCGGGAGGACGGCTTGAATCCATCGCTTTTTTGTGGCATCATGGCCGTCTCGTTATCTCTATCAAGAAGGAGTCGTCCATGGCATCCTCTCTCGGCGAACTCAACCCTCGGCATCTCTGGAAGCATTTCGCGAAGATCCTGACCATTCCCCACTGCTCGGGCAACGAAAAAGCCCTCGGGGATTATGTCCTGTCCGCGGCCAATTCCCTGAACCTGCCCGGCAAGCGCGACAAGGTCGGCAACGTCCTGGTCAGCAAGCCGGCGACGGCCGGACGGGAGAACGCCGTGGGCGTCATCCTCCAGGGCCACCTCGACATGGTCTGCGAGAAGAACTCGGACAAGGTCCACGATTTTTTCAAGGACCCGATCCTGACGGACATCAAGGGGGAATGGGTTTATGCCCAGGGGACGACTCTCGGGGCCGACAACGGCATCGGCCTGGCCGCGGCCCTGGCGGTCATGGAGGACAAGACGCTCGTTCATGGCCCCATGGAATTCCTCTTCACCGTCGACGAAGAGACCGGCCTGACCGGAGCCAACCGGATCCAGAAAGGGTTCTTGGCCGGGAAGAAGCTCCTCAACCTCGACAGCGAAGACGAGGGGACGTTCACAATCGGCTGCGCCGGCGGGGCGGACTCCGAGCTCGTTTTTCCGGTCGAAAGAAAAAAAACGGCCTCGAAGAACCTCTACCGGCTGCACCTCCACGGCTTCCGGGGCGGCCACTCCGGCCTGGACATCAACCAGGGCCGGGGCAACGCGATAAAGCTCCTCGCCCGGATGCTCGGACAGGCCCAGGCGACCGCGCGTTTCGAGGTCATAAGCCTCGAGGGCGGGAGCAAGCATAATGCCATCCCGCGCGAAGCCGTCGCGGTCGTCGCCTGTCCTCCGGTCCAGGTCCGGGCCCTGACGGTGGCGCTCAATAAGGCATTCGATAAGATCTCTGTCGAGTACAAGGCCGTCGAAGCCGAGGCCAAGTATTCGTTTGAACCGGCGGCCGGCAAGGACTTCGCCCTGACCCAAGCGTGCCAGCGCGTCCTCTTCAACTTCCTCCTCGCCGTTCCCCATGGCGTCATTTCCATGCACCCGGAGATCGCCGGACTGGTCGAGACATCGACCAACCTGGCCATCGTCAGGACCGACAAGAAAAAGCTCAAGGTCCTCTGCAGCACACGCAGTTCCGTCGCCTCAGCCCTCGAAGCGACGCGGGACATCATCAAGTCCGTCTGCGACCTGGCCGGGGCCCGGGCCGAATTCAAGAACGGCTACCCCGGCTGGATGCCCAACCTCGCCTCTCCCCTCTTGAAGCATTTAAAGGAGATCTACGCCAAGACCTTCGGGAAAGAGGCCGAGATCGTGGCCGTCCACGCCGGTCTCGAATGCGGCATCATCGGCGAAAAGTTCCCGGGCATGGACATGATCTCGTTCGGCCCGACGATGAAGAACCCCCATTCGCCCGAGGAACACGTCCATATCGGGTCGGTCGAGAAATTCTGGACGTTCCTGACGACGGCCCTGGCCGAGCTGTCGAAGTAGTTCCGTGTAAAGGTGAGGCGGGGGCGTGAAAAGACGGAAGTTTCTTGTTGCGGCGGGGCTCCTGGGTACGTCCGTTTCCAGGGTTTTTGCCGGCTTCGGAAGGAGCAAAACCATGAAAAAGCAAGTTCAAACCGATAAGGCGCCGAAAGCCATCGGGCCTTATTCCCAAGCCATCATCGCCAACGGGTTCGTCTTCTGCTCGGGCCAGATCCCCATCGATCCGGCCACTGGGAACCTCATCAGCGGGACGATCGAGGACGAAACGCGGCAGGTCCTCAAGAACCTCGGGGCGGTGCTCGAAGCCGCAGGTTCCTCCTTTGACGACGTGGTCAAAACGACCGTCTTCCTCCAGGACATGAA
>MEXZ01000144.1:0-9283 GCA_001773855.1 Candidatus Aminicenantes bacterium RBG_13_64_14
CCGACGATGATCTTCAGCTCCTCGACGTCGAAGGGCTTGACGACGTAGTCGAGCGCCCCGGCCTTGAGGGCCTCGACGGCCTGGGCGATGCTGCCGTAGGCCGTGATCAGGATGACCGGGAGGTCGGGCCTGTTTTCCCGGGCGTAGCGGAGGACGTCCATCCCGTCGGCCCCGGGCATTTTGATGTCGGTGACGATCAGGTCGACCTCTTCCTTCTCCAGGATCTCGAAGCCCCGGGCGGCCGAGAGGGAGGACTTGACCGCGTACCCTTCCTTCTTGAAAACGACGGTGAGCAGGTCGAGGAGGCTTTTCTCGTCGTCGATGATCAGGATCGTTTCCATGTTTGCGGCCTTACGCTCCCGCCGGCTTGCGGAGCGGCAGCATAATCGCGACCTCGGTCCCCTTGTGGAGCTCGGACCTGACGTCGATCTGCCCGTCGTAGTCGTCGACGATCTTGCGGACGATGGACATCCCCAGACCGCGGCCGTTCTCGAAGCCCGAGTAGAAGGGCTCGAAGAGGTGCTCCTTGTCCTCGTCGGTCATGCCCTTCCCCGTGTCGGCGACGACGATCCGAATTTCTTTCCTCTGTGGGCCGAGGAAATCGAGCCTCAGCCGCCCGCCCTCAGGCATGGCCTTGACGGCGTTCTTGATGAGGTTCCAGAAGACCTGCTTGAACTGGCCCGCGTTGCCGTAATAATGGAGATCCGACGAGCGGAAGTTGCCCGTGACCTCAACCTTGCCGTTGAGCTCGCCGCCCCCCTGGAGCATCTTGAGCGTCTCGTCCAGGATGTCGGTCAGACTGATCACGGAGAAGATGTGTTTGGACGGCAGGGCGAAATCCAGGAACTGCTCCAGGCTGTGGGAGACGCGTTCCGATTCCTTGATGACGATGCCCATGAGGTCCTCCTGTTCGGCGCTGAGGGCGAGTTCTTTCTTGAGAACCTGGACGGAGCCCGAGATGGCGGCCAGCGGGTTTCGGATCTCGTGGGCCAGGCTGGCCGAGACCCGGCCCGCTTCCGACAGGCGCTCGCGGACGAGGAGTTCCTTTTCGGCAACGCGGAGCGCCTCTCGGGTTTTGCGCAGGCTCCCGGCCAGCTTGCTTATCAGGCCGGCGATGACGAAGAAGACGCCCCAGGCGATGAAGATGGTCACGAGCAAGGAGCCGAGGGACGCCTTGACGGCGTGCTCGGGCCGGAAGGCGGGGATGAATCCGAAGTAGACGCCATCGACCAGGAGGCCGAACAGGATGGCCGACAGGGATGCCGCCAGGAAACCAGCCCGGCCGGTGACGACCAGGCCCGCGGCGATGATCGGGAACAAGTACAGGAAGTACATCGAGGAGGCGATGCCGCCGGAGATGTAGACGAAGGCGGTGATAAGGAGAAGGTCGAAGACGACCTGGACGTAGGCCTGGGCGACGAGCCCCCGGCCCCAGGCGTAGAGGCCGAAGAAGAGGGCCGAAAAACCGTAGGAGCCGAAGATGAGGTAATAGAACGGCAGGTTGGGCTCGGAGTCGGGGGACGATAACTGGATAATGAAGGCCGAGACGAGGAGCGACGTCAGCACGGCCAGCCGGTACAGGTTGTACAGGAGGACGTGTTTCTTCTCGATCAAGCGTTCTATCTTCATTCCACGCACCTTCGTAGGGCAGCTGCCTTAATCTCTCCCACCTCTCATAGTCGTCACCTAGAACTTCGACATAAGGCTGAAGATCGGCAGGTACATGGAGACGACCAGGCCGCCGACGATAACGCCGACGAAGATGAGCAGGATGGGCTCGAGGATCGAGAGCAGCGCGGACACGGACATGTCGACTTCCTCGTCGTAGAATTCGGCCAGCTTCGACAGCATCTCGTCGAGCGTCCCCGTCGCCTCGCCGACGTTGATCATCTGGAGCATCATCGTCGGGAACCGCCCGGCCTGCTTGAAGGACTCGCTCATCGTCTTGCCTTCGGAGACGAGTTTTCGGGCCTCGACGATCTCCTGCTCAATGATGACGTTGCCGGCCGTCGTCGAGGTGATCTTCAGGGCCTCGAGCATGGGCACGCCGCCGGAGATGAGCGTCGCCAGCGTCCGCGTCACCCGGGTCATGGCCACCTTGTAGAGGAGCTGGCCGAAGAGGGGTATCTTCAGGATGAGGCGGTCGGTCGTCCAGTGCCCCTGCTTGGTGCTCCGGTAGTAGCGGAATAGGAAGAGGAGGGCGACGAGGCCGATGACGATCAAGATGATGTACTTCTCGACGAAGTCGCTCAAGCCGACGACGAAGGCCGTCAGGAAGGGCAGTTCGGCGCCGAGGTCGCGGAAGATCGTGGCGAAGATGGGAATGACCTTCCAGAGCAGGAAAATGGAGACGACGATGGCGAAGAGGACGATGGCCACCGGGTAGATCATCGCCTGCTTGACCTTGGCCCTCAGCCGGACGGTCTTCTCGATGAACTCGGACAGCCGGCGGAGCATGATGTCGAGGGAGCCCGACTGCTCGCCCGAAGCGATGAGGTTGCAGTAAAGGTCGTCGAAGGCCTTGGGGTGCTTCCTTTTCGCCTGGTTCAGGGTCGAGCCGGCCTCGACGTCCTCCTTGATGGTCTTGATGACGTTCTTGAAATAGGTGTTCTTCTGTTGCTCTTCGAGGATGCCCAGGCTCTGGATGAGCGGCAGTTCGGCGTCGATGAGGACGGACAGCTGACGGCTGTAGACGGACAGGTCTTTGAGCTTGATCTTCTCCCGCTTGAGGAAGGGGATGGCGATCCCCCTCTTGGCCGGGGCGACGCTGAGGACCGTGATCTGGTCCTTCTGGAGCGCGCGCCCCACCTCTTCCTTGGAGGCGGCGACGCGCTCGCCCCCGACCGCGTCTCCGTAGCGGTTTTTCCCTTTCCAAACATATGTCGGCATCGTTCACCTCGCCTTTCCGGGATTCGACCCTATTTTCTGGACAACCCCGCGGACTCGCCGCGGGTGATCTTCACGCCGTCGCGGCGTTGGATGATGTCGGTCAGCTCTTCGGGGGAAGAGGACATGCTCATGATCATGTCGAGGCTGACCAGCTTGCGGTAGTACAGGCTGGCCAGGGATTGGTTGAACGTCTGCATCCCGAACTTTTCCTGACCCATCTGCATGGTCGAGTAGATCTGGTGTATCTTGTTCTCGCGGATGAGGTTGCGGATGGCCGGGTTGGGGATCATGATCTCCATGGCCAGGACGCGGCCCTTGCCGTCCGCCCGGGGCAGGAGCGCCTGGGTTATGACGGCCTCGAGGGTCATCGACAGCATGATCCGGATCTGCGTCTGGTACTGGCTGGGGAAGATGTCGATGATGCGGCTGATACTCTCGACGGCCGAGTTCGTGTGGAGCGTCGAGAAGGTCAGGTGGCCGGTCTCGGCGACGCGGAGACTGGCCTCGACGGTTTCGAGGTCGCGCATCTCGCCGATGAGGACGACGTCCGGGTCCTCGCGGAGGACCGAGCGGAGGGCGTTGCCGTAGGACTGGGTGTCGGCGTAGAGCTCGCGCTGGTTGATGATGGCCTTGCGGGGCGTCAGGTAGTATTCGATGGGGTCCTCGATGGTGATGATGTGGACCGGCCGCTCCGAGTTGATGTGCTCGATCATGCAGGCCAGGGTCGTCGACTTGCCGCAGCCGGTCGGCCCGGTGACGAGGACGAGGCCCCGCGGCAGGTAGCACAGCTGTTGGACGCGCTGGGGGATGCCCAGCTGAGCGAAGCTCCACATCGACGGCAGGAAGCGGCGGAAGGCCCCGGCCACGGCGCCCTTCTGCATGAAGACGTTGGCCCGGAACCGGCCGAGCTCTTTGACCCCGAACGAGAAGTCGAGCTCGAGCTTCTCCTCGAACAGCCGCTTCTGCTTGTCGGTCATGATGCTGTAGATGACCTCTTTCGTCTCGGAAGGCGTCAAGGCCGGGTGCTCGATGTCCTTGAGTATGCCGTGGACGCGGATGCGCGGCGGGATGTAGGTCGTGATGTGGAGGTCGCTCGCGTCGGCTTCCACGCAGGCTTTCAAGAGTTCGAATATCGGTTTCGCCATGTCGTTATCCTCCGTTCCTTGTCGTTCCCTAGAATTGGTCCCGGACGGTTTCCCGCAGGACTTCCTCGACCGAGGTGACTCCGTTCTTGATCTTGACGAGGCCGCTCTGCCTCAGGGTCAGCATGCCCTTCTCGATGGCTTTCTTCTTGATTTCCCGGGATTGGGCCCGGGTCAGGATCATGGTCCGGATGTCGTCGTCGATGGCCATGACCTCAAAGAGGGCCGTCCGGCCTTTGTAGCCGGTCCTGTTGCAGACGTCGCAGCCGCCGGCCTTCATGGCCTGAAGGCCCTTGAGCTCGTCCTTCCGGTAGCCCATCTCGAGCAGGGCGGCCTCGGGCAGGGCGTGCGGCTGGGCGCACTTCTTGCAGAGGCGGCGGATGAGCCGTTGGGCGACGACGAGCATGAGCGAGTCGGCGATGAGGAAGGGCTCGACGTTCATGTTGACCAGGCGGACGATGGTGCTCGCGGCGTCGTTGGTGTGGATGGTGGAGAAGACCAGGTGCCCCGTCAGGGCGGCCTTGATGGCGATATCGACCGTCTCGAAGTCGCGCATCTCGCCGACGAGCATGACGTCGGGGTCCTGACGGAGAAAACTCCGCAGGCAGGAAGCGAAGGTCAGGCCGATCTCCTCCTTGACCTGTACCTGGTTGATGTTCGGGACGTTAAACTCGACCGGGTCCTCGGCGGTCATGATGTTCATGTCCGGCGAGTTGATCGTCGAAATGGCCGAGTAGAGCGTGTTTGTCTTGCCGCTGCCGGTCGGCCCGGTGACGAGGACGATGCCCCAAGGCTTGTGAATGGCTTCCTGGAAGACGGCCAGGGGCCCCTCCTCGAACCCGAGCTCGGTCAGGTCGAGCTTGAGCATCTCCTTGTCGAGGATCCGGGCGACGACCTTCTCCCCCCACAGCGTGGGCAGGGAGGAGACGCGCATGTCGACTTCCTTCTTTTTTCCATTGTCGAGGCGGAGGCGCATCTTGATCCGGCCGTCCTGGGGCAGGCGTTTCTCGGCGATGTCCATGTTCGCCAGGATCTTGACGCGGGAGATGACCGGGCTCCGGTATTTCAGCGGCAGGCTGACGATCTCGTAGAGGTCGCCGTCCATCCGGTAGCGGACGCGGAAGCTCGTTTCGTACGGCTCGAAGTGGACGTCGCTCGCACCCCGCTTGATGGCATCGATGAAGGTCTGGTTGACGAGCTTGATGATCGGGGCCTCTTCGGCCTCGCTATCCATGCCGTCGAGGACGTGGTCCTCTTTCTCGTCCTCGATGATGTTGACGCGGCCGTCGTCGGCCAGGGCGATGTCATCGATGATCTTCTTGACCCGGATGGCATCGGCCGTCCCGAAGTACTTGTTGATGGCGTTGACGACGCCCGTTTCCGAGGCGATGACCGGCTGGATGGAGAGCCCCGTCCGGAAACGGATGTCCTCGATGATCTCGAGGTCGGTCGGGTCGACCATGGCCAAGGTCAGGAAGGACCGGATCCGGTGGATGGGCATGACCATGTGTTTCTTGGCCACGTCGACCGGGATGAGGCTGATGACTTCGGGGTAAACGTCGAACTGGTCGAGGTCGATGTAAGGGTAGCCGAGCTGGCGGCTGAGGGCCTGGGCGATGTCCTCCTCGGTCAGATAGCCGAGTTGGACGAGCGAGGTGCAGACGGGCAGGCTGTTTTTCTTCTGGAAGTCGAGAGCGGACTTCAACTGGTCGACGGAAAGGATCTTTTCCCGTAAAAGCAACTCGCCCAGGTTAGATGCCATTTTTTATGCCGTAATCATATTGTTTTGGACAATTCCTGTCAATCGCCGGTCGCCTCGGAGACCCTCTCTTAAGGACGGCCGGGGAGCCGATTTTTCTCTTACCCAGAAGAAACTCAAGAGATCCAAAGCATTGCTCCGATGGCTCTATTCTCTCTTATCGACAAATTGCGTCAATCCCCCGCCGTGAGCATTGCCTGGGTGAAAATACCAAAAATTGTCTCCCCCTCAGGGGTGAGGGAGGTCCTCGCGGAAAGGGAGTGGCGCGCCTGGAGAGACTCGAACTCCCGACCCGCTGCTTAGAAGGCAGCTGCTCTATCCACCTGAGCTACAGGCGCGCTTCGGCTGTAAGTAGATCGGGGAGAGCGGATTTGAACCGCCGACCTCCTGCTCCCAAGGCAGGCGCGCTAGCCAGGCTGCGCCACTCCCCGTCCCGTTCAGCTGTAGAATCTTAACAGACTCGGAAGAGGGGGTCAACGGCGGAGGCCCTTGTCGATCACAGACTTCTCGACGCGGACGACGACCGGACGGCCGTGCGGGCATAGGGCCGGCTGAGAGGTTTTGAACAGTTCCTCGACGAGGTAGCCCATCTTTTCCCTGTTCAGGGGCTCCCCGGCCTTGACGGCCGTCTTGCAGGCCAGCGTCGCCAGCATGTGCTCACGGCGGTCTTCTGCGGTCTTTTTGCCCGCCTCTTCCAGCAGGCCGAGAAAGATATCCACGGCCTGTTCGGGTTTGAAGAAGTCGGGGTATTCTTTGAGGGCGTAGGAGCGCCCGCCCATGGTCTCGACGCGGAAGCCCAGGTCCTCGAAGAGGGCGGCGTTCGTTTCAAGGCTGACGACCGCCGAGGGGGAGAGCTCGAGGATGGGAGGGATGAGGAGCATCTTCCGCGGCCAGAGCTTCTCGCGGTCGATCTCCCGGTACTTTTCGAAAAGGACACGCTCGTGGGCGTTGTGCTGGTCGATGACGAGAAGGCCGTCTTCTCCTGCCGCGACGATGTACATGTTCTCGTACTGGCCGAGGACGGCGGGCCCTTTCGCCGCCTGTGAGTCCGCCGATGCCGCCGTCCAATCCGCGCCGTCGTCGCCGCCCGAAGCGGCGACGACGGCGACGACGGGTTCGAAGCCGAGTCTCGGCAACGCCCAGGCGACACCTTCCTCCGCGACGCGCCCGGACGGTCCTTTATCCCCAACCACCGGGAGGACCTCCTTTATTGTATGTCCCCGGGCGGCGCCCTCTGCCACGGCCCGGAGGACGAGCCTGAAGACGAGCTGGGTGTCCTTGAACCGGACTTCGGCCTTGGCCGGGTGGACGTTGACGTCGACATCGGCGTGCGGCAGCGACACGAAGAGGAACGCCTCGGGCGACCTTCCCCGCTCGAGGATGCCGGCATAAGCCTGGCTGAGGGCGGCCATGAGGACCCTGTCCTTGACCGGACGGCCGTTGACGAAAAAGTGCTGAACGGTCTTGTCGGGCCGGCCGGCCAGCGGCCGCGAGGCCAGGCCCTCGATGCGGCCGCCGCCCTCTTCGGCGGCGACGTCCATCAGGCCGTCGACCATTTTCTTGCCGAAGATCTGGAAGACCCTTTCCCGGAGGGTCATGACCTGGGGGCAGACGATGACCTCCCGCATCCCGTGGACGAGCGTGAAGCGGACGCCGGGCGCGGCCAGGGCGGCCTGGGCCACATACTTGGCGACGGGCCCGAGCTCGGATGGGCCCGAGCGCAGGAATTTCTGCCTGGCCGGGAGGTTGAAGAACAGGTCCCTGACCTCGACGCTCGTGCCGCGCGGGAAGGCGATGTCCGTGACCGCAATGAGGCGCTCGCCCTCCCGCTCGATCATCGTCCCCCGGTCTTCGGCCCCGTCCTGGGTGCGCAGCGTCAGCCGGGAAACGGCGGCGATGCTGGCCAGGGCCTCGCCGCGGAAGCCGAGCGTGGCGATGCGCTCCAGGTCCTCCTCCGTGGCCAGCTTGCTCGTCGAATGCCGTCTGAAGCAAAGGGCGGCGTCCTCCCGGCCCATCCCGGAGCCGTCGTCCTGGACCTTGATCAAGCGCTTGCCGCCGTCGGCGAGCTCGACGCGGACCTCCGTCGCCCCGGCGTCGAGGGAGTTCTCGACGAGCTCCTTGACGACCGAGACAGGCCTTTCGATGACCTCGCCCGCCGCGATCTTCTGAGCGACCTCCTCTGGCAGGAGATGGATCTTCGTCATTAGACGACCTCGCCTTCCGTCCGGCGCTGCAGGACGCGGCCGATCGCGACCCGGACGAGCTCGCATTTCGGAGCCCGGCACGAGGGGGCGAAGACCCGGATAGCATTCCCCGTCAGAAGCTCGGCGCCCTTTTCCGACACGTGGATGACCGCGGCCTCGAGCTCCCGCCCCTCGAACTGCCCGCGGAAGCGAAAGTCCTTCGCCGCCGCGAGCCGCCGGAGTTCTATCGCCCTGTCCCTGACGACGCTCGCCGGGACACCGGGCCGTGCCGCGGCGGGCGTGCCCGGCCGCGGCGAATACGAAAAGACGTGGAAATATGTCAGCGGAGAGCCGGCCAGGAAACTCCGCAGCTCGCCGAACTCCGCCGCCGTCTCGCCGGGAAACCCGACGATGATATCCGCTCCGATGGCCGCTTCCGGCGACCTCGTCCTCAAATCCCCCAATATCCGTTCGCAGGTTCCCGGCTCCGCGTCGCGGCCCATCAGCCGCAGGAGGCGGGCCGAGGCGTGCTGGAGCGAAAGATGGAAGTGCTGACAGATCTTCGGGTTCGCCGCGATGTGCTCGACGAGCTCGCCGTCGGTCTTCCCCGGGTCGAGGGAGCTCAACCGGACCCGCCCGAGCCCAGGGATCCCTTCGAGCTCCCGGAGAAGGCTTAGGAGCGTGCCCGGCGGCTCGAAGTCCTCCCCGTAGGACGAGAGATGGATGCCGGACAGGACGATCTCCCGGAAGCCACGGCCGGCGAGTTTTCGGACCCGGGCCATGACCTCGTCCGGGCCGACGCTCTCGCTCTTTCCCCGGACGCTCGGGATGACGCAGAACGCGCAGCGGTTGTCGCAGCCGTCCTGGACCTTCAGGAAGGCCCGCGCCCGGAACGGGACCTCCGCCTCCCGCGCCGCCCCCGCCCTCGCCCCTTCTCCCCCGACGATCTCCATCACCCGCTCCGGCAGAAGAGACTTGGCGCTGTTCGGGAGGACGGCTACGACGTTCGGCATCACGGCGATCTCCGCCGGCGCCCGCTCGGCGTAGCACCCCGTGACGACGATCCTCGTCCCGGGGTTATCGCGGGCGGTTTTCCGGATGAACCTGCGGACGTCCCGGTCGGCCCGGCCGGTCAGGGTGCAGGAGTTGACCAGGACGACGTCGCTCCCGCCCCTATCCTCTTCAAGCCGGACGCCCCTCTCCCGGAAGGCCTCAGCCCAGGCGAAGGCCTCGGCCCGGTTGACGCGGCAGCCGAAGTTCCGGACGGAAAAAGAGAGCATCGCCGGGGTTCACAGTTTTTCTTTGATCTT
>MEXZ01000144.1:9330-10212 GCA_001773855.1 Candidatus Aminicenantes bacterium RBG_13_64_14
CGAGCTTCGTCCGGAGCCTCTCGTCGTTGAGGGCTAGGATCTCGACCGCGAGCAGGGCCGCGTTCGAGCCGCCGTGCCGGCCCAGGGCCATGGTCGCGACGGGGACGCCTTTGGGCATCTGGACGGTCGAAAGGAGGGCGTCGAGTCCCGCCAGCGCCTCGCTCTCGACTGGGACCCCGATCACCGGCTTGACCGTTTGGGAGGCGACGACGCCGGCCAGGTGGGCGGCCTTGCCGGCCACGGCGATGAAGATCTCGGTCCCGCCGGCCTCCGCCGATTTAACCAGGCTGATGGTCCGCTCCGGCGAGCGGTGGGCAGAGGTCACCTCGAGGCCGAAGGGCACGCCGAAATCCTTGAGCAGGACGAGCGCGTCCTCGACCACACCGAAGTCCGATTCGCTGCCGAGAAAAACCATGACCTTCATGTCCGCTCCTCCTTGATCGCGCCGATGTCGCGGCGGTAGTGCATGGCCTCGAAGTATATCCGGCCGCAGGCGTCATAGATCTTGGCCATGGTCCCGGCGAGGTTGTCTTCCGAAGCGCAGACCCCGAGGACGCGGCCGCCGGTCGTCAGGCATGTATCGTTTTCGTATTTGGTCCCGGCGTGGAAGATGTTCACCCCGGGGATCTCGACCGCCTCGGCCAGACCGGAGATGATCTTGCCTTTTTCATAGCGGACCGGGTATCCGCCCGAAGCCACGACGACGCATCCCGAGGGTTTGGCGGACCAGCGGACTTCCTCCCGCAGGACGTTCTCGTCGACCGCAGCCGTCAGGAGCTCGACCAGATCGCTCTCCAGACGGACGAGCTGGGCCTGGGTCTCCGGGTCTCCGAAACGGCCGTTGAACTCGAGGACGCGGGGCCCCTGCTCGGTGATCATCAG
>MEXZ01000145.1:0-196 GCA_001773855.1 Candidatus Aminicenantes bacterium RBG_13_64_14
TCATGGGCGCGAACTCCTACATCGGCAACGGCCCGAACTTCATGGTCAAGGTCATCGCCGAGGAATACAAGATGAAGATGCCCTCGTTCTTCGGCTACATGGCCTACTCGTTCGCCATCCTCATCCCGCTCTACGTCGTCGTCACGCTCCTCTTTTTCAGGTAAAGACCATCAGGATCCCGCGATGAATTTCGTCT
>MEXZ01000145.1:247-12145 GCA_001773855.1 Candidatus Aminicenantes bacterium RBG_13_64_14
GCGGTTTTGAGAAACATGCACGGCGTGACGGATCGACGCTACTAATGGTGCGGGCGGGGCGCCGCCCTACAAAGAAAAGTGGTCGATCGGCGAGAATAAAACTTGACATTTGGTCAGAATGGTCTATAAATGAAAATGAATAAAGTGATCACGGCCATCGGAAAATGCGAAGGCATGAGTTGAAAGAAGGTATAGAGCGATGAAAGTAGCATTGCTTTTCAGTTCGAAAGCGGGGATGGAAGCGACGCTCTCTCATCGCCCCGACGAACGACGCGACGAGGAAGACGAGCCCCCATCGCCAGTCGACCTGTTCGCGGAATGCGATTCGGACGAAACGATCGCAGCCGTCGGGCGGGTGCTCCAGGAACGACACCAGGTTGTCTTCATCGAGTCCGATGAGAAGGCCTATGCGCGCCTGAAGCGCCAGCGTCCCCATCTCGTCTTCAACATCGCCGAACGCGTCGTCGGCCCGAACCGCGAATCCCACATGCCGACGATCTGCGAGATGCTGGACATCCCGTACACCGGCTCCGACCCGCTGACCCTCGGCCTCTGTCTCGACAAGTCGCGGGCCAAGGAGATCCTGTCCTACCACAGGATCCCGAACCCGGCCTTCTGGATCGTCGAGTCCGCGGCCGACATCCCGGCCGGCGTCCGGCTCCCGGCCATCGTCAAGCCCCTCTTCGAGGGTTCGAGCAAGGGCATCAAGAACAACTCCCTCGTCCACACCCTGGGCGACCTCTACGAGCGCGTGGAGGAGGTCATCGCGACCTACAACCAGCCGGTCATCGTCGAGCGCTTCCTCTCCGGCCGCGAGTTCACCGTCGGCGTCCTGGGCAACACCCCGAACCACGAGATCCTGCCCATCGTGGAGATCGACCACGGCCAGCTGCCCTCCGGGGCGGCGCCGATCTATTCCTACGAGGCGAAGTGGATTTGGGACACACGGGAAAAGCCCCTGGATATCTTCAAGTGCCCGGCGCCCGTCAGCCCGGTGATCAAGGCCAAGATCGAGAACTACGTCACGCGGACCTGCGCCGTACTCCGCATCCGGGACTGGTGCCGGGTCGATGTCCGGCTCGACGAAAAAGGGGAACCCAACATCCTCGAGGTCAACCCGCTGCCGGGCATCCTGCCCAATCCCGAGGACAATTCCTGCCTGCCCAAGGCGGCCCGGACGGCCGGGTATTCCTATTCGGACCTGATCCACAAGGTCGTCGAGGAGGCCTCGAAACGGCACGGCCTCCGTCCCACGCGCATCCGGCCTGCGGCGAGCGAGCGGCCGGTGGTCCACGCGGATCGCGCATGAACCCTGCCCCAAACATCGCCATCGTATTCAACGCCTACGAACCGAGACCGACGGCGCCGGGGGAACGCCTGTCCGAAGAGTCCGTGGCCGAGATGGCCCGGCAGGCCCACGACGCCATCCGCACCGGCGGCTACAACGTGACGCTCATCCCCCTCCAGAGGAGCCTCCTCAATTTCCTGGGGCGGGTCCGGGAGTTCAACCCGGACGCCCTGATCAACCTCTGCGAAGGGTACTACGGCCGGCCGCAGTGGGAGTCGAACGTCGCCGGCATCTTCGAGCTCCTCGGCCTCACGTTCACCGGGAGCGCGTCCAAGACCCTGGCCTTCTGCCAGGACAAGTTCAAGGCCAAAGCCGTCCTGCGGGCGGCCGGCCTGCCGACGGCTCCGGCCCAGCTCATGCTGACGGGGGAGGAGCCCCTCGAGCTGAGATTCCCCCTCATCATCAAGCCGAACGCCGAGGACGCCAGCCTGGGCATATACCCGGATTCCGTCGTCCGCGACGAGGAGGCCTTCCGCCGTCAGGTTCGGCGCTGTCTCGAGAATTACAAGCAGCCTGTCCTTGCCGAAGCGTTCATCGATGGCCGGGAGTTCAACGTCTCGGTCATGGAGAACGGGGCGGTGACACCCCTGCCGGTCTCCGAGATCGACTTCTCGGCCATGCCCAAAGACCTGCCGCGCATCCTCGGCTACGAAGCCAAGTGGTTCGAAGACGATCCGCTCTATCAGAAGACTCCTCCGGTCTGCCCGGCGCCTATCGACGAGGAGCTCCGCGTCAAGCTCCAAGGTTTGGCCGCCGCTGCGTTCCGGATCATGGGCTGCCGGGACTACGCCCGAATCGATTTCCGGATGGACGCCAAGGGCCGGCCATTCATCCTCGAAGTCAACCCGAACCCCGACATCAGCACAAACGCCGGCTACGCCCGGGCCCTCAACGCGGCCGGGATCGCCTACGCCTCATTCTGGGGCACGATGATCGACAATGCCATGAAGAGAAAGGTCGTCCATGATCCGGCCGATGGAACCGCGCGATAAGGAACCGGTCATCGGCCACGTCCGGGCCACGGGTTTTTTCACGCCCGCCGAGGTCGCCGTGGCCGAGGAACTCATGGACATCTATCTCGAAAAGCCGGAGCAGAAGGATTACCGCGTGGTCGTGATCGAGAACGACCGGAAGGACGCCGTGGGCTACATGACGTGGGGGCCGGCGCCGCTCGCCGAGGACGCCTATGACATCTATTGGATGGCCGTAGCGCCGTCCGAGCAGGGCAAGGGGCGGGGCAAGGCGCTCATCCTCTGGGTCGAGGACGAGATCCGCCGCCGCGACGGCCGGATGATCGTCATCGAGACCTCGTCGCAGCCGAAGTATCACGCTACCAGGCAGTTTTACCTGGATTTTGGCTATAAAGAAGTCGCCCGGGTCCCGGATTTCTACAGGGCCGGGGACGACCGCGTCATATACGCGAAATATTTTCGTTGAGGAGTTTAGTGGAGATGGACGACTGGCAACGATTGCTTCAGGGCAGTCTCAGGAAACCGGAAGAGATTGCCCAACATTTCGGACTTGATCTCGAGGAGGTCCGTCGGATCGCCCGCACGTTCAAGATCCAGATCACGCCGTACTACGCCGGTTTGATCAAGGAGCGCGGCGACGCGATGTGGCGCCAGATGGTGCCCGACCCGGCCGAGTTGAAGGAAGCTACCGGCGTCGCGGACCCGCTTCATGAGGACAAGGACTCGCCCGTGCCGAGCATCGTCCACCGCTACCCTGACCGCTGCCTCTTCCTGGTTTCGCACAGCTGCGCCTCGTACTGCCGTTTCTGCACGCGCAAGAGGAAGGTCGGAGACGCGTCGAAGATCCACCCCCGGTATATCGAGGACGGCCTCGCCTACATCCGGAGCCATTCGGAGATCCGGGACGTCATCATCTCGGGCGGCGACCCGCTCATGCTGAGCGACCGCAAGCTCGAGGCGATCGTCAAGGCCGTCCGGGCCGTCCCTCACGTCGAGATCATCCGCATCGGGACGCGCGTCCCGTGCGTCCTGCCGCAACGGGTCACCGAAAAACTCGTGGCCATGCTCAAGAAGTACCATCCGCTCTACATGAACGTCCACTTCAACCACCCCGACGAGATCACGCCGGAATCGTCGCGCGCCCTGAACTTGCTGGCCGATGCCGGCATCCCGCTGGGGAACCAGACCGTGCTCCTCAAGGGCGTCAACGACGACCCTGTGGTGATGCGGCGGCTCATGCAGAAGCTCCTTTCTGTCCGGGTCCGGCCCTACTACATCTACCAGGCGGACTACGTCTCCGGCACCGAGCACCTAAGGACGACCGTCGAAAAGGGGCTAGAGATCATGGAAAACCTGCGCGGCTGGACGTCCGGGTTGGCCGTCCCGTATTACTGCATCGACGCGCCCGGAGGCGGCGGCAAGATCCCGGTCCTGCCGAAGTACCTCCAGTCGATCTCCGACGAACAGGTCGTGCTGCGAAATTACGCCGGCGAGATCTTCGTCTACCCGCAGGTGAAGCCGAAGCCGAAGCGAAAGCCGCGGCCGGCGAGCGCCCCATGCTATAGCTTCGACGGCGCCCCCCCCATGCCGTAAGCGGCCGAAAAGAAGGTACCAGGTCTACGCCATGCCAATTTTGGCATTGCATAGACCTGGTACCTTCTTATTAAAGGGAAGTAAGGTAGGTGTTGAGACCGACGGCCTTGACGATGCCCAGCGTCTCTTCCCGGCTGATGCCGCGTTTCTGCTTCAGCGACTCCAGGATGCGGATGATGGAAAAAGCGACCTCGGCTGTCTGCCCCGCTTCGGCCTGCCGGTCCTTGAGGTAGGCGATGGAATCGAAAAGGACGGCGTTGGCCTCGCCGTAGGAGATCGGCTCACGCCCGCCGTTCGCCTTGACCCAATCGGCCAGCCCCAGCACGTCGTTCACGTGCGATTGGATGAGATACGTGGCCCGGCCGACGAGCTTCAGGTTGCTGGGGCTGACGTTGGTCATGGTATTGCCGACGACCTTGCCGAGCTTGGCCATGACGGCCGTCGAATGGGAGTTGAGGAGCATCTTGGCCGCGATCTGCTGCCTCAGGCCGAACGGATCGCCCGCTGTCCGGACATGGACGGGGACGACGATGAGCCTGCCGCTCCGCCCCTCGAACAGACGCCGGATCCCCGCCTCTATCCGAGGGAACTCCTTCTGCGGACTGCGGGTGACCAGGACGACCGCCGCGTCGGCGCCGCTCTCCCCGGCGAGCCGTAGGACATTCCTGAATGATGACCCTTCGCGCCCGAACTCGGCTTCCTCGGGCGTCAGGCCGACCAGGACGCAGAGGTCGCCTTTCTTCGTGCCGCGCCGCTCCGTGTTCGACGCGGAAAGGGAAAAATCGTAGAGTTCCGCCTGGTCGTCCCCGGCTTTCTTCAGGCTCTCGAGGGCCGCCCGCCGCAGGTAGGGGTCGTCGATGCCCGTTTCGAACGGCTGCCTGTAATTCTCGGACGCCAACCCGCGGAAAGGCCGGCCCAGAAAAGCGCGCCAGGCGTCCCCGGCCGTCTTCGCCCCTGTCCAGACCTGGATCCAACATCTCCGCTGCTGCTCCCTGACCGTGTCCAGCGGGAAGAGCCGGAACGTCGGGCTCCGTTCGGTGCTGTCGATGAAGACCGTGATCAGCCCTTTCTCGGCGTAGTATGTTGAGAACCGTCCGCCCGCGTAGGCCGCGGCTTCGATGTCGGTCAACGCTGCGAGGGCCGGGAGCGCCGCCCGCGCCCCGTTGAGGACGCCGCCGAACTCCCTGAGCCTGGATGCGACCCCTGCGACCCCCGCCCGCTCCGCCCCGCCGCCTTCCTCGAAGCCGAGCCGGGCCAGCTCTCCCTTCCCGAGGACACGGGCCAGCGCGCGCCCCACAGCCGTCTCGATGACGGCAGCCACGACATAGGTCTCGATGGTCGTGGCCTGCATCCGCGTCGAGCCGGTGATGGCCTGGGGCCCGGTCGTCAGGTTGATCTTGGTGATGCCCGGCTCGGTCAGGACGCTCCGGCTTCTATCGAAGGGCAGGAGCCTGTCGTCCGGGTTGTTGTAGACGAAGTACAGCCGCGTGCGGCTCTCTCCGGAGCTGTATCCCGGCTCGCCGCGCCACTCGTCGAGCGCGGCCAGGACCGTCCCGATGACCGACGACGTTTCGCCGCCCTCGGTGACGCAGATGACAACGTCGCCCTTGCGGATACCCCTGTCATGAAGCTGCAAGCGGCCGATGAGCTGGAGGTCCTCGAAGCCCTCGAGTGAGCTGATCAGGGCCCTGTCCGCCCCGGTCATCTCGCCGACGAGCGCTTCCTCGATCCCCTCAGGGATGAAGCCGGCGAGCTTCGCCGCGATCTTCCTGTCGGCCTTCACCCTCCGCCAAAAGGGACGCCAGAACGCGCTCTCCATCTGCTTGGCCAGCCGGCCCGTGGCCCCGCAACCGTAAACATAGATCTTCCTGCCGGACAGGATGGCGTCCTCGACGGCCCGGGCGGCTTGCTCGAGGACCGCGGGCGCCGCCGCCAGTTCCTCCATTTTTGCCCGGATATCGTCGTCGACCGAGGACAACATCTTCAGCCCGGACAGCGTGTCCTTCTGGATGCGCTCGCCGAGGGGCCACGTTTTCTGATGGCGCTGCTCCGTGAGCAAGGTGTGGAGCTGGAACTGCGTTTTCGTCCGGACGTAATCGACGGACTCGGCCGAGGGTTCAATCCCCAACAGCTTGAGAAGATTCCCCTTTGCATCCCCTGTTTCTTGGGCCATCCCCGTCGCGGCCAACGCCATGATAGCCGCTACAGCCGCTGTCAAAGCGGAAGTCCTCCGTCGGGCGGCGATGGATATCGCCCCGACCGGCGGAAAGCGGATTCCTAGGAGCGACCTGCAGAATCGTGGCCGAGTGCTCGAGGCCGCGATTCTGATAAATATCCTGAAAAAGGGTCGTTCCAGATATTTCTCAGAAGTGCGGCTACGAGCCGCTCCGCCGCACTTCTGATGGTCGCTTCGAAGACTCTGCTCCCTGCTGGTCCCCAGGGGGGCCGGGGGGCTAGGGATGATATCCTTTGCCGAGCCGAAAAGGAGAGTTCCGCGATATCGGGAGAAGAACATCACTTGTCTTTCCCGTATTGGTGTTCGTCGTCGAGGATGTCGCGCTCCTGCCAGTCGCGGATCCATTCCTCGACCCGGAAGACCATGGTCCCGCCGTCGGCCGTCGAGCAGACGACCCGGTCGAGGCTGCAGTTGATCAGCATCTTTTTACAGATGAAGCAGGGGAAGGCGTTGATCGGCGCGCTCGCGCCCGGAGCGCTGCCGTAGATGTACATGTCGCCCCCGAGCAGGCTGACGCCCGCCCGGGCGGCGTTGATGATGGCGTTCTGCTCGGCGTGGACGCTCCGGCAGAGCTCGTAGCGCTGTCCGTGGGGGATGCCCAGCCGGTCGCGCAGGCAGAAGCCGTGCTCGAGGCTGTCGCGGGTCTTCCGCGGGGCGCCGACGTAGCCCGTCGAGATGATCTGGTCGTCACGGACGATGATGGCTCCGATCGACCTCCGGAAGCAGGTGCTCCGGAGCGAGACTTCCTTGGCGATGCCCAGATAGTAAAGGTCCTTGGACGTTCTCGGCGGCGTCATGCGATCTCCTCGAGTTTTCGATGCAAGTCCGGGATGGTCCCGTTGTTGAGGATGAGCCGGTCGGCCGCGGCCATGCAGGCTTCGAGCTGCTGGGACGTCTCGCCTCCCGTCCGCTCCTGCCCTTCTTTTTTCCGGAACGCCTCGAAGTCTGCGGCCGATTCGTCCCGGCCCCGGGCCGCGACCCGGGCGAATCTCACCTCCACGGGCGCGTCGATGGCCAGGAGAATGAAGCCCGGCTGCAGGCGCAGGTAGGCGACCTCGTGCGTGTTGCGGATGCTGTCGACTACGGCCGGCCCTCCGACCTTGGCCATGGTTCGTCTGGCCAGGACGTCCGGCCCGTAGCGCTCCCGGAGCTCGTTGCCGGTCCGGATCAGGTTGTCCCTGGTGACCGCCTCGCCCCGCATCCCGAGCTCCTCCCTTAGGATATCGGAGAGCGAGAAGTAGGCGTAGCCCCCGGCCGTGAAGAACGCCGCAGCCTCGCCCTTGCCGGCCCCGTTGGTCCCGGTCAGTCCGATGAGTCGCGGCCGCTTTTTCATTTTTTCAGGATCCGCGGCAGGGCCCGGACATAGTTTCCCAAGGGAGCGGTCGCCTTGAGCCGCCGCCACTCCTTCCGTAGCCCCAGGCCGGCCTTGGCCCTCGCGCCGAGGCCCCGACCGTGGAAGACCGTGATCGCTTTTTCCATCAGGCCTTCGAGGCTCCTGTCGTAGGGGAACCACCAGGTTTGCGATTTCTTCCGGAAAAAGTCCATGCCGACGTACTTGATATTAACGAGCTCGTGGAGGCCGAAGGGGCCGTGGGAGCGGCCCATGCCGGTCTGCTTGATGCCGCCCCAGATCGCCCGGGGCTCGACGAACGAGTACATGTGGTCGTTGACGGTGACGGACCCCGCTTCGAGCCGTTCGGCGAACCACGCGGCCTGCTTTCGGTCGCGCGTCCAGACCGAGGCGGTCAGCCCGTAGACGCTGTCGTTGGCCAGGGCCACGGCCTTGTCCGGGTGGTCGAAGACCATGATGGGGAGCGTCGGGCCGAAGGTCTCCTCGGTCATGACGCGCATCGTGTGATCGACTCCAGTGAGGACCGTGGGCTCAATGAAATGGCCGGGGAGGCCGGCGACCCTTTTCCCTCCGACCGGGATGCGGGCCCCTTTCGCGCGGGCATCGGCGATGTGCTCCTCGACGACCTTGAGCTGGGCGGCCGTGGCCATCGGCCCCATGTCGACCCCGGGGTCGAGGGGGTTCCCGACCCTGATCTGCCCGGCGAGCTCGACCACCCGCGCGATGAACGCGTCGGCGATCTCCCGGGCGACGTATGCGCGTTCGATCGAGCCGCAGCTCTGGCCGCAGTTCATGAACGCCGTCCAGACGGCGCCGCGGGCGGCCCGCTCCAGGTCGGCGTCCTTCAGGACGATCATCGGGTCCTTGCCGCCGAGCTCGAGGGTCAGGTTGGTCAGATTCCGGCTGCAGAGCTCCATGACCCGCTTGCCGGTGCCGACGCTGCCCGTGAACATGACCGTCTGGATGTCCCGGTCGACGATCATGGCCTCGGCCTGCGGGACGCGGCAGGGGACGACGTTGAGGACGCCTGGCGGCAGGCCGGCTTCGACGAAGACATCGCCGATGAGGAGCGCTGTGAGCGGCGTTGTCGTCGAGGGGCGGAGGACGACGGTATTTCCCGCCGTCAGGGCGCCGAGGATGTCGCAGAAAGGGATGAGGAAGGGGAAGTTCCAGGGCGAGATGATGAGCGTCGAGCCGAGAGGATGGAAATGGAAGGCGCCGGTCTTGTTGAAAAACAGGGGCGTGTGGTGACCGGCCCGCCGGGGACGGAGGAGGCGTCCCTGGTTCTCGCCGTAGTAGTTGAGGGATTGGAGGGCGCCGAAAACTTCAACGGACAGGGACTCGGGATAGGGAGAGCCCTTTTCCATGGCGATGAGGCGCCCGGCTTCGCTCGCCCGCCGGGCCAGGATGTTCTCGGCCCGCTTGAAGATAGCCCTTTTTTCCCATGGGTCGAGCCAACGCCAGACTGGGAAAGCCTCCTTGGCCGCCCGGATGGCCTGTTCGCACAGAGCCACGGACGCCAGGCTGACTTCGCCCACGGCTTCGAGAGTGGCCGGGTTCTCGGAGACGAGCTTCTCGGGAGTTTCGACCCGTTCGTTACGGATGATGAGGCGTCCGTCCATGGGTCTTACCCCGCCTGATCCGTCCCTGACGACCGGGCCTTATCTTTTCCCCGGCCGACGACGAGGGCGATCAGGATGCTGAGGCCGTACAGGGCCAGCATCGGGATGGCCACGATACTCTGGGTGATCACGTCCGGCGTGGGCGTGATCACGGCGGCGATGACGAAGACGAGGAGCACGGCGTACTTGAAGTTCCGGACCATCCAACGGGCCGTGACAAGCCCCATCTTGGCCAGGAAGAAGACGAGCGTCGGCAGCTCGAATACGAGGGCGATGCCGAGGATCACTTTCAGGGCGAATCCGAAATACTGGTCGACGGTGATGACCGGCTGGAAGTCGCGTCCGAGCGTCAGGAAGAAGCGGCAGGCCCAGGGGAAGACGATGAAATAGGCGAAGAGCGCGCCCAGGGAGAAGAAGAACGTCGTCATCAGGACGAAGGGGACGGCGTACTTTTTCTCTTTCCGGTAGAGGCCAGGGGCGACGAAATACCAGACCTGGAGGAAGACGAAGGGCGACATGAAGAGGAGGGAGGCCAGGAAGGCCACCTTCATGTAGAGCATGAAGGGCGCGGTCAGAGTGGTGAAGGCGAGCTTGGTGCCCTCGGGCAGGTATTGGGTCACGGGCCGGGCCAGGATGGCGTAGAGCTGTTTGGAGAAGACCCAGCCGGGGACGAAGCCGATGAAAAGAGCGACGAAGGAGTAGAAGAGCCGCTTCCGGAGATCCTCCAGATGCTCGAGGAAGGTCATTTCGTCAGGTGACTTTCGGCCCTTCCCCAGTCTCATGTGTCTCGATGTCCTTCTTGACGTCGTCCTGGAAGCTCTTCACTCCGGACTTGATATCGTCCATGCTCGACTTAATGTCCTTGTGGATGTCCTTGATCTCCGAGGCCTCGATCTCCTCCTCGATCCGGCCCTTGATCTCGTCGGACGTCTTCTTGAATTCCCGGAGGGCCTTGCCGACCGACCGGCCGATCTCGGGCAGCTTCTTGGGGCCGAAAACGAGCAGGGCGATGACGAAGATGAGGACGAGTTCCATCGGTCCGATGCTCCCGAACATGTCTGTCTCGCGGCGGTATTATAGCACGGGGCCCCGCGGCGGGGAAGCGGTTCGCTCCCCCGCTTTACAACGGGGGCCGCCGATGATAAAATTGTCAGCAAGTGAAGTCTATGAAAAAGCGCCTGATCCCCTTCGTCCTGCTAGGGCTCGTCCTCGTCCAGCTGCCGTCGCACGACCAGGACCTCTGGGCCGCCTCCCTGGCCAAGGCCCGGGCCATCGCCGGCGTCCTCGAAGAGAGCTATTACAAGCCGCTCGAGGAAGAGGCCCTGGCCGTCGGCTCGATCAAGGGGACCCTGGACACGCTCGACCCCTACTCCTATTTCCTGGATCCCGCGAGCTTCTCGCGCATGCGCGAGGACTACTCGGGCAAGTACTTCGGTGTGGGCATGCAGATCCAAAAACAGGGCGACAACATCGTCATCATCGCGCCGATCGAGGGCGGGCCGGCCTGGCGCTTGGGCATCCTCCCGGGGGACGTCGTCTCCCACATCAACGGGGAATCGACGGTGCCCATCTCGAGCTACGACGCCATGCAGAAACTCCGCGGCGAGAAGGGGACCAATGTCACCATCACCATCGTCCGCGACGGCGCCGACAAGCCCTTCGAACTGACCATCACCCGCGAGGAGATCCCGCTCCTGAGCGTCCCGTACGCCTTTCTCCTCGACGGCGGGGTGGGCTATATCTATATCCGGAATTTCGGCGAGAACACACCCCGTGAGCTCGAAGACGGGCTGGCCAAGCTCACCGGCCAGGGGATGAAAAGCCTCATCCTCGACCTCCGCCTGAATTCGGGCGGCACCCTCGTCCAGTCCATCGAGGTCTCCGACCTCTTCCTGCCCAAAGGTTCGCTCATCGTCTCCATGAAGGGGCGGAACCCGGCCTACGACCGGGAATTCCCGGCCTTCCTGGACAACCAGTACGAGAGGCTTCCGCTCGTCATCCTCATCGACCAGGGCACGGCCAGCGCCTCCGAGATCGTCAGCGGGGCGGTCATGGACCACGACCGGGGGCTCGTCGTCGGCGAGGATTCCTGGGGGAAGGGCCTTGTCCAGACGGTCTTCCCGCTGGCCCCGAACATGGCCGTGGCCCTGACCGTGGCCAAGTACCTGATGCCGAGCGGACGGTCCATCCAGCGCGATTACAGCCATCTCGAGGATTACATCATGAACAAGCGCGCCCCCGAGGACAGCCGCGAGGTCCGCTACACCGACCGCGGCCGCAAGGTCCTCGGCCAGGGCGGGATCACGCCCGATTATGCCGTCAACTCCCTGCTCCAGCCGTTCACCGGGCGGCTCCGCATGAGCGGGGCGTTTTTCTCCTACGCCCGGAGGCTCGTCCAGCACCAGACCGACCTCGGCCGGAAGTTCGTCTTTCCGCAGGACCCGAAGGACGCCGGGGCCGCCGCGCCCGGGAAAATTCAGGTCGGAACGACGTTCATCGTCAACGCCGACGTCGTCGCCGATTTCCGCAAGTTCCTCGGGACGCGCAAGGTCGAATACGATGAGAAGACGTTCCAGGAGGCCGAGACCGAGATCCGCCGGGAGCTCGAACGCGAGATCACCGGCGCCGTCTGGGGCGTCGAGGCCGGGGTCCGGGCCGCGCGCGCGAACGACCCCGTCGTCATGAAGGCCATCCTGGTCATGCCTGAAGCGGCCAGGCTCCTCGAACAGAAATGAAGATCGCTATCGCCTCGGACCACGCCGGGTTCGAGCTCAAAA
>MEXZ01000145.1:12174-14810 GCA_001773855.1 Candidatus Aminicenantes bacterium RBG_13_64_14
GGCTTCGCCTTCGAGGACTTCGGCTGCGGGCCGGGGGAATCCGTGGACTACGTCGATTACGGGGCCAAGGGCGCTCGGGCCGTTGTCTCCGGCGCCTGTGACCGGGCCATCCTCGTCTGCGGCACAGGACTCGGCATGGCCATCGTGGCCAACAAGTTCAAGGGCCTCCGGGCGACGCCTTGTTCGAGCGAGCACGTGGCCGAGATGAGCCGCAAGCACAACGATTCGAACTGCCTGACCCTGGGCGGCAGGACCCATTCCCTCGAGCAGGCCCTGAGCATCGTCAAGGTCTGGCTCGAAACCGATTTCGAGGACGGGCGCCACGCCCGGAGGGTCCAGAAGATCCGCGACCTCGAAGCCGAAAATTTCAAGTGAGGAGCCGTTCCATGCCCTCGTTTTCCGAGAAGGTCCGGGACCTGGCCGCCAGGGTCGAGCGGAACAGCGCTTGGCGCCAGAAAGAGTGTTTCAATCTCATCCCATCCGAATCGACGCCCTCCCTCCTCGTCAAGATGTGCGAGATCGCCGACCCGGCCGGCCGCTACGCCGAGCACCGGACGATGAAAGGGGAGGAGGTCTACTTTTACCAGGGCACGGACTTCATCCGCGACGTCGAAATCGAGGCCCAGAAGGAGCTCGGCGCCTATTTCGGGTGTACCGACGTCGAGCTCCGTCCGATCAGCGGCCAGATGGCCAACGAGGTCGTCTTCAAGGGCGTCGTCAAGTACATCAACAGGGGCCGGGCCGCCGGGCAGCCCTCGCGCCGGATGCGCCTGGTCCTCAACAACGAGCTCATCTACGGCGGGCACCTCAGCGCCCAGCCCATGGGGGCGCTCTTCAACTACGTTGAGGAGGATCCGGAGACGGGCAAGGAACGGGTGGTCAATTTCCCCGTCCTCAAGGGGAATCCTTATAAACCCGATCTCGAGGGGCTGGCCACAGTCCTCGATTCGCACAAGCCGGAGCTCGTCGTCTTCGGCAAGAGCATGTTCCTCTACCGGGAGCCCGTCCGGTTCGTGGCCGACATCGTCAGGGGCTGGAAGGACCGGCCCATCCTGATGTACGACATGGCCCATGTCCTCGGCCTTTACGGGGCCTTCCAGGCCCCCTTCGACGAAGGCGCGGACCTCGTCACCGGCAGCACGCACAAGACCTTCTTCGGGACCCAGCGCGGCGTCGTGGCCGGGAACTTCCCCAAGGGCTCGCCCTTGCGGCCGCTCTGGCTCGAGATCAAGGGCCGCGCCTTCCCCGGCTCGACCAGCAACCACCACCTCGGGACGCTCCTCGGGCTGCTCCTGGCGACCTACGAGATGAACGAGTTCAAGGAGGCCTTCCAGAACCAGGTCCGGAGAAACGCCCGGGCCTTCGCCAGGGCCCTCCACGCCCACGGCATCCCGGTCGAGGGAGACCCTGCCGACGGCTACACGGAAACCCACCAGGTCATCATCCGGGTCAAGGCTTTCGGCCCCGGCATGGAGATCGCCCGGCGCCTCGAGACGAACAACGTCCTGACGAACTACCAGGCCCTGCCCGACGACGCCACCTTCCTCGATTCGAGCGGCATCCGACTCGGCGTCCAGGAGATGACCCGGTTCGGCATGAAGGAGAAGGACTTCGATGTCCTGGCCGGCCTGATGAGCGACATCATCGTCGGGAACAAGCCTGCCGGCGGCGAAGTGGCCCGGTACCGGAAGAACTTCCTGACCATGGGCTTCTCGATTCCGCCCGCCGAAGCCCTGCCCATGGCGGCGCGGATCCTCTCGAGTGTCATCTCCGACCCAGGCTACGCGGCCCTCTTCGCCGAGAACCTCCGTCGGACCGCCGGGGCTTGAGGCGAAGATCGATCGTCCTGTGAACGGAGGGTGAGACGATGAAGATACTGATCGTCGGGTCCGGCGGCCGGGAACACGCCCTGGCCTGGAAGATCGCCCAGAGCCCGCACGCGGACAAGGTTTATTGCGCGCCGGGGAACGGCGGGACGCGGCTTGTCGCCGAAAACGTCCCCCTGGCCGAGACGGACATCGCCGGGCTGGCCGATTTCGCCGCACGGGAAAATATCGAGCTGACCGTGGTCGGTCCCGAAGTCCCCCTGACCATGGGCATCGCCGACGAGTTCGAGAAGCGCGGCCTGAGGATCTTCGGGCCCTCGAAGAAGGCGGCCGAGATCGAGGGCAGCAAGGTTTTCGCCAAGCAGTTCATGGATCGTCACCGCATCCCAACGGGCCGGTTCAAGGTCGCCGACGGCTTCGACCAGGCCAAGAAGATCCTGGCCTCCGGGGAGTTCGGTTTTCCCGTCGTCATCAAGGCCGACGGACTGGCGGCCGGCAAGGGCGCCGTGGTCTGCCTTTCGCAGAAGAAGGCCGAGGACACGGCCGGCGAGATGCTCGTCCAGAAGAAGTTCGGGCCGGCCGGCCGGCGTATAGTCATCGAGGAGTTCCTCCGCGGCCGCGAGGTGTCATTCATTGTCATTTCCGACGGAATGAGGGTCCAGCCCCTGGTCTCGGCGATGGACCACAAGACGGCCTACGATGGGGACAAGGGGCCGAACACGGGCGGCATGGGCGCCATATCGCCGTCGCCCTTCATGACCGAGAAGCTTTTCAACGAAGTGATGAACACCGTGATCACCCCGGCCGTCA
>MEXZ01000146.1:0-1365 GCA_001773855.1 Candidatus Aminicenantes bacterium RBG_13_64_14
GCTGACCAGTCAGGAACACCTGGGGGTGGCGGAAGAGGATCTCCTCGATGACGTATTCCTCGATCTCCTGAGCGCTCCTGAGCTTCAGCGTTTCCTCGACGATCTTCTCGGCCGTACGGCATTCAACCGAACGGAGCGCCTTTTTGATCCGGGGGATGAAGATGGGGTTCATGCTGAAGGTCCGGAGGCCGAAGCCCAGCAGGACGATGGCGGAAAGCGGGTCCGCGGCCATCTCGCCGCAGACCGCGACGTCCTTTCCGGCCTTCCGGGCCGCCTGGATGACGGACCGGACGAGGCGAAGGACGGCCGGGTGGAACGGTTTGTAGAGATAGGACACGAATTCGTTCGACCGGTCGACCGCCAGGTAGTATTGGATGAGGTCGTTCGTCCCGATACTGACGAAATCCACTTCCTTCAGCATGAGGTCGGTCAGGGCCGCGGCGGCGGGTACTTCGATCATCACGCCCAACGGGATCCTCTCGTCGAAGGCCTCGCCCTTCCGGCGGAGCTCCTTCTTGACGTCTTCGAGGATGCCCTTGACGTCGACGATCTCGTCGACCTCGGTGACCATGGGGACGAGGAGGCGCACGTTCTTCTCGACGCTGGCCCGGAGAATGGCCCGGAGCTGGATGCGGAAAAGGTCTTTGTTCCTCAGGGAGAACCGGACGCCGCGCAGGCCCAGCGCGGGGTTGGGCTCCTTCTCGATGTTCAGTTGGGGCAGGCTCTTCTCCCCGCCGATGTCGAGGGTTCGGATGGTGACGGGGCGTGAATGCGCCCCGCGGGCGATGCGCGAATAGGCCTCGAAGTGGTCCTCCTCGGTGGGCAGCGACTCCCTGCGGAGGTAGATGAACTCCGAACGGAACAGGCCGACGCCCTCCGCGCCCATGGACAGGGCCAGAGACATCTCTTCGGGAAGCTCGATGTTGGCCTGGGGGACGAACCGGACCCGGTCGAGCGTCTCCGATTTGAGCTTGGCCGTCTTCTGGAGCTCCCGGCCATAGTTCTCGTACTTTTCCTTCTTGGCCTGGAATTCCCGGCGGACGGCCGTGGGCGGATCGACGATGACCTCGCCGTCGGTCCCGTCGACGATGATGAAATCGCCGTCCTTGACCCAGCGGGTGATGTCCCGCAGCCCGACGACGGCCGGGATGCCCAGGGAGCGGGCCAGGATGGCCGTGTGCGAGGTCTGCCCGCCCATGTCCAGGGCGATGCCGAGAGTCAGCTCCCGGCTCAGCCGGAGGGCGGCCTCGGAGGGCAGGAGCTCGTGGGCGACGAGGACGTGCTGCTTCTGCGGGGACTTCTCCTTCTCCTGGCGGATCTCGAGGTTCCGGTAGACGCGCGTCAGGACGTCGGAGACGTCCGACT
>MEXZ01000146.1:1371-5575 GCA_001773855.1 Candidatus Aminicenantes bacterium RBG_13_64_14
GCCGGAAGTATTCGTCAGCCAGGGATTCGAAGAGCTGTTCATAGCGGCCGTTGGTCTTCGACAGCGCCCACTCGGCGCGGGCCTTGTCGTCGCGGATGATGGCCTCGAGGCCGCCGACGAGGGACGGGTCCTCGAGGATGAGGAGGTGGGCTTCGAAAATGAAAGCGTTTTCCCGGCCCATCTTCTCCCGGATGCTGTCCTTGACCTTGACCAGGTCGTCCCGCGTCCGATCGATGGCCTGGTGGAGCCGCTTCAGCTCGTCCGGAACCTGGGTTTCGGCGATGAGTTCCTTCCGCGACGTGAAGACGACCCGCCGCGGCAGCAGGACCTCGCCCATGGCGATCCCCGGCGAAACCCCGGTGCCCCTCAGGCGCGTTATGTCCATGCCGGATCACTCTTTCTCATCGAAGCGGTTCCCGATGAGCTCGACGAGGGCGGCCATGGCCGCCTCCTCGTCCTTGCCCGAGACCACAAGCCGGATCGAGGTCCCCTGGGTCGCGGCCAGGGTCAGGATGCCGAGGATGCTCTTGCCGTCGATCTCGTCGCTATCCTTGACGATCTTCACCGAAGAACTGAAGCGGTTGGATAGGTTGACGAACTTGACCGCGGCCCGGGCGTGGAGGCCCAGCTTGTTTCGGATGGTGACGGTCCTGTCGAGCATGCCGGCATCACTTGGTCTTGGAGCTCAATAGGGCGCTGACAAGGTGGATGTTCTTCTTTCCCTGATCGACGACCTTCTTGGACACGTCCTTGAGGTTGTTGTTGCGCTGGAGGGAGACGAACTTGATGAGCATGGGCAGGTTGACCCCGGTGATGATCTCGACCTGGTTGTCCTTGAGGAAGCTGAAGCTCAGGTTGGACGGCGTCCCGCCGAACATGTCGGTGAAGATGACCGCGCCGCTCTTCTGGTCGACGCGCTTGAGGCTGAGGTTGATCTTCTTCTTGGAGTCCTCGACGTCGTCGTACCAGCCGATCGAGATGGCTTCGATGTTGGACGCTTCGCCGAGGATGATGGTCAGCGCGTTCAGCAGCTCTTCGGCCATGCGGCCGTGGCAAACGATGATGCCTCCGATCATGTGTCTCTAGGCCTCCCGGTCAAGCTCCTATTCTATCCAAACGGCGCCTATTTAAAAAGGTCCCGGTGATAAATCCTGACGTCACACCCCCCGTTCTTGAGGTGCGACCGAAGCTCCTCGGCGATGACGACCGAGCGGTGTTTGCCGCCCGTGCAGCCCACGGCGATGGCCACGGTCGTCTTGCCCTCCTCGGCGAAACGGGGGACGACGAAGTCAACGAAGCGGAAGAGCTCGCGGAGGAACCCCCGCGTCCCCGGCGACTCGAGGACGAATTTCCGGACGCTCGGGGACTTGCCGTTCTTCGTCCTCAGCGTGTCGACGTAGAACGGGTTCGGCAGGAGCCGGGCATCGAAGACGAGGTCGGAATCGAGGGGGATGCCGTGTTTGTAGCCGAAGCTCGTCAGGACGGCCTGCGTCCGGCGCCGCTTCCTCTTCAGGATCCGTTCGGCGATGACATCCTTGAGCTGATAGATATTGAGGCCCGACGTATCGACGGTCGCGTCGGCCATCTTCCGGATGCCGAGGAGCCGCTTCCGCTCGAGGCGGACCCCCTCCAGGATGGGCTTGCGGGGGGTCATGGGGTGCGGCCGCCGGGTCTCGTTAAAACGCTTGACCAGGGCCTCGTCCGTGGCCTCGAGGAAGATGAGGCGCACCGGCGTCTTCTTCCGGATCTCCCGGAAAACCTCCGGAAAATCGGTCAGGAAGCGCGGTTCGCGGATGTCGATGACCAGTGCCACCCGGTCGATCTCGACTTTCTTCTCCAGCCAGAGGTCGACGAAATCCGGGATGAGCTTGGCCGGCAGGTTGTCGATGCAATAGTAGCCGAAGTCCTCCAGGGACCGGCTGACCACGGTTTTTCCCGAGCCCGAGAGCCCGGTGACGATCAGGAAACGGTTGTCCTTAGCGGCGGACTTCATGGCGCCTCTCAGGTTAGCGCCCTCTCGAGCCGCCGCATGATCTCGTCCGGTGCGCTGTAGCCCTTCTTGCGCAGGATATGGACCTTGCAGGCGACCTCGATCAGGGTGGCGATGTTCCGGCCCGGCGCGACGGGGATGGCCAACTGGGGGATCTTTCGCCCCAGGATGGTCATGTCGTCCCCGGACTTGAGTCCCAAGCGGTCGGCCTCGTAGCCGCGCCGCCATTTCTTGAGCTTGACGACGAGGTCCACTTTCGACTCCCTGGCGATCGACCGGGGGCCGAAGATGGCCCGGATGTTGATGATGCCCAGCCCTCGGATCTCCATGAAATTCCGGCTCAAGGCCGGGGCCGTGCCGCAGAGCTCGCCGCCGGCGGTCTTCCGGATCTGGACGACGTCGTCGGAGATGAACTGGTGGCCGCGGGAGACGAGCTCGAGGGCGCTTTCGCTCTTGCCTATCCCGCTGTCGCCGAGGATGAGCGTCCCCAGGCCGAAGATCTTGAGGAGGCCGGCCGAGATCGTCGTCCGCTCGGCGGGCTCCGGGGAACCGGCGGCGGCTTTCTCAGGCACGCGGCTTCTCCTCCTCCGCCCGGAGGGTCTCGAGGACGTCGGCGGCGGTCGCGGCCTTGAGCAGTTTCGACGGCAGCGTCCGGGTTTCCCGGGTCAGGGCGGCGATGGCCGCCAGGAGGCGCAGCCCGGCGCCGGGGTTGTCTTCGGGCGAGACGAGGAGAAAGAACACGTGGGAGAGCTTCCCGTCCACCGCTTCGAAGTGAACCCCTTCCTTGGACAGTCCGAGCAGCAGAGCCGGCGATTTTAGCCCTTTCATCCGGCAATGCGGGATGGCCACGCCGTAACCGATGGCCGTGGTCCCCAGCTCCTCCCTTTTCTGCAGCTTGTGCAGAAGGCCGCCGCCGAAGACGGCCTTATGCCTGGCCTCGAGCCCAGCCGCCATCTCGCGGAGGATCCCGTCGCGGTCGCGGGCCTCGAGCCGGGGCAGGACCAGGTCTTCGGCGAGGAGCGAATGGAGCTTCACGATCTTCCCCGGGGGATCATTCGGGCTCGACGAGCCCGTAGTGGCCGTCCTTGCGCCGATAGATCACGGCCCATTTCTCCGACCCTTCGCGCCGGAAGAGGAACGCTTCCTTGCTCTTGATGTCGATCTGGATGAGCGCCTCTTCGATGGACATGGGCTTGAGGGAGAAGTGTTGGCTTCGTATCACCCGTTTCTCGGGCTCCGGGGCCTCGAGGACCGGAACGAGGACCTTCCTCTCCCGCCCGCCGCGCCTCCTCTTGTCCCGCCCCTTGACCCGTTCCTTCCTGACCTTCTTCTCCAGGTTGTCGAAGGCCCGGTTCAGCGAATCCATCATGTCCAGCGTCTCTTCGACGACGACGAGGCCGCCGCCCTTCGCCCGGACGTTGATCTCGGCCTTGTTCCGGTTCTTCTGGACGTTCAGGATGACGTTGACGTCGATGACGTCGCCGACGAGGCCTTTCAACCGGCCCAGGCGCTTCTCGCAGTAGGCTTTGATCTCGGGGGTCAGCGTCGCCCGCCGCGCCGTATAATGGATGTTCATGTCTTCTCCTCCATGCTGGACTTCCTCTTCCGGATATGCGACGGCTTGATCTTGAGCTGGTTCCGGTACTTGGCCACCGTCCGCCGGGCGATCCGCAGGTCTTCCCGGGCCAGCAGGTCGCCGATCTCGATGTCGCTCAGGGGGTTGTTCCTGTCTTCGCCCTCGACGAGCTTCCGGATCTTGTCCTTGACCTTGAGGGACGAGACGTCCTCGCCGTAGCTCCCCTGCAGGGACTTGTGGAAGAAATACTTCAGGGAAAAGACGCCCCGGGGAGTCATCATGTGCTTGTTGGCGACGACCCGCCCGACGGTGGACTCGTGGACGCCGATGTCCTGGGCGATCTCCATCAGGGTCAGGGGCTTGATGAAATCGATGCCCTTGTCGAAGAAATCCTTCTGCCGATCGACGATGAACCGGGCCACCTTGTAGATCGTCTTGTTCCTCTGGTCCAGACTGCGCATGAACCAGAGGGCCTTTTTCAGCCCGTCCTTCAGGAAGCGGTGAGCCTCGGGCTGGCCGGCCGCGGCCTGGGCCAGGAGCTGGCGATAGTAGCCGCTGATCCGGAGGCGCGGCAGGCCCTCGTTGTTGACGTCGATCACCCACTCGTCCCCTTCCTTGGAGACGATGACGTCCGGCAC
>MEXZ01000146.1:5586-6613 GCA_001773855.1 Candidatus Aminicenantes bacterium RBG_13_64_14
TCTTCTCCCCGCTGTATTTCCTCCCCGGCGTCGGGTCGAGGCTCTTGATGACGTCGATGCGGTCCTTGATGTCGGCCAGGGTGATATTGAGGACGCGGCTGATCTGGGCGTAGTCGAATTTCTCGAGAAGCGGGAGATGCAAGGAGACGATCGTCCGGGCCACCTCGTCCTCGATTTGGAGGTTGTCCATCTGGGCGAGGAGCGCCTCGCGCAGGTCCACGCTGCCGCACCCGACGGGGTCGAAGGCCTTGATCTTCCCGCGGACGGCGTCGATCCTCTCCGGGGTGGTCTGGGAGAGCCGGGCCAGCTCTTCGACGCCTGAGCTCAGATAGCCGTCGTCGTTGATGTCCCCGATGATGTCCTGGGCGACCCGCTGGTCTTCGGCGTCGAAAAAGGTCAGGGTGGCCTGCCAGTTCAGATGGTCCCAGAGCGACGGGGTCCGGGAGAGCGTGTTCTCGAGCGACACCGCATCGCGGCTCTCGTAAAAATGGGGGCGGAAGCCGTCGTCCAAGTATTCCTGGAAACCGGCCAGGTAATTGTCGTCGGCCGTCTCGCTGTTCATCTTCGGCTCGGTCGATTCGAGGTTCAGGTTTTCGAGGATCCCTTCCTTGTTCTTGACCCCTGCCTCTTCCGCGGCCACGGTCTCGCTGTCCTTGGGCTTATGCTCCTGGGATTCGTCCTCGATCTCGATCATCGGGTTCTGGGAGAGCTCGGCGTCGATGACCTCGATGAGCTCGAGGTTGGTCAGGGGCAGGAGCTTGATAGCCTGCTGGAGGGCCGGGGCCAGGATGAGCTTCTGGACCTGCCTCTGGTCGAGCCGCAGCTTGATGCTCATCGATTCAGCCTCGTTTTCGCGCCTTGTCCATTCCTAAAGACGAAACTCGCTCCCCAAATATCTCTCCCGCACCTCTTCCGAAGAAATGATCTCGGCGGGCGTCCCCTCTTTGAGGATCCGCCCCCCTTCGAGGATATAGGCCCTGTCCGTGATCTCGAGGGCTTCCCGCACGGAATGGTCTGTCAGCAGGAT
>MEXZ01000146.1:6670-6877 GCA_001773855.1 Candidatus Aminicenantes bacterium RBG_13_64_14
CGGGTCGATCCCGGTGAACGGCTCGTCGAGGAGCACGAAATCGGGTTCCATGACCATCGCCCTGGCGATCTCGAGACGGCGCCGCTCGCCTCCGGACAGGGTCAGGGCGCGGGCCCCGGCCAGCTTTTCGAGACCGAACTCCTCGAGGGTCCCGGCCACACGGGCGCCCTTCGGCCCCGTTCCCGGCGGCCGGGTTTCGAGGACGGC
>MEXZ01000147.1:0-1421 GCA_001773855.1 Candidatus Aminicenantes bacterium RBG_13_64_14
GTGCTTGATCTTGTCCCAAGCCGAGGCGAAATCGAACGCGATGCCGTGCGGATTCTCGTGGCACGTCATGCACTGGGCCTTGATGGCCTCGGGGCTCCCATAAAGGATGAGGCCGTTCTTGGCCGATTCGGCCCGGTCCTTCATGATGTTGAGCTTCCGGTAGCCGCTTCCCGGCCCGTGGCAGGTCTCGCAGGAAACGCCATCGGCCTTGAGCTCGGGGGCCTTTGCAGCGAGGGGGGCGTGGCATTTGAGGCAACGCGGATCGTCCGCGGGCTTATCCACGCCCATGGCCTTGGCGGCCTCGGCCGCTTTGGGCGAAGTGAGGGCCTCGCAGGACATGGGATGCTTGGTGCCTTCCCAGATCGGGAATTGTCGTCCCTGGGCTTCGGATTTGTGGCAGCCCGCGCACTTCTGGGCGCCGACATAGGTGAAATCCTGCGCGACACCCAGTCCGGCCAGAAGAGACAGGGTCAATACCGCGAGCGCAAGCCGTCTTGTCATGGTCACTCCCTATAAAATATATGCAGACTATCGGAAAGATATTCTATTCAACGCGGCGAGATTTGTCAACGCGCCCCCGGGTCATGTGCCTGATCTTCAAAGCCAGGGCGACGCCGAAAAGGGCCAGGAGGGCCGTGGTCACGGCCAGGCCCCGCCGGCGGAATCTGGCCTCGTCCAGGGCCTTCTCGCCCAGCTCGCGCACGCCGACGAGGGCCTTTTCCCCTTCGGAGACGGCCTTGGCGATCTCGGCCCCGTCGAGGCCGTGCGTCAGGTTCTTGGCGGATACGAGCAGCGTGGTGACGTCCTGGAGCTTGAATTCCACGTCGCTCACCTCGACGCCCTTCTGCTTGGCCTGGGCCAGGAGGCCCTCGGCGGCCCGGAAGCCGGATTCGAAGCCGTCGAGCTGCCGGCGGAACTCGGCCGCCGCCTCGAAGCCCCGCGAGCCTTTATCATGGCATTGCGCGCAGGTGGCGCCGTCGTCCGTTCCGATCATGGCCGTGGATGGGACGAGGATCTTATGATTCCCGTGACAGGCCTCGCACTCCCCCGCTCCCATCTCGTCGAAAGCCTTCTTGTGGGGGCTCTTCATGAACAGCTCGCCTGTCGAGGGATGGCACTGGCGGCAGACCGAGGCCACGGACGAGACGGAGGGCGGAAAGGCGCCGTGGTTGCCGTGGCAATCGTTGCAGGCCGGCGCCGAGAGGTCCTTCTTCTCGATCAGGGCCCGGGCGTGGACGCTCGCCTTATAATCCTCGAGCTGGCCGGTCGGCAGCTTGTAGGGCTCCATGAAGGCCTTATCGGCGTGGCAGCGGCCGCAGGTCTGAGGGATGTTCCACGGAAAGGTCAGTGACTTGGGGTATTTGGCCGACTGGATGCCATGGACGCCGTGGCAGTCGGTGCACACGGCCGCTTTCGTATCG
>MEXZ01000147.1:1458-1756 GCA_001773855.1 Candidatus Aminicenantes bacterium RBG_13_64_14
ACTGGCTGAGCTGGTCCGTTCGCAGGGCGGGATTGAAAGCCCGCACGGCCGCGGCATCGGCGTGGCAGGCGCCGCAGAACTGGGGGATATCCTTCCGCTTGGGCGAGCCTTTGAAGGTCCGGTCCTTGGCTTTGTCGACATCGTCCTGGCTCGGGTCCCCCCCGTGGCAGTCCTTGCAGGAGAGCCCGAACTCGGCATGGATGTCGGCGGCGAGCGCGGCGGCCGGCGCCTTGAGCTCGTCGTCGAGCTGGCTGTGACATTCGACGCAGCTGTTCTTCTGCCCGAAGGCCAGCAGAGG
>MEXZ01000147.1:1948-3416 GCA_001773855.1 Candidatus Aminicenantes bacterium RBG_13_64_14
GAAGACGCAGAGGACGCCGATCAGAACGAGGATGAGGGTCCAGCCGAGGGCGTCCTTGTAGAGGAAATCGGGGAAGAAGGGGATCTCCTTCTTGCTCCGCTCGCCGATGGGCTTGCTCATGCCCAGGGTCTGAACGAGGAGGATGTGGATGCCGATGAGCATCAATGCGGCCACAGGGAGGAGCGCGACGTGGAACCAGAAGAACCGGGACAAGGTCGCCTGGGAGACCTCGGGCCCCCCGAGGATGACCGATTTCAGCCAATCCCCGATGAACGGCAGGCTCCCGGCGATATCGGTCCCGACGCGCGTCGCGAAATAGGACAGCTCGTTCCAGGGCAGGAGATAGCCGCTGAACCCGAAGGCCATGAAGAGAACGAGGAGCAGGAAGCCGGTCACCCACGTCAGCTCCCGGGGCTTGCGGTAGGCCTTGAGGAAGAACGTCGAGAACATGTGGATGAACAGGAGGCCGATGAGGATGTTGGCCGTCCAGCTGTGGACCGAGCGGATCAGCCACCCGAACTTGACCCCGCTCATGATGAACTGGATGCTCTCATGGGCGGCGTCGATGTGGGGCGTATAATAAAGGAGGAGCATGGCTCCCGTCGCGATCTGGATGCCGGTCAGGAAAAGGCAGATCCCCCCGAAAAAGTACCAGAACGAACGGCGGTGCTCCGGGACGGTTTTTTTCTTGGCGAAGGCGATGACCCCCGACAGCAGGAAGCGCTCGTCGAGGAACTTCCAAATGCTCTGTCCGATCTTTGTGGCCATCTCAGCTCTTCCTGGAGACGATGATGTCGGCGCCGGAGACCTCGACGGCGTAGGTCTCGAGAGGCCGCGGCGGCGGCCCGGACAGGACGTTCCCGCCGAGGTCGAAGCGGCCGTTATGACAGGGGCAGAAAAGGGTTTCCGTCTCGGCGTCGAAACGGACCGTGCAGGTCAGGTGGGTGCAGGTCCCCGACAGCGCCACGAGCTTCCCCTCCGCCGTGTTGACCAGGACGCCCGGAGCCGACCCGAACTTGAAGACCTTCGCGGTATTCGGGGGGAGCTCGCCGGCCTTGGCCGCCGTGACGCTGTTCTGGACGCCCCCTCCGGCGCTGCGGGACGGGAGCACGTAGCGGACGACCGGATAAAGGAAGGCGGCGATCGTCGCCAGGAGGCTTCCGCCGAGGAATATGTCTACGAAATTCCTGCGCTTCATTCGAGCCCGTCCTTTCCGCCGCTCAGTGATTTTATTTGAGCCTCCAGCCTTGTCAAGGTTTCGTCGACGAACATGTAGTTGTGGACCCCGGAGCTGCCGTCGAGGCCGATCGTCTCCAGGGCCTTCTCGATCCTCCCGACGACGGCTTTCTCGGCGTCCGTCAGGGTTCTCTTGTAAAGGGCGTGGAGGCCCGCGCGGATCCCCTCGACCCGCCCCCGCACGCCGTCCCTCCATTCCGTGAACGTCTTCCGGTAATTCTCGTCATGACAG
>MEXZ01000147.1:3452-3772 GCA_001773855.1 Candidatus Aminicenantes bacterium RBG_13_64_14
TTGGCTTCGTCCAGGTGGCAATCCGAGCACGACGTCCCGGCCTCGGCCATCATGTCCTTCGGGACGGTGTCCTCGCCGAGCGCTCCCCCCTCGAAGAGCGTCTTCTGGAGCGCGTGGCACTGCCCGCAGCTCTTCTGCGGCTTCTGATGATGGCAGGTGGCGCAGGAGGAGCGGGTGGCCGTCAGCTCGCCGTGGCGGCGCGCGTTCGAATGGCACGTCGCGCACTCGAGCTTCTGGACGACGGCGTGGCGGCGGTGCGAAAAATCGAGGCCGAACGCGGACGCCTCGATCTCCTCGATCCCGGCGTGACAATTCAGGCA
>MEXZ01000147.1:3810-3902 GCA_001773855.1 Candidatus Aminicenantes bacterium RBG_13_64_14
GATCGTCTTGACCTCGGCCAGCCGCTTCTCCGTCGATCGCTCCCAGTTCTTCAGGATCCGGTCGAAGCCCCGGCCATGGCAGGACTCGCAGG
>MEXZ01000147.1:3953-5453 GCA_001773855.1 Candidatus Aminicenantes bacterium RBG_13_64_14
CATGGAACATGTGGCAGCCCTGACAGCTCAGGCCCTTCTCCCACATGACGTTGGGCGTCGCGTGCGGGACCCCCTTCCCCCCCTGGCCCGTATAGAGGATCTTCTGGGCGCCGTGGGTCCCCTGGTGGCAGGCCTGGCAGTCGGCGATCGTCTCGATATCCTTGACGATCTTGTGCTCGATCCCCCGGTGACACTGCTCGCACTCGATCTTGTTGACGGTGATGTGCATCCGGTGCATGAGATCGGTGTCGCCGAACTGGTCGAGCCGGTCCTGCTCGAAATGGCACTTGAAGCAGTTCTCCCTCGGCACCTCGCCGTCGCCGGTCACGATCCGGCTGTGGCACTTGTCGCAGCGGTAGCCGTTGCCGAAGACGGGCGTGTGATCGAAGCGGTCCTTGAGCGCCAGGAGCTCGTCCTTGCGGTGGCACACGGCGCATTCCCCGGCCCGCACGTCGGGGGTCTTGTCCTTGAAATGGCAAAGGAAGCACGACTCGGCCGTGACCGTGATGTGCTCGCCCTGGACGATCTGCGAGTGGCAGCTCGTGCACCGCAGGGTCTTGCCCCGTTTGAGGTCTTCGAAATGGGCCTTGTGGTCGAAGGCGACCTTGCCGAACTGGACCTGGCCTTCGAGCAAACGCCGGTCGTGGCAGCCGGGGCGGAGACAGCTGGCGTCCTGGATCTCCGCCCAGGGCTTGGATTTGACGTAAAGGCGCGTCCAATACCGGCCGACCATGACCAGGCCCTCGATCTTGGTCCGGAAGAAGGACCTCATGCCCGGCGGGTAGTGGCAGGCCTTGCACTCGACGTCCTTGTGGGTGGAGGTCTTCCAGCTCTCGAAGAACGGCGTCATATAATGGCAGGACGAACAGAAACGCGAGGTCGAGGTGAACTCGACGGCGACGACGAACAGCAGGATGGCGACGGCCGGAATGCCGAAGAGGAGCAGGCGGCGCTTCCGGCGCTTGGCCTTGGGCGGCCTCGGCGAATCCGGGCCGGGCGCCGCGGCCTGATCTTTGAGGCTGTCCTCAGACATAGGAGTGGAGCCCCGCGAGGAGGTAGTTCACCCCGAAATAAGTGAACAGCGCGGCCAGGAAGCCGAGGATGGCGATGAGCGCGGAGCGCTTCCCTTTCCAGCCCATGACGATCCGGGTGTGGAGATAGAGGGCGAAGACGATCCAGGTGATCAGGCTCCAGACCTCTTTGGGGTCCCAGCTCCAATAGGTTCCCCAAGCTTTGTAGGCCCAGACCATGCCGAAGACGAGCCCGCCCAGCGTGAAGAGGGGGAAACCCACGGCGACCGCCCGGTAGCTGACCGCGTCCATCTTCTGCTTCTTCTCCTCCGTGTCGGCCCGGAGATAGAGAAGGCTGGCGACGAAGGCCACGGCGAAGAAGGCCTCCCCGAGCAGGGTGACCGAGACGTGGAGCCAGAGCCAGTAGCTCTGAAGGGCGGGGACGAGAGGCGTCGCGTCCTTGGGCATGAGCGGGGACGAGGCCAGGGCG
>MEXZ01000147.1:5633-5774 GCA_001773855.1 Candidatus Aminicenantes bacterium RBG_13_64_14
ACGAGCCCGGCCGCGGCCAGGACAAGGCCTGTTTTGGCCCACTTCTCCTTCTTGGCGAAAACGGCGACCAGGTAGACGAGCGCCGAAAGGATATAAAGGATGAAGGTGATCGTGAAGAGCGTGGCTTCGGTCATGTCGGCC
>MEXZ01000148.1:0-9298 GCA_001773855.1 Candidatus Aminicenantes bacterium RBG_13_64_14
AAGAGACCCTCAAGAAGAACAGCATCCTCTTCATGGCCTACGGCTACAAGGACAAGCCGTCGGGCGCGGCTTGACAACCCTCCCCTCATTTCCATATCATAAATTTTCCGGAGAGTTTTTTTCGATTTTTCCCCTGTGGACCGGGGAGTCATTCCAAGGAGGTCGTCATGAACCTGACATCCTGGCTCATCTACGCCGGCGCCTTCGTCGTCTTCATCGCTCTCGTCATCCTCGTCCTGGCCCTGCGGTACCGGAAGGTCGGGCCGAACGAGGCCCTGATCATCGCCGGTGGCGGCAAGCGGACTTTGACCTTGGCCGACGGAACCAAGCGCAAGGTCGGCTACCGCTACCGCCTCGGCGGCGGCATCTTCGTCTGGCCCGGGATGGAAAAGGTCTACGTCCTTCCCATGGACGTCATCCCCATCTCGATCCGCACGTCCGAAGTTCTGACCCACGGCGGCGTCCCGATCATGGCCGAGGCCTCCGCCCAGATCAAGATCGACTCCTCCGACGAAACCATCCACCTGGCCGCCGAGCAGTTCCTGGGGATCGGGCGGGACGGCATCCGCGACGTGGCAGTCAACGTCCTCGAAGGCAAGGTCCGCGAGGTCATCGGCGGCATGTCCGTCGAGGAGATCTACCGCGGCCGCCAGGAATTCTCGAACCGCGTCGTCCAGGCCGTCCAAGCGGACTTCTCCCGGATGGGCCTGATCATGCTCTCCTTCGCCCTCAAGGACATCAGCGACACCCAGGGCTACATCGACTCTCTGAGCAAGCCCCAGATCGCGGCCGCCAAGCGCGACGCGGCTATCGCCCAGGCCGAGACCGAGAAGGAATCGATCATCAAATCATCCCAGGCCCGCAAGGAAGCCGAGGTCGCCCGGCTCCAGGCCGAAGCGCTGATCGCCAAGGCCCAGTGGGAGAACGAGGCCAAGAAGGCCGAGTCCCAGGTTTTCGTCAACACCAAGAAGGCCCAGGCCGATTTCTCCTACGAACTCGAGCGCCATCGCCTCAACCAGGACCTGAAGAAGGAAGAATCCAAGGTCAAGCAGATCGAGAAGGAAGAGGCCATCAAGACCGAACAGCTCGAGATCGTCCGCAAGGAGAAGGAACTCGAAGCCACCGTGGTCAAGCCCGCCGATGCCCGGAAATACCAGATCAAGGCCGAGGCCGAGGCCGAGGAATTCCGGATCTCCGCCGAAGCCAAGGGCAAGTCCGAGGCGCTCAAGCTCGAAGGGCTGGCCGAAGCCGACCGGATCAGGGCCATGGGCGGCGCCGAGGCCGAAGCCATGACGAAGAAGGCCCAGGCCTGGGAGAAATACAACCAAGCGGCCATCCTCGAGATGTATCTCAAGGTCCTACCCGAGCTGGCCAGGGCCGTCTCCGAACCGCTGGCCAAGGTCGACAAGATCGTCATCGTCGGCGGCGACAAGGAGCTGGGCACGACCAAGATCACGGCCCAGGTCGCCCAGGTCCTAGCCCAAATGCCCGACGTCGTCAAGTCCCTGACGGGAGCTGACATCCACGAGTTCCTCAAGGCCAAGCTCTCTCCGGAGGCCAAAGACGCCAAGAAGTGAGCGCCCCGGTCGGGCGTCGAGGCAGGTGAACCATGATCTCTGAAAAAGTCCAGCGCATCGGCGCCTCCCCCACCCTGAAGATCTCGGCCAAGGCCAAGGCCATGAACATGAAGGCCGAGGGCATCGACGTCATCGACCTCAGCGTCGGCGAGCCGGATTTCCCCACGCCGGAGAACATCAAGGACGCGGGGATCAAGGCCATCCGGGACAATTTCACGAAATACACGGACAGCGACGGCATCCTGCCCCTGCGCAAGGCCATCGCCAAGCGGCTGAAGGAGGATTACGGCCTCGAGTACGGCCCCAAGCAGATCATCGTCTCCGCCGGCGCCAAGAGCTCCCTCTTCCACCTCGTCCAGGCCCTGGTCGACGAGGGCGAGGAGGTCATCATCCCGGCGCCCTACTGGGTCACCTACCCCGAATGCGTCTCCCTGGCCAAAGGCAAGTCCGTTATCGTCCCGACGCGGGAAGAGGACGGTTTCCTGCTGACGCCCGAAGCGCTCAAGGCCGCCATCTCGCCGGCGACGAAGGCCGTCATCCTCAACAACCCGTCCAACCCGACCGGCGGCGCTTACACCAGGGACCAGCTCCTGGCCCTGGCCGAAGTCATCCGGGGCGAGGACGTCTACGTCATCGCCGACGAGATCTATGCCAGTCTCGTCTACGACAATTTCAAGTTCGTGAGCTTCGCCGCCCTCGGCGAAGACATCAAGAAAAAGACCATCATCGTCAACGGCGTGTCGAAGTCTTATTCCATGACCGGCTGGCGGATCGGGTTCGCCGCCGGCCCGGCCGAGGTCATCGACGGCATGTCCAAGATCCAGAGCCACACGACGTCCAACGCCTGCTCCATCGCCCAAAAGGCCGGCCTCGAAGCCTACGACGGGCCCCAGTACGACGTCCAGAAGATGGTGGCCGAATTCCAGAGGCGCCGCAACTACTGCCTGATGCGCCTGGCCCCGGTCCAGGGGCTTTCCTGCTTCAAGCCGCAGGGGGCGTTCTACCTTTTCCCGAACGTCAAGTCCTTCTACGACAAGGAAGCGAACGGGGCCAAGATCCGCAATTCTTACGGCCTGGCCTACTACCTCCTCAAGGAGGCGCGGGTGGCCATTGTGCCCGGCGACGCCTTCGGCGCGGCCGAATACATCCGCCTGTCCTACGCCACCTCCATGGCCAACCTCGAGAAGAGCATGGACCGCGTCGTCGAAGCCCTGGGCAAGCTCAAGACGGCCCAGAAGATCAAGCGCGTCGCTTTGAGCAACGCCGTGACCCGGGTCAAAAAATCGGTCCCCGTCGAAACGGTGGCCGATGTCCGGATGCGCGACGCCCTGGCCGCCGAGATGGAAAGCCACCTGGGCTACGAAGGCCGCTACGAGTGGAACGCCGCCATCAACGGCGCCGTCATCCAGCTCCGGACCAACGTCGCCCATCTCAACGATTTCTGGGTCGAGAATTTCTCGCCCACCCCGGCCGAGGCCGACTTCAAACCGCACGGCGTCATCACCGCGGTCGACGGGATCGCCGGCCGGGAGCCGCGCGGCTTCTATCACTCGGAAACTCAGACCGGGGTCCTGGTCAACACGGACAACTACGGTTCCCTCCGGAGCCTGGCCGTCGGCCTGGCCATGGACCTCGCCGCGCGGACGGGCGGAGCCGGGGCGGCCGGGGCTGTGCGGGGAATGTCCGCCGACATCGACGGCAGCGGCCTCGTCCTGGTCGGGCCCCCGGGGACGAAGAAGACCGAGCTTTTCTTCGAACTCCTGGCCGACCCGCGCTTCAAGCTCCAGGCGAACGACGTCGTCTTCGTGCGTCTTGCCGGAGGAAGGGCCGTGGCCGACTGCGTCGAGAGGAAGCTGTACATGCCCACGACGACCGTCGAGCTCGACCGGAGGCTGGCCCCGCTGTTCGACCGGAGCAAGTGCGAAAATGTCGTCGTCCACAAGGACGATTGCTCGGACATGGATTGCCAGCGGGCCGACGACTGCCGGCTCGACAGGGGCTCGCCCTACTGCTACAAGGCCGTCAAAGAGGCCCACGCCCTGCTCGACCCGAACTGGCTCGGCGGGCCGGCCGCCTGGGTCAAGCGGACGAACCTGAAGTGGCTCGTCCTCCTGAGGAATGACGCGACCTCGCCGGCGCTCGTCAAGATGGGGAAGGACGAGGCCCTGCGGACCCTCGAGGCCGGCGAAGCGGCCGGGGCCAAGAAAGCCCTGACTGGGGGCAAAGTCCAGCCCTACTACAACCCCCATCTCCTCGGGTCCTCGCCGGAGAAGCTCGAGGCCGAGCGGGCTTTCTTCGGCCGCCTCCTCGATTCGGTCGAATGCGTCCTCTTCAACAGCGGCGTCGCCGGCGCCGACAAGCTCAAAGAGATCGTTTCGGCCGGCCGCTGAGCGCCCCTGTCGGCGGCTAGCCATCCGGGAGGAGGCCTCTCCTCATTAAATCACCCTTCTTATCATCAGCCGGGGTGATTGCCTGAGTCCCGGGGGCGTTCGATAATGCGATACGGCGGAGAAGCCCCGGAGCCCGCCTTGAATAGGTGCCGATTTTGCTATATATAATGAGGTAAAACGAGAGTTGACAAAGGGATAAGCCATGAAGAAGCATTTACAGGATCGGCCGGCCTCACGCGGGTTCACCCTGATCGAGGTCATCGTCGTCATCGGCATCATGGGAATCCTCATGCTCGCTTCCTATCCGAGCATCCTCAACACCATGGCCACCCGGAACCTGGAGAACACGACCCGCCAGATCCAGACCTACCTCCAGCAGACCAAGCTCCAGGCGGTCAGCGCCCGGATCGCCCACCGCGTCCGCTTCACCCGGGTCGATGCGTCCTACTGGGCCTACGACATGGAGAGGCTCGAGCCCAACGGCACCTGGATCAAGGCGCAGAGCGCTCCCCGCAAGGCCATCCCCACCGGCCTAAACGTCACCATCACCTTCCCCGCCGCGGGCGCGGACCATGTGGCCGTCTTTTCCCCCTTGGGGACGTTCCCGCAATTCGCCATCAACCAGAATTCCATAATTTTGCAGAATCCGAAGCTCGACCGCCCGGGTCAATGGGATGAGAGGGTCCTCAGCATCTTCATGGGCGGTTCGATCCAATATGCCAAGAGAAAGAGCGTCTGAGATGAACAAAAAGAAGCATGCCTGCGGTTTTAGCCTCATCGAGGTCCTGGTCGGGCTTTTTCTGGTCACCGTGGCCGTCCTCGGGCTGGCCGAACTTTTTCTGGCCGCCGTCGCCAACAACCTCAAGGCGGACCGCGTGGCCAACGCGACCTTCCTCGCCCAGCAGCAGATCGACTGGCTGCGCGGCTTCACCTCCGACGAACTGACGGCCTACGCCGGGACGACCATAGAATCGCGGGACGAAGTCATCGATCTCAACCTGGACGGGACGAACGACTACCGGCGGATCACGGACTTCCGCATGATGCAGGGCACGTTTCAGGTCCGTATCTCCGTCTATTCCGCCGAGAAGTTCAGTGTCAACGCCAGCGTGCTCTTGGCCAACCCGGACGTGCACCGGTCGCGCGCCATGATCACGACGATCATCACCCGATAAAGGAGCGAAAGCCGTGAAAACACGAGCAACCGTCTCTTCGAAAAGGGCCGCGGGATTCACGATGATCGAGCTCCTCGTCGGCAGCACCGTCATGCTCGTCGCCGTCCTCGGGGCCCTGTTCATCTATGCCCGCAGCAACAAGGTCTCCGTCGAACAGCAGATGGTCACCGAGGTCCAGAACGACGTCCGGGCCTCGATGTTCTTCATCACCCGCGACCTGCGCATGGCCGGGGCCGGACTGCCCGAGGAATTCGCGGGCTATTTCCTCGAGGGACAGGACAACGAAGACCAGGGTGTCGAGGTCTGGCCCGACCGGGTCCAGCTGATGGGCAACATCGAAGACCCCCTGAACCTATCCATCCGGAACTACCAGGGATCGTCGGTCGTCCTCGACATCGAGGATTTCAGCTTCGAACAGTACTCCTACCCGGACGCCTATTACGCCAATAAATATGTTCTCGTCCTGCCCAACCCCCAATCGGGCTGCCGGGCGGGCCAGGCGCGCGTCGTCACCCACGTCACTCACAATGCAGGCGGGATGAACGAGAAATTCAACTTCTCCCCCGGCCTGGCCCCGGGCGTCAACCCGCCGGGCGGCCTGTCCGGGACCTGCCTCAGCCCCAACGACTACGACGGGGGCCAGATCAGCTTCATCAACGTCAAGGAATACTGGCTCGACGTCACCGGGAACTATCCCGGCCTGACCGCGGGCGTCAACGGCTACATCGGCGGCGGCGAGGGCGGCGTCCTCTACGTCACCCACAACGGGGTCCACTTCCCCCTGGCCCGCAACATCGAGAACTTCCAGGTCGAGTACAACGGGGACATGGACAACGACCAGCTCCTCGACGGCTGGATGCCCTGGCAGAACGCCTGGACCCTGCCCCAGATCGCCCGGATCCAGCACGTCAGGACCTGGGTCCTGGGCCGGACCGCCCAGGCCTTCACGTCGGTCGGGGGCACGCCTCCGGGGGCGATCCATGTCTACCGCCGGCCGGCCCTGTCCAACAGCCCGGCCGCGGCCGCCGACGACCGCCACAAGAGGTACATCCTGGAGTCGACGTCCAACGTCCGCAACATGAGCCTCAACCTCTACAACCTGGGCCAGAGATGAGGAGCGCGCCATGAACAGACGAGACAAAGACAACCGCCGGGAACGCGGCTCCGGCCTCATCGTCATCATCATGATCGTCGCCTTCATGCTGGCCGTCGGCATGCTGCTGCTCACCGTCACGGGCACGAGCCCCAAGGTCTCCGAGAGCCTCCGTCTCCAGGGGATGGCGTTCGACGCCGCCGAGGCCGGATTCAATACCGCCTGGGTCATCCTCAACGACGCCTTCAACAGCAAGGTCTATTCGTCCTTCGCCGGCCAATACCGGTCGAACTTCGGCGGCTCCCCGGGGCTGGACGATCCGTTGAGCCCGTCCTATTTCCGCGGGCTCACGGACGAGCAGATCGTCGCCGACATCGCCGTCGACCCGACCAACGCCATCTTCAACTCCGAACCGCTGGCCACCGACCCGCGCTGCGCGTTCACGGTCTTCCTCATCAACGACGAGGCGCCGGGGACGATCACCCCCAACGATAACGACTGTATCCTGGTCTGCATCGGCCGGGGGCCGAGGAACACCTATAAACGCCTGGAAATCGTCATCGAGTGCCCCCAACAATAATAAGGAGATACCATGAAAAAAGTCGCATACCTTACGGCCGCGGCCCTCATCGCCGTCGGAGTGGCGGCGTTCTTCCCGGCTTTGGCCCAAACGCCGACCCCGACCTGCGACATCGTCGCGGGCACAAGGATACTCGGCTTCTTGGGCGGCTCGGGTTCGAATTCCTATCTCGCAGGGAAGGACAACATTGAGAACGACATCGGACTGCAGATCCTCCGCCTGAGGGGGCTGGGGGCAAACTTCAACGGCACGGTCAATTACCCCGTCACCTCGAACTACAGGATGACCGCTGCCTCGGCAGATTTCAACCTCGACGGCCTGGATGACCTCGTCCAGGGGGGCCGGGGCTGCGACAACCGCGACTATGTCGCGGGTGACACGAATCTGTCGATCCACATCAGCGAAGGCCTCGATCCCGGCGATCCCAGCAGGTTCATATTCAAGAGCGCGGTTTACATCAACTACTTCCCGACCATCCCCGGCGGAACCTACGAGATGATGGGCCTCGGAGCGGGGGATATCGACAAGGACGGAGACCCGGATATCATCGCCCTCGACTGGCGCGGCGTCGTCTGGACCTTCTGGAACAGGTTCATCGAGGACCGCCAGGCTCCCGGGGACATGCCCCATATCGACAGCGTTCCGATTCCTATCCTTGGCACAGTGACGGCTTCAGACGTCATCAACGATGGGTACGGAGAGTATGGCAGCGATTCGAGGTATTGGCGTTGGGAATCCAATATTGCCGTTGCCGATTTCGACAATGACGGAGATCTCGATGTCTTTGTCGCCGTGCCGACTTATAGAGCTATCAGCCGCTACGGCGAGGTTGTCATCTTCGTCAACGACGGGACGGGTCATTTCTCCCTCCTGATCACACAGGCGTCGAAATACATCAATCCCTACCCGAACGCGGGTCTTCCCAATGGCATTTACGGAGCCTGCGGGATCGCCACGGGAGATTACGACAGCGACCACATGCTGGATTTCATCGTCTGCTCGGTCAGCGATAAAACGGGCCCACATCCCGACAGTCGCCTGTATTATTACCGCGGGGATGGGCTGGGCAGTTTCACCAAAGAGAACCCGAAAACCATCGCGTTCGAGTACACCAACTCCTATGGCTATCCCAACATGCTGCGAGAAGCCGACCTGGACAGCGACGGCGACCGCGATTTCGTCATGGCCACGGACGGCTACCTGTCCTCGCCGCTTTGGAGAGGCGGGTATGTCAACTGGTATCGGAACGAGGGGGACGGCACGTTCACCAAGATCTGCGTTCCGACCTCCTGCGCCCGCGTGTCGACCTCGGGCGACTCCGACTCCGGCGCCGTGGGCGACTTCGACGGCGACGGCGACCCCGACTTCTTCATCGCCGACGGCAACGACTCGCGCAACTGCTATTTCTTCATGAACGACACCTTCCCGATCTATGTCCCGACGGGCACCGCCTGGTCAAAAAACCGGCTGGGCTGCGACTTCCTGGACTCGGACAACGCCGTCGTCTCGGCGACCGCGTGGATCACCGACACCAAGCCCGCCCAAACGACGATCACCTACTACCTTTCGAACTCCAGCGACGAGGCCGGCTTCCCGAAATGGGAGGGGCCCGTCACGGACGGCGTCGAGTGGAATTTTGCGGCCCCCGGCAGCTTCCTCCGTTGGAAAGCCGTCCTGGCCTCGGCGAACAATCGCGTCACCCCCACCGTCCGCAGGATCGATCTGGATTACAAATACCTCACCAAGCGGGAGTATTCGCGCACCTCCCAGGCCCTGGCCCTCGTCGACATCGGGGGCAGCAACGCCAAGGAAGAGGTGCTTTATTCGGCCTCTTTCGAATTCCCCAAGTGGCGGGGTCACCTCAGGTCCTGGGACGTCACAAACCTCGACCTGTCCTATACCCGCAACTCGGAGCTCCAGGACATCAAGAGCGTCGATGCCGTCTACCTCCGGGACGCCGGCGAGGTGTTGAGCGGCCAGTCCTGGTCCGCCCGAAGGATCTACACGGCCTACGATGCCGACGGCGACGAGAAGTACGACGACCGGATCCCGTTCGCTGTCTCGGAGAGCGCGACCCTCGATGACTACCTCGGCCTGGGCCAGGCCAGCCCCGAGGTCGCCCCGCTCATCAAGTTCGTCCTGGGGTATGACGAGATGAGCGCCCGGGAACGGCCGTGGAAGCTCGGCGACATCAACCATTCCTCGCCGCAATCCCTCTTCCCCCCGAACGAGAATCCCGTGCTCATGGGCGGCGGCTACGAAGCCTTCATGAACTTCAACGCCGACCGGCCCAAGGTCATCCTCGTGGGCGCCAACGACGGCATGCTACACTGCTTTGACCCCGTCACGTTGGAGGAGCTCTGGGGCTTCATCCCCAACAACCTCCTTCCCAAGCTCAGGCGGATGCGCATCATCGATCCCGATTGCGGCCAATACGTCAACCACGAGTTCTTCGTCGACGGGACGCCGACCATCGGCGACGT
>MEXZ01000148.1:9384-9470 GCA_001773855.1 Candidatus Aminicenantes bacterium RBG_13_64_14
TCGACATCACCGACCCCATGAATCCCCAGCCTCTCTGGGAGTTCGCGGATCCCGATACCACCGGCCAGACCTGGTCCACGCCGGCC
>MEXZ01000149.1:0-168 GCA_001773855.1 Candidatus Aminicenantes bacterium RBG_13_64_14
CCGCGAAGGCATTCCCTTTTTCTCGCTCCTCAGCTACGACCGGCTGTTCGCCCTCTCGAGGGATATCGAGGGACATTACAAGGAGAGCGGCTACGCCGATGTCCGGGTCAGGCTCGAGCTCGTGCGGCTGGAGACGGGCGTCCGGGCCGTTTTCGACATCCAGGAGGG
>MEXZ01000149.1:220-356 GCA_001773855.1 Candidatus Aminicenantes bacterium RBG_13_64_14
CGGTCGTCGTCCGGAACATCTTCTTCACCGGCAACCGGAGTACGAGGAACCGGGTCATCCGCCGGGAGCTGAGGATCGGCAAGGGCGACGCCGCCGACTATTCGGAGGTCCTGGCGACGAAACGGGGGCTCGAAAA
>MEXZ01000149.1:677-766 GCA_001773855.1 Candidatus Aminicenantes bacterium RBG_13_64_14
CATCCTGGCCTGGGCCGAACGGGAAGCCCGGACCGGCTTCACCCTCGATCGCCGGGGCATCAGCCTCAGCGCGGTCAAGGCGTTGAGCC
>MEXZ01000149.1:824-2283 GCA_001773855.1 Candidatus Aminicenantes bacterium RBG_13_64_14
CTATCAGAAGCTCTTCCTCAAGGCCCAGTACTTCCGGCCGCTGACGTCCAGGCTGAACCTCGGTTTGACGACCCGGCTCGGGCTGGGCAACGGCCTGCGCCATCTGCCGGAGCGCTTCTTCGCCGGCGGCAGCAACACATTCCGGGGCGAGGAGTTCGAGCTTCTCGGACCCATCGATTCGACGACGCTCAAGCCCTACGGCGGGGAAGCGGTCCTGCTCGTCAACGCGGAGCTCACGCTCCCCATCTTCCCGTCCTGGCAGGCGTTTCGGCTGGCCGCTTTCTTTGACCTCGGCAACGTCTACGCGACCCTGGGTGAGTTCCGGCCCTTCGATCTGCGGGGAGCCGCCGGGGCCGGCCTCCGCTATCGGACCCCGCTCGGCCCCGTCCGGGTGGAGATCGCCTGGAAGCTCTGGGGTTTGGATGCCCAGGACAAGCGGGGCCGGCCGCTCATCTTCCTGACGATCGGCAACATTTTCTGATGGAACGGGAGGCGACGATGATCAAAAGGATCGCGCTGATCATGCTCCTGGGGGCGGTCGCCGCCCCGGCCCAGACGGTCAACAGCATCGTCGCCGTCGTCAACGGCGAGGTCATCACCCTTCTCGACGTCCTGGTGACGGCCGAGTTCGGATTGGCGCAAGCCGGGGCGACCGACGCGGAGGCCGACCCCCGGCAGGCCGCGCTCGAAGCGCTCATCGACCGCAAGATCGTTCTCGACCTGGCCCAGGAAGCCCGGGGCGCCGACCGGACCGAGATCGCCGCGGCCGTCGCCGAGCTTCGGCGGTCGATGGGAGAGGAGGTCTTCGCCGCCAAGCTGGCCAAGCTCGGCCTCACCGCCAAAGGCCTCGAACCGTATCTCGAGGAGCGCATCCTTTATGAGAGAGCCTTGGCCATGCGCTTCAGCCAGAGCGTTCCCGTCTCGCTCACGGAGATCGAACGCCACTATCGGGACATCTATATCCCGGAGCAGACCCGCCTCGGACGCGCCGTCGAGCCCCTCGAGCGCGCCGGCGAGGCCATCGAGGCCAAGCTCCGCGCCGGGCGCAGGACCCAGCAGATGAACACCTGGGTCCGCGACCTCAGGAAGCGGGCCGACATCCAGATCAAGAAGGACCGGCTGAAATGACCGTCGCGTATCTCTTCCCCGGCCAGGGTTCCCAGGCCGTGGGTATGGGCAAGGCCCTCTTCGAGCGTTCCGCCGAGGCCCGGGAGCTTTTCGGACGGGCCGACGAGGTCCTCGGATTCCCGCTCTCCAAGCTGTGCTTCGAAGGGCCGGAAGAAGAGCTTCGCCTGACCAGGAACACCCAGCCGGCCCTGCTCGTCGTCAGCACGGCCGCGTGCCGGGAGCTCGGCCGCGATCCCGCCGTGGCCGCCGGTCATAGCCTGGGGGAATACTCGGCGCTCGTCGCCGCGGGGTCCCTCCGCTTCGAGGACGCCGTCCTCCTAGTCCACAAGAG
>MEXZ01000149.1:2314-2488 GCA_001773855.1 Candidatus Aminicenantes bacterium RBG_13_64_14
GGCGTCGGCGCGATGGCCGCCGTCCTCGGCGTCCCGGGGGAGGAGATCGAACGGCGGCTCGGCGACGTCCGCGCGGGCGTGGTCGAGATCGCCAACTGGAACAGCGACGACCAGATCGTCATCTCGGGCGAGAAGGCCGCGGTCGAGCAGGCCCTGGCCGCGATCCGGGCGCCG
>MEXZ01000149.1:2534-2613 GCA_001773855.1 Candidatus Aminicenantes bacterium RBG_13_64_14
ACGCCTACGTGGAATGCGGGCCGGGCAAGGTCCTCGCCGGGCTCCTCAAGCGCATCGGCCGGACGTGGCCCAAGCCGCC
>MEXZ01000149.1:2821-3711 GCA_001773855.1 Candidatus Aminicenantes bacterium RBG_13_64_14
GATCCAGGATTCGCTGCCCATCTTGGCCTTGCCGAAGGCCGAGGCCGGGATGTTGATCCCCTTGGACGAGGCCATGGCCCGGAACCCGGTCACGGCGATCTCCCGTCCGATGATGATGATGGCCGCCGAGGAGGGGACGAGGCCGAGATCGACGAGGCAGATGAGGGCCGAAGCGATGAGGAGCTTGTCGGCCGTCGGATCGAGGAGCTGGCCGAGGACCGTGACCTCGCCCTTCCGGCGGGCGATCCACCCGTCGATGGCGTCGGTCAGCGTGGCGAACACGTAGATGGCCAGGGCGACGATCTCGTGGCCCCTGAACCCAGCCAGCATCATGGCGACAAGAGCCGGAATGGCCAAGATCCTCGCCAGGCTCAAGTAATTGGGGAAGTTCACGGCCCGAGATTACACCAGTCCCGGCGCGAGTGTCAATCTTGCAAAAGCCCCGGGCCGTGGGTATAGTGAGGGTTCGCCGATGGCCAACGATACCTCCCTGACCCCGATGATGGAGCAGTACTTCCGCATCAAGGAGCTCCATCGCGACGCCCTGCTGTTCTTCCGGCTCGGGGACTTTTATGAGATGTTCTACGAGGACGCCAAGGTCGCAGCCCCGGTCCTCGACATCGCCCTGACCTCCCGGCAGAAGGTGCCGATGTGCGGCGTCCCCTATCACGCCGTCGCCTCCTACCTGCCCAAGCTCCTCCGCGCGGGCTTCAAGGTCGCCATCTGCGAGCAGGTCGAGGACCCCAAGGCGGCCAAGGGCGTCGTCCGCCGCGAGGTCATCAAGGTCCTGACGCCCGGAACGGCCGTCGAGGTCGAGACCGAGGAGGCCAAGGAAGGGACGTTCATCGCCTCCCTGGCCCTCGAGGACGCGGGCTGGGGCCTGGCCCTGG
>MEXZ01000149.1:3792-3876 GCA_001773855.1 Candidatus Aminicenantes bacterium RBG_13_64_14
CGTCGCCCAAGGAAGTCCTCTATCCCGAAGGCACGGATGACGCCTTGCGCCGCGTCCTCACGGCCGACGGCGAGGCTGGCGCCT
>MEXZ01000149.1:3913-4043 GCA_001773855.1 Candidatus Aminicenantes bacterium RBG_13_64_14
GCAAGCGGCCCGGGTCGTCCTCGGGCATTTCGGCGCCCGGTCGCTCGCGGCCTTCGGGCTCGAGGAGAAACCGCGCGCCGTGGCCGCGGCCGGGGCCCTCATCGCTTATGTCAAGCGGGTCCGGCAGGAC
>MEXZ01000149.1:4104-4297 GCA_001773855.1 Candidatus Aminicenantes bacterium RBG_13_64_14
CGACGACGGTCCGCAACCTCGAGCTCGTCCGCAACCTCCGCGACGGCCGGCTCAAGGGGACGCTTCTCGACGTCATCGATTTCACCGTGACCGCCCCCGGCGGGCGCCTCCTCCGCGCCTGGCTCCTGCGGCCCCTCCGCGACGTCGCCGCCATCGTCGCCCGCCAGGACGCCGTCGCCGAGGCCCTCAGCGC
>MEXZ01000149.1:4628-4746 GCA_001773855.1 Candidatus Aminicenantes bacterium RBG_13_64_14
TCCGGCAAGACCTTCATCGCCCAGCTGGAAAGCCGGGAGCGCGAGCGGACGGGCATCGGCTCGCTCAAGGTCCGCTACAACAAGGTCTTCGGCTATTACATCGAAGTGACCAAGACCC
>MEXZ01000149.1:4854-5152 GCA_001773855.1 Candidatus Aminicenantes bacterium RBG_13_64_14
ATCGGGGCCGGGCGGCACGCGGTCATCGAGACGAGCCAGGCCGAGCCCTTCGTCCCCAACGACCTCGAGCTCGACGCCGCGGCGAACCAGATCCTGATCATCACGGGCCCGAACATGGGCGGCAAGTCGACCTTCCTGCGCCAGGCCGCGCTCATCGTCCTGCTCGGACAGATGGGATCGTTCGTCCCGGCCAAATCGGCGGCCCTCGGCCTCGTCGACCGCGTCTTCACCCGGATCGGGGCCATGGATTTCCTCAGCGTCGGCCAGTCGACCTTCATGGTCGAGATGCTGGAGACGG
>MEXZ01000149.1:5203-5517 GCA_001773855.1 Candidatus Aminicenantes bacterium RBG_13_64_14
TCGGCCGCGGCACGAGCACGTTCGACGGCCTGAGCATCGCCTGGGCCGTGGCCGAGCGCCTCCACGAGCGGGAGGAGGTCCGGCCGAAGACCCTCTTCGCCACCCACTACCACGAGCTGACCGAGCTCGCCCTGACCCTGCCGCGGATCAAGAACTTCCACGTCTCCGTCAGGGAATGGAAGGACGAGGTCGTCTTCCTGCGCCGGATCGTCGCCGGACCGTCCGACCGCAGCTACGGCATCCACGTGGCCAAGCTGGCCGGCATCCCGCGCGACGTCATCGACCGGGCCCGGGAGATCCTCTTCAACCTGGAG
>MEXZ01000150.1:0-1523 GCA_001773855.1 Candidatus Aminicenantes bacterium RBG_13_64_14
TCTACGAGACACGCCGCACCCGCGCCGAGGAGCCTTACTTCTACGCCTCGACGGTCCTCAAGGAAACGCCGCTCATCGTCAATTCCCACCAGAACACCCAACCCGCCTATTCGCCCGACGGCAAGGAACTCGCCTTCGTCGAAGACCGCATGATCCTCAAGGTCCTCAACCTCGCCTCCAAGCAGCCGCGCACAATTCTCACCGACAAGGAGCTCGCCCCGTCGGGAGATGGCGGCCAGTACTACCAGTGGAGCCCCGACGGCCGCTGGATCCTCTTCGACTATGCCGTTCCCGGCTTCGCCCCAGGCGAGGTCGGCCTCATCAAAGCCGACGGCTCGGGGAAGACCGTCAACCTGACCGAGAGCGGCTTCGATGACGGCCGGGCCAAGTGGATCCTGGGCGGCCAGGCCATGATCTGGGCCAGCAACCGCGACGGCCTCAAGGCCGCAGCCCAGAGCGGCGGGTCGCAGAACGACGTCTACGCGCTCTTCTTCACCCGGGGCGCCTGGGACCGCTTCCGCCTGACCAAGGAGGAGGCCGCCCTGCTCAAGGACATCGAAGAGAAAAAAACCAAGGCCGAAGCGCCGAAAGACAAAAAGGAACCCGCGGAAAAAGATAAAAAGGAAGAGGTCAAGGAGCTGGTCATCGACTGGGGCGGCCTGGCCCTGCGCAAGGCCCGCCTGACGATTCACTCCTCCTCGCTCGGCGACGCGCTGGTCAACAAGGACGGCGACACGCTCTACTACCTCTCGCGCTTCGAGAAGGGCATGAACCTGTGGACGACCAACCTCAAGACCCGGGAGACGAAAATGCTCGTCACCCTCAACGCCAACCGCGGCAGCCTGGCCTGGGACAAGGAGCAGAAATCGATCATTCTGCTCGCCGACGGATCCCTTGGCAAGATCGACCCCTCGAGCGGCAAGCGCGAGCCGATCGGCGTCAAGGGCGAGATGACTGTCGACCTCACCGCCGAGCGGAACGCCCAATTCGAGCACGTCTGGCGCCGGACACTCGAGACCTTCTACACGGCGGGATACCACGGCGCCGACTGGGCCGCCCTCAAGCCGGTCTACCAGAAACACCTGCCCGGGATCGGTGACAATTACGAGTTCGCCGAGCTCCTGAGCGAAATGCTCGGCGAGCTCAACGTCAGCCACAGCGGGGCACGCTACGGCCGGTCCATGGACAACGCCGACGAGACGGCCTCGCTCGGCGCGTTCTACGACCAGACCTATGCCGGCCCCGGCGTCAAGATCGCCGAGGTCATGGCCGGCGGACCGCTCGACAAGGACGGTCTCGACGTCGTCCCCGGGATGGTCATCGCGGCCATTGACGGCGAGACGATCGCCGCCGACAAAGACCTCGACCGCTACCTCAACCGCAAGGCCGGACAGAGCGTCCTGCTTGCCCTATCGAACGAAGCGGGGAAGCGGGAGATCTCCATCAAGCCCGTTTCGACGCGCGAAGAGAATAGCTTGCTCTATCGGCGCTGGGTCCTGCGCAACCAGGCCGAGGTCGAGCGC
>MEXZ01000150.1:1705-3606 GCA_001773855.1 Candidatus Aminicenantes bacterium RBG_13_64_14
AGCTCGTCGGCATGCCCGTGCCCGGCACGTGCTCGTTCGCCGGCTGGGAGGTGCTCGGTGATTCGGGCGTCCGCTGGGGAGTCGTTCCCCTCGGCGTCAAGGTTGCTGGTGTCGGCTACCTGGATAACCACCAGACCGAGCCCGACATCAAGGTCGCGAACACATGCGAAGCTGTGGTCAAGGGCAAGGACGAACAGCTCGAGGCCGCCGTCGCCGAGCTGCTCAAGGAGATCAAATAAAGAGGGACTGTCCCCTATGAATATGAATTTGAGGAAATCGTCGCTCTCTCTCCTGCTTTGCGTCACGGCGGTACTGGGCGGTGTTTTGAGCGCGACGAGCCAAACGATCAAAACGCGCGTAGCCTCGACGCGGCTCGAGCCCACCTCCCTGGCGCAGTGGTCGCGGGACCTCGGCTATAACGGAAGCGACCTCTGCCCGATGATCCTCGGCCTGACGGGCTGCCCCTTTGTGAATGTCGATCTTTCCGGGGTCAAGATCGCCCTGATGCTCGACACGGGAACGGCCAGTGGCTTCGTGATCACGACCCAGGCGCCTTCGATCCCGCATCGCGTCGGGGAGCGTCACGAAGAGCTCAATGCCGACGGCAGCCATCGCGGCGAATCACTCGGCATCCGCGTCGATACGATCTCGGTCCTCGGCCGGGTTTTCAAGGATGTCGCGGGAACCCTCAGCGACTGGCGGATGTATTCGTCGGTGCCGTTCAACGGGACCGTGGGACTCGACTTCTTCCTGGACCGTCGCCTAACCCTGGATTACCGGTCTCGGACGGTCGGCGTCTCCGCAATTCCTCTGCCTGAGAAGCTCGACCCCAAGCGCTATCTTTGCATCGATCTAGTCGATGCTCCCGAGTCGCATGGCCATATCCTCTATGCGCGGGCCGTCGTCAACAAGCGGAAGGCCATCGTTTATTTCGATACCGGATATTCCGTATCCTTCATCGACCCGGGCTTTGTTGAAGGGATCGAAAGCATTGAGCGACCGGGAAGATTCAAGATCTTCCGCAACGCCGTTCCGGTCGAATTGGGCGGTCAAAAACTCATCCTTGATGAACTTCGGGAATCTCCCGTGAAGCGCGGACCGGGCTTCGACCTACCCGTCGCGCTGGCTCTCGGCAGCGATTTCTTATCCAAATTCGTGGTCACGATCGACGTCCGGGCCAAGAAACTCATTCTGGCACTGGCGGAACCTAAGTTGGAGTAATTGTCTTGGCTTGTGTATATTATTGATATTAATAATATTTTAGCATTATATGTAGGCAATCATCCATTAATTCAAGGTCCAAACGTGACGATAAGACCGGCGCTCGATCCAAAGCTTCTTCTCCATGTTACAAAGCGCGCCGAGTGGCGCGCCTGGCTGCGCCGCCGCCACAAATCTGCGAAAGAGGTCTGGCTTGTCTTCAACAAGAAGCACACCGGCCGTCCGCGCGTCTCCTACAACGACGCCGTCGAAGAGGCCCTGGCCTTCGGCTGGATCGACAGCACCGTGCGAAAAGTCGATAAGGACCGTTATGCCCAGAGGTTCACGCCTCGACGGACAGGGAGCCCCTATTCTCAGGCGAATCGGGAGAGGCTTCGGGCAATGGCCCGCCAGGGGAAGGTCGCCAAGGACGTTTTGGCAAAGCTCGGGGACGTCATCGCCGTAGAAGAGCTCCGGATCGCTCCCGATATCCTCCAGGCCCTGAAGGCCGACCAGGCGGCCTGGGAGAACTTCGGGCCCTTCTCCGAATCCTACAAGCGCATCCGCATCGGATACATCGAGGGCGCCCGGGCCCGGCCGGACGAATTCGCCAAGCGTTTGCGGCACTTTGTCGCCATGACTAAAAAGAACCGCCTTATCGGATACGGCGGCATCGATAAGCACTACTGAATTGAGGAGGG
>MEXZ01000150.1:4156-4245 GCA_001773855.1 Candidatus Aminicenantes bacterium RBG_13_64_14
GGATCAATCCGACGAACCCGGACGTCATCCTCTACGCGAGCGACCAGGGCGCGGTCATCACCGTCAACGGCGGCCAATCCTGGAGCTCC
>MEXZ01000150.1:4318-4688 GCA_001773855.1 Candidatus Aminicenantes bacterium RBG_13_64_14
AGACGGTCGGCCCCAGGGTCTCCCGCTCGTCCGACTGGCGGACCGTGCGCACCCAGCCCGTCCTCTTCTCACCGGTCGATCCCCGGACGCTCTATTTCGCGGCCAACACGCTCTGGAAGACCCGGAACGGCGGCAACAGCTGGACCCAGATCAGCCCCGACCTCACCCGCAAGACCTGGGACGTTCCGGCCAGCATCGGCAAGTACAAAGGCGAGCCGTCGGCCCAACCCTCCCAGCGCGGCGTCATCTATACCGTCGCGCCCTCCTACGTCGACGCGAACGTCATCTGGGCCGGCACCGACGACGGCCTCATCCACATGACGGCTGACGGCGGCCGCACTTGGACCGACGTCACCCCGCCCCAGCTTAC
>MEXZ01000150.1:4819-5109 GCA_001773855.1 Candidatus Aminicenantes bacterium RBG_13_64_14
GGGCCGAGATCACAAACGGCATCCCCGACGGCGCACCGACCAACGCTGTCCGGGAAGACTCCGTGCGGCGGGGCCTCCTCTTCGCGGCGACCGAGCGTGAGGTCTACGTCTCCTTCGACAACGGCGACCACTGGCAGACGCTCCGCCTGAACATGGCCCCGAGCTCGGTCCGCGACATCATCATCAAGGACGACGACCTGGTCGCGGCGACGCACGGCCGGGGCTTCTGGATCCTCGACAACATCACGCCTCTGCGCCAGCTCGACCAGAGTGTGACCACGACCGAAGCG
>MEXZ01000150.1:5117-5515 GCA_001773855.1 Candidatus Aminicenantes bacterium RBG_13_64_14
CCGGCCCCAGGCCGCGACGCGCGTCCGTTGGAACATGAACACGGATACGCCGCTTCCGCCCGACGAGCCCGGCGGCGAGAACCCGCCCGACGGCGCGGTCATCGACTATGCCCTCAAGGCCGACGCCTCGGGACCGGTGACGATCGAGATCGTCGACGGAACCGGTCGCGTCATCCGCCGCTACTCGAGCGAGGACAAGGCCGAATACCCGACTCCCGAGAGCGCGCCCGTGCCCCTCTACTGGTACCGCAAGCCCCTGACGCTCAAGCCGACGGCGGGTATGCACCGTTTCCTGTGGGACATGCGCTTTCAGCCCCTCGAGGGAGGTGGACGCGGGCGCGGCGGCCTGCCTATCTCCGCCACCCCGCATAACACCGTACCGACGCCCAATTCGATCT
>MEXZ01000150.1:5560-5958 GCA_001773855.1 Candidatus Aminicenantes bacterium RBG_13_64_14
AAACCCTCAGACAGCCGCTCACTCTGCGCATAGACCCGCGGGTCAAGACCCCGGCGGCGGGCCTGGCCCAGCAGTTCGAACTGTCCCGGGCGATGTACGACGGTATCCTGGATGCCCAAGCGGCCCTCCAGAAGATGCGCGCCCTGCGCGGACGGATCAAGAAGGCCCAGGAAGCGGCCGCCCAAGCCCAGAGCCCGGCCGAGGTCATTGAGGTACTGGCTGCGTTAGATAAAACAGCGGCGTCGATCGAAGGCGGAGCGGGCGGTCCTGGAGGGCCCGGCGGCGGTATGGGCGGCCAAATGGGTCCCGGCGGACCGGGAGGCGCAGGCGCCCCGGATACGCTCACGGGCATTGGCAGCTCTCTCAATTCGCTGATGAACATGCTCCAGGCCGCCGAC
>MEXZ01000150.1:5978-6977 GCA_001773855.1 Candidatus Aminicenantes bacterium RBG_13_64_14
GAGCTCGTCTATTTGATTATCAAAGCGCAAAAAATATTCTTGACAATATAGTATCATTATTGATATTAATATGGCTGACTCAATTGAGAAAACCCTCTGCAGGATGAGGGAGAGCCCAAGAAATGTTCGCTTCGACGACTTGTGCAAAGTCTGTGGCCGGTACTTTGGCACGCCACGACAGAAGGGAAGCAGTCATAGGATCTACAGGATGCCCTGGACAGGAGATCCGAGGATTAATATTCAGAAGGGCAATAATCGTATTGCGAAAGCCTATCAGGTTAAACAAGTGCTCGCAGCTATAAACCGGTTGGAGAGAGAACATGAGCCTGCAAAATGACCGATACACCTACCGGGTCACTTGGTCAGAGGATGATCAGGAATACGTCGGGCTTTGCGTCGAATTCCCTAGTCTCAGCTGGCTTGCCGAGAGCCCCGAGGCTGCGCTCCAAGGGATCCGGAAAATCGTAAACGACGCTGTCACGGATATGCGGGACAACGAAGAAACCCCACCGCCTCCTCTTTCCAGAAAGAGCTTTAGTGGAAGATTCATTGTCCGGCTCCCGCCAGAAGTGCATAGAGACCTCGCTATAAAAGCGGCAGAAGAAGGCATCAGCCTCAACCGCCTGATCAGCTCAAAGTTGAGCAACATTTGAAGATCGAGATCAACCCCGGCTTCCGCCGCGCCCTGGACATCATGGAGGGCACGGACCGCCACGTCTTCATCACCGGCAAGGCCGGGACCGGGAAATCGACCCTCCTCGAGCTTTTCCGCTCGCAGACGCCCAAGCGCATCGCCGTCCTGGCCCCGACCGGCGTCGCCGCCCTCAACGTCCGCGGCCAGACGGTCCACTCCTTCTTCGGCTTCAAGCCCGACATCACGCCCGACGCCGTCCGCAAGCTCGGCCGGTCCAAGGGCGCGGCCGCCGACCGCGCCGCCCTCTACCGCAACCTCGACGCCATCATCATCGACGAGGTGTCCATGGTCCGGGCCGACCTCAT
>MEXZ01000151.1:0-5999 GCA_001773855.1 Candidatus Aminicenantes bacterium RBG_13_64_14
CGATCAGGATTGGAAGCCCGTATCGGTCCGGTAGGACTGCGCTTTTTGTTCACGGGACCGACGATACCGCCGCTTTCACTCTGTCCATGAGCTCGGGTATCTTTTCCACCGTCAGGCCGGTGACGGAGATGGGCTCATGGAAGGTGATTTGGACGGGCCCTTTCCGGACGAACCACTGCCCGCGCGGCATCAGCTCGTAGGTTCCCTTGACCGATACGGGAACGATCGGCGCCCCGCTCTCAAAGGCCAGGAAGAAGCCGCCTCTCCGGAACCGCAGCAGTTTCCCGTCGAAGCTCCGCGTGCCCTCGGGATAGATGAGGAATGAATACCCTTTCTCTTTGATCCAATGCGCGGCCCGGGCGATGCTCCTTCTCCCCGCACCGGCGCCTTCCCCGTCCAGTGGCACGTAGCCGGAAAACCGCATGCCCAGCCCTAAGATGGGGGTGCGGAAGACGAACCTCTTGACGATCACCCGGGCCGGCCGGTCGAGGATGGTCATCAGAAGAGGGCCGTCCAGGAAGCTCAGGTGGTTGGACATGAAGACGTAGGGAATCCCGCGGTCGAGCCGGTCGAGCCCGGTGACCACGAGGTCTATGCCGAGGATGCTGCGGCCGACCCGCATCATCCACGCCCCGTAGACGAGGAAGGCGTCCCGCAGCCCGAAGAGCGTGCACACGAGAAGAACTGGAATGGCGAGAACCGTCAGGATGAGAAAAACGAGGACGAGGATGGCGTTGCGCATAAGGAAGTCCGATTATAGCACAAGCCCTGACTTGAAAACCCCGCTTTACAGGTGGTACATTGGTGACGATGAAAAGAATCATTCAGACCGCAGGTTTCGTTCTCGTCTCGTTCCTGGGCCTGCTGGCACTATCTGCCCGGGCCGGCGGTGCAGAGCTCAACCTCCTCCTGGTGACGGTCGACACCCTGCGGCCGGACAGGCTGAGCTGCTACAGTCCGAAACACCTGGAAACCCCGCGGATCGACGCCCTGGCGGCGAAAGGCGTCCTCTTCGAACGGGCGTTCGCCCACGATCCGATAACCCTCGCCTCGCACGCGAACATCCTTCTAGGAATGACCTCTCTGGCCCACGGCGTCTCTGAAAACAGCCTGTCCATCGTGGCCCCGGATTACCTGACCCTGGCCGAACTTCTCAAGGACCGCGGCTACGCCACGGGCGCTTTCGTCAGCGCGTTTCCCCTGGATTCACGCTTCGGCCTGAATCAGGGTTTCGACGTGTACGACGATTCTTATCCGGCAAAACCGACATCCCAAGGGCTTTTCTCGGAGCGTCCGGCGGAAAAGACCATCACCGCCGCGCTGGAATGGCTCTCCGATAAGAAGGGTCCATGGTTCTGCTGGATCCACCTCTGGGACCCCCACGCGCCTTACGCGGCCCCCGAACCTTACGCCAGCCGGTTCATGGACAAGCCTTATGCCGGCGAGGTGGCTTACGTTGACGCGGAACTGGGACGGCTGCTCGACGAACTCGGCCGAAAAGGAATGATCGGGCAGACAGTCATCGTGCTGACGGCCGACCACGGCGAGTCCCTGGGCGAGCACGGCGAGATGACCCATGGCTATTTCGCCTACAATTCGACGCTCTGGGTGCCCCTCGTCATTGCCGCCCCGGGGGCCAAAGCCGCCAGGGTGAAGGACGATGTCAGCCATGTGGATATTTTCCCGACCGTTTGCGACCTGCTCGCGGTCGATAAGCCGTCATCCCTCCATGGTGATTCCCTTGCGCCGTTCCTGAAGGGTAAAACGCGGAAGACCCGGCCGATCTACTTCGAGTCGCTGGATGCCTACCTGAACAGAGGGTGGGCGCCCGTCCGAGGCGTCATCGAGAACGGGAAAAAATACATCGAGTCGCCGATCCCCGAGCTCTACGACCTGGAGAGCGATTTCGGCGAGGAGAAAAACCTGGCCGCGGCCGAGAACCTTTCCCCGTACAAAAAAAGGCTGCGGGAGGTCATGGATCTCGGCGCCTCGCCCCTTCTGGCGCAGGCGGGCCGGCAGACGACCGACCGCGAAACGAAGGAACGGCTGCGCAGCCTGGGCTACGCGGCTTCTCGTGCCGCCCAGACCAAGGCCACTTACGGCCCCGAAGACGATCTCAAAACGCTCCTCCCCTTCGAACAGAAGACGGACCTCGCCTCCCAACTCCAGAAGCAGGGACGGCTGGCCGAGAGCGTCCGCCTCCTCGAAGACGTCATCAAGGAGAGGAAGGACTTCGGCAAGGCCTATGACCAGCTTTTCGAGATCTACCGGTCGCAGGGCCTGCTCGACGACGGCCTCCAGGTCCTCGAAAGGGCCTTCACCGCCAATCCCGGCAATTACCTGATCGTCTCGGGATATGGGATCGCCCTTGTCAAGAACGGGATGGACCGCAAGGGCGCCGAAATCCTGGAGAAGGCCCTGGGCCTTTATGATCGGGACGCGACGGCCTGGAACTCCCTCGGCGTGGCCTACGGGAAGACGGGCGATTTCGAAAAGGCACGTGCAGCGTTCTCCAGGGCATTGGCCCTGGCGCCGGACGACGCGCTTTTCAACGACAACGTCGGCTCATTCCACGTGACGGTGGCCCTGAAGACCAAAAACCCTGAGGCGGCCCGGGAGTCCATCGGATATTTCGAAAAGGCTATCGCCGCCGACTCGAGTCTGGCCCCCGCCTACAACGGCCTGGGCGGCGCCCTCAGGATCCTGGGCCGAAATGACGAGGCCATCAAGAACTGGGAAAAGGCCGTCGAGCTCGATCCGAGCTTCGCTTTCGCCGCCTATAACCTGGCCGTGGCCTACCTGGAGAAGGGGGACAAGGCCAAAGCCCTCGAGAATTGCCAGAAGTATCTCCTCATCAGAGGCCGAAGCATCACCGCGGAAGAGCGGAAAGAGATCAACGCCCTCATCCAGAAGATCAAAGGGTAAAGCGGCGGCCTTCGTTCGGGAGGGGCGGCTGGAATCGTCGGAATTCGCGGAAGTCAGGGAAAACGAATGACCCGTGTAGGACTCGAACCTACAACCCACAGATTAAGAGTCTGTTGCTCTACCAATTGAGCTAACGGGCCGAAAAATCCCCTCTAGTTTAGATGAGTCGGGTCGCCTTGTCAAACGCCGCGGAAACCGTTGATTCTACTCCTTGATCCCGGCCAGGTTGAACATGAAAGCGTACTCCATGGCCGTTTGTTTCAGCCTCCGGAAGCGGCCGCTCACGCCGCCGTGCCCGCCCTCCATGTTCGTCCAGAGCAGGAGCGGGTTCTCGTCCGTCTTCATGGCCCGCAGTTTGGCCACCCACTTGGCCGGCTCGAAATACTGCACCTGGGAGTCCTGCCAGCCCGTGGTGACGAGCAGGGCCGGGTAATTCTTGGCCTCGACCTGGTCATAGGGGGAATAGGAGAGCATATAGTCGTAGTATTCCTTGACCTCGGGATTCCCCCACTCGTCGAACTCGCCCGTCGTCAGCGGAATGCTCTTGTCGAGCATGGTCGTGATGACGTCGACGAAGGGGACGCCGGCGACGACGCCCTTGAAGAGGTCGGGCCGCAGATTGACCACGGCGCCCATGAGAAGCCCGCCCGCGCTGCCGCCGTTGGCGAAGAGCAGGCCGGGTTTCGTGAACTTCTGGGCGACGAGGTAGTCGCCGCAGTCGACGAAGTCCGTGAACGTGTTCTTTTTCTTTAGGAGCTTGCCGTCCTCGTACCAGGCCCGGCCCAGCTCCTGCCCGCCCCGGATATGGGCGATGGCGTAGACGAAGCCCCGGTCGAGCAGGCTCAGGCGCGCCGAGCTGAAGCCGGCGTCGGTGCTCGCCCCGTACGAACCGTAGCCATAGAGAAGGCAGGGATTGGCGCCGTTCTTGACCAGTCCTTTTCTATAGACGAGCGAGATGGGCACCTTGACGCCGTCGCGGGCCACGGCATAGTGCCGCTCGGCCTGATAGTTCGCGGCGTCGAAGCCGCCGAGGACCTCCTCCTGCTTGAGGAGCTTCTTCTCGTGCGTGACCATGTTGTAGTCGAAGGTGGACGAGGGCGTCGTCAGGGACGTGTAGCCATAACGGAGCCACTCGGTGTCGAACTCGGGGTTGGTCGAGATACGGGCGCTATAGGTCTCCTCGCCGAAATCCAAATAATGTTCGGCGCTCTTGTCCCAGGGCATGACCCGGATCTGGATGAGGCCGCTCTTCCTCTCCTCGAGGACGAGGGCGCCTTTGAACATCTCGAAGCCCTCGAAATAGACGTCGTCACGGTTCGGGATGAGCTCGACCCAGTCGGCCTTGCCCGACTTGTCCAGGGCCGCCGTCATCAGCCGGAAGTTCCTGGCGCCCATGTTGGTGCGGACGTAGAACTTGTCCTGGTAGTGGTCGACGTCGTATTCGAGATCCCGCTCCCGCGCCTGGAAAACCTTGAATTCGGCCGCGGGCTTATCGGCAGGGATGAACCGGTACTCGTTCGAGAGCGTGCTCGACGAGGCAATGAAGATGTACTTCTTGGACTTGGTCTTGTACGCCCCGACGTTGAAGGTTTCGTCGGCTTCATGGAAGACGAGGGTGTCGGACCCGACCGGAGTCCCCAGGACGTGCCGGAAGATCTTCTGGGGCCGGAGGGTGGTGTCGTCGATCTGGGTGTAGAAGACCGTCTTGTCGTCGTTGGCCCAGGCCGCGGAGCCCGTCGTGTTGACGATGGCGTCGGGCAGGATCTCGCCCGTGGCCAGGTTCTTGAACTGGAGGGTGTACTTCCTGCGGCTGACCGTGTCCACGCCGAACGAGAGGAGCATGTTGTTCGAGCTCACGGACAAGCCGCCGACGGAGTAATAATTGTGCCCCTGGGCCATCTCGTTGACGTTGAGGAGGACTTCCTCGGCGCCCTCGAGACTGCCTTTCTTCCGGCAATAGACGGGATAGTCCTTCCCCTCCTCGTTGCGCGAATAGTAATAGTAGCCCTCGGAGCGGTAGGGCACGGAGAGGTCGGTCTGCTTGATCCGGCCGACGATCTCGTTGTAGAGCTTTTCCCGGAGGGCCTCGGTGGGCTTCAATACGGCCTGGGTGTAGGCGTTCTCGGCCTTGAGGTAGTCGATGACCTTGGGGTTTTCCCGCTCGTTGAGCCAGTAATAATTATCGACCCGGGTGTGGCCGTGGATGGTCAATTCCTTGGGGATGATCTCGGCCATGGGTGGCTTGAGACCGCCCGCCGCCTCGCCGGCCGGCTTGCACGCGATCGCGGAGAGAGAGAACGCTGCGGCCAAGCCGAGGATGAGGAAAAGAGAAGTCAGTTTACCGAGTGAACGTTTAAGAATCTTCATGGTTGAGGTGCCCTCCTAAGGGAATTCGCGGACCGGGAAGAATTACCCTATCATCCGTCCCCACCGATGTCAATCTTGGCGCGCTATCCAGGACGGCCGGTTTGGATTAAAATAGTTTTGATGAGCCCCAAACTTGACGAAGACCCCGTGGAATTCCCCATCGACGGCGTCCTCGACCTCCATGCGTTCAGCCCCAAGGACGTCAAGGACCTCGTCCCCGGGTACATCGAGGAGTGCCTGCGCCGGGGGATCATGGAACTGCGCATCATCCACGGCAAGGGCACCGGCACGCTCAAGAGCATCGTCCATGGCCTACTCGAAAAAAATCCCCATGTGGCGGGTTTCAAGGACTCCGGTATGGGCGGCGGCGGCTGGGGCGCCACCGAAGTGCGGCTCCGGACCCCGCGGTAAGCTTTCCTATAGCTCGAAGCGGTAGGAGAACTTGACCATGAAGATGTTCGCGCCGGGAGCCCGGAAGAGGTCGCCCATGTCCCGCCAGAGCTCGAAGTCGCCGGGATGGGAGTAGTCGGCCCGACTCTGCGTCCAGACGAAATAGAGCATGGACCCCGGCCGGTACTCCCAGCGCAGGACGACCGTGCCGCGCAGGGATTTGAGGTTGAAGTCGGGGTCGCGGAAGGTGAACGGCGCCGCCGGCCCCCCCGCCCCGTCCGGATCGACCGTGTAGACGCCGTCCGCATACGCGATCG
>MEXZ01000151.1:6025-7477 GCA_001773855.1 Candidatus Aminicenantes bacterium RBG_13_64_14
AAGTCGAAGGTCCGGGCGGCGTGGAGCTCCTTGAAGGCGTAGAAATCGCCCGTCCCGATGTAGGGCTGGAGATAGGCCTGGAGACTCAGCCGCGGCGTGAAGGTCCAGTTGATGCGGATCTCGATGGGCAGTGTTTTCTGGTCGATATCGGAGAGGACGTAGCGGACGCCGTAGGTCGAGACCTTGAGGGGGTCGACGACGCTTCGGACCCACTGGCCCTCGGCGTAGCGGAACATATAACTCGGACCGACCGAAAGGCTGAAGTTAGGGCTCGGTTTCCAGGTCAGGCCGCCGCCGAACGAAATGGAGTAGCCGCCGGTCGGGTGCCAACGGTACATGCCCGTGAAGCGAACGATGAGGGGTTTGCGGTCATCGCTCGCCAGGCTGAAGTTCGCCGTGGCGCCCTCGGGGTAAAACGCCATCGGCCCGCCCCGCGTCAGGTAATAGCTGTATTTGCGGGGCTCGTAGTCGACGTGGAGCGCCGCCGTCCAGTAGTTGAGGAACTGGCCCTTGCCGTCGAGATAGATGTATTCGCCCACGCGGTTCCAACCGAAATCATAGTTCCGGTAATAGGAAGACGTGACCGTCCAGGTGCGGAAGAGCCGGCCCGGATGAAGGGCCCGGTAACCCGCCTCGACGTGGCCATTGAAGACGTCGCCGCGGGTATGATAGCCCAGGTCGTTGGCCTCGAAGCCGGGCGACATGGCCCCCAGGGCCGCGTTGAAGACGACATTCCCTTTCTGCTTGTTGATATAGAGCCGGCCGGCCCAACCGGAGAGCGAAGTGGCATTCTCGTCGACTTCGACCCAGTCGGCGTCGGGCCGTTGGAAGTAATGGAGGGAGGAGAGCTGGAGTTCGGTTATGGCTTCGGCGCTGCCGCGGACCGTCGAGAGGCCGGCCCAACCGGCCAGGGCCCAGCCCCTGTCTTTATCGAGAAACGTCCAGCCGTCGACGCCCAGGGCGAGGGCGCTCCGGACGAGGGACGCTTCGAGCTCTCCCCCGCGGAGGTCGCGCAGGACCGAAGTGGCGATAAAGCCGAGGCCGCTCCGGCCTTCATCGAACTCCTTCAGGCCGCGGACGACGCCGTAATGGCTGAAGGGCTCGACTTCGGTCTGCGAGCGTACGCCCTCATTGTCGATTTGGGCGAATTCCCGCTCGGTTAGGGAGCTGATGACGCCGAGGTTAAAGTTGCGGCCGATTTTGCCCGTCACCTTGGCCGCGGCCAGGATGCTTGTCCAGTCGGGCACATCGTAGTAGCCGGGACCCGCCGGGCTTCCCTGGGGAGTACGCCCGATGCGGCGGCTGTAGAAAAAGTCGGGGTCGTCCCAGCCGAACGACCGGTAGACGCTGGGCCCGCCCCGGCCGAAATTGAATATGCTCGACCCTTCGATGAAAAAGGGACGCTTCTCCCGGTAATAGGTCTCCTGGTCGCTGATGTTGATGACGGCCGGG
>MEXZ01000151.1:7540-7759 GCA_001773855.1 Candidatus Aminicenantes bacterium RBG_13_64_14
GCGAAATGACTCTCTTCGTTCTTGCGCTTAATAATCCGCATGAAGTTGACGCCCCAGACGTAGACGTCCTGCCTCTTGAATCGGAGCTGGTCGAAGGGGATGCGGATCTCGACCGCCCAGCCGCCGTCGTCGATCCGCGCCGCGCTCTCCCAGATGCCGTCCCAGGTCGAGTCGGTCTGCTCATCGTTGGAAAGGGTGCCGTCCTCGATCGAGCCGAAA
>MEXZ01000151.1:8042-10548 GCA_001773855.1 Candidatus Aminicenantes bacterium RBG_13_64_14
CTGGACTTCCCGGTCCTTGCAAGACCGGAGCCCCTGCCGCTGTCGGCGAACGGGTCAAGGCGTGAAGAACGAGGAAGCTTGCGCCGCGCCCATCGCTGGTATATAAAAATATAAAGAATCCGTCAGGAGGTTGACATGAGTCGAGGGATGAAGCGCCGGGATTTCATGAGATCGGGAGCCGTGCTCGGAAGTGCCGTGCTGGCCGGGGGCCTTATGGAAGGGCGCCTTCTAAGCGCCCAGAAGCCGGCGATACCGGACCTGGCGGTCGTAACGGGGACGGATTCGCTTCTCGCGGTGAACAAGGGCCTCGAAGCCCTGGGGGGGATCAGGAAATACGTCTCCTCGGGCTCGTCGGTCGGCCTGCTCATCAACGCTCCGTTGTGGTGGAAGAAGCCGGGCAGCTTCACCCACCCGGAGATCGTCCTGGCCGCGATCCTGGCCTCGCTCAAGGCCGGGGCCAAGGAGATCCACTACCTCATCGACCCGGCCGCGGACTTCTGGAAGCGGACGCCGCTCGCCGCAAAGTACGCAACGGAGATCGGCGCCGTCAAGAAGTGCTCCGGGAACTACATCGAAACGGCGGTCGCGAAGAACAGGACGCTCAAGAAAACGAGCGTCGTCAAGGAGTTCCTCGACTGCGACGTCTTCATCAACCTGCCGATTATCAAGCACCACGTCGGCGTGGGCATGTCCGGGAGCCTCAAGAACCTGATGGGCGTCAACGCCAACGCCTCGAACCAGTTCTTCCACGCCGGCTCCGGGGCCAAGGGCGAGTACGACGACGTCCCCTTCCTGGCCCAGTGCGTGGCCGACGTCAACACCCTGCGCCGGCCGGACCTGTGCATCGCCGACGCCACGGAATTCCTGCTGACCAACGGACCGGCCGGGCCGGGTGAGCTCCGCAAGCTCAATAAGGTCATCCTCGGCACCGACCCCGTGGCCGTCGACTCTTACGGCGCGCCGCTCGTCAACCTGAACGCGGCCGACGTCCTGATGATCACGAAGTCCGTCGAATGGGGCATCGGCCGGATGGATGTCGCCAAGCTCGCGGTCAAGGAGATCGCGGCCTGAGCCGAAACGCGCCTTGATTTCGCCTTAGGGGCTTTTCCTCTCCGCGCGGGCCTTGGAAACCATGTTCTTGACGTCCTCGATCAACGTCGGCGTGTTGTAGACGATGCCGTCCTTGATGGTCCATTTGATGCCGCCGCGAATGACGTCCTTGCCGTCCTTGATGTCGAGGACGCCGGTCGGATAGAGGTACTTGAGGTTGGCCAGCGGATTCTCGTCAATGAGGATCAAATCGGCCAGGAAACCCTGACGCACCCTCCCGAGCTGGTTCTCGAGGCCCATGATCCTGGCGTTGTTCCCGGTGGCGCACTGGATGACATCGATCGCGTGGAACCCGGCCTCCTGCAGGAGCTCGAGCTCGCTCAGGTAGGTGAAGCCGTAGAGCGTGTAGATGAAGCCCGCGTCGTCGGCCGCCCCGACCAGGCCGCCCTTGTCGGCAAAATCTCTCACGGCCTTCATCCAGATCCTGTAGTTTTCCTTCCAGGCGATCTCGTCCTCGGTCGACCAGCCCCAGGAGAAAGCGCCATGGCGGGCCGGGCTGGGCTTGAAGTAATCTTCGAGGACGGGATGCAGGTATTCTTTGAACCAGGGCAGGTTGCGCGCCCGGGTCATATCTCGGCAGGCCTCGTAGGTGCTGAACGTCGGGACCCAGGCGACGCCCTTCGCAACCATCTCGGTCAGAACGGCATCGAGCTTGGCGGGGTCGGCCTCTCGCCAGAGGCGGCCGGCCCAACGAAAGCGGTCGCTCTCGTTGTTGTAATTGTAGGACGGCGGGAAGTTCTGGGAACCCTTGAGCGCTGCATCCGGTATGCCGTACCAGTGCTCGACCGTGGAAACGCCGAAGGCCGCGACGTCTCGGGCGTCGGTCTCCTCGACCGCGGCGTGGTGGGCCACCTTGAGGCCGAGCTTTTTCGATTCGTCGACGATGGCCGCCATGATGTCGCGGTCCATACCGAAGATCTTGACGCCGTCACCGCCCTGCTCCTTGATCGCCCGGACGGCCTTGCGCCCTTCCTCGGGCGTCGCCCCGCCGGCGACCATGTAGATGTAGAGACGCGGCGCGATGACGGAGCCTTCCTGGCTCTTGCGGCGCTCGACAAGGGTTTTCTTGGTGTCGCTCCCAACGTCCCGGATGGTGGTGATGCCGCACGACAGCCAGACCTTGTATTCATACTCGAAGGGCTGCGGGACACCGGCGCGCTCGTCCTGGAGGTGGACGTGGCTGTTGATCAGACCGGGAAGGAGATACATGCCGGTGCCGTCGAGGACATGCTTCTCGTTCTTATAGGCGTCCGGCCGCGTATTGGCGCCTCTGACCGCCGCGATCTTGTTCCCCTCGACGACGATGTCCAGGGGGCCGCGGGCCGGCGTGCCCTTGCCGTCGATGACGATGACGTTGCGGATGACGAGCCTGTCATAGCGCTTGCCGTGCTCGACG
>MEXZ01000152.1:163-399 GCA_001773855.1 Candidatus Aminicenantes bacterium RBG_13_64_14
GTCAGCCGCCGGAAGTCGGCCTCCCGGATGATCCCGAACCCCGCCGCTATTTTCCTTTCTTTCTCGAACCGGGAATGGTAGCTGCCGGGCCCGCCGCTTTTTTTCCGGCCTCGCCGACCCCTACCTTCTTACGCTCGGCCTGGGCGAGAATCGCGCCCGAGACCAGGTCCAGGATCGAGAAGACGGTGTCGGTCCCCGATCGGATTGCCTGGTTCAGCAGCGCCCTTGTCTTCTCC
>MEXZ01000152.1:533-1552 GCA_001773855.1 Candidatus Aminicenantes bacterium RBG_13_64_14
CAGATCCCAGGCGTCGAAATCGAAGCTGAGCCTCCGGGGTTTGTCGAGGTTGAGGATCCACTCCTTCATCAGGGCACCCGGACGGCCGCGATCGTGAGCGCGGTGACGCCGCTGTAGGTGATCTGGACCTTGCCGTTCGCGTCGTCGAAGCGGCCCTTCGGGAACGGCCCGATCATCCGCTCCTCGCTGGCCGGGATGACGACGGGTGCGTCGTGGTCATAACCCTGGTTGCAGACCGTCTGAGAGTTCACCGTCACCGTCTGGGGGCTCGTATGCCCGTTCTTGACATGGATGAACTCGCGGCCGGAGTTGACGAACTCGTCCCCGCCCGCGGTCGCTGCCGCGTAGGACGGTGTGAGCCCGCCGAGCACAACGATTTGAACTGTAAGTGTCACGGCTCACCTCCTTACGTCTCTTCCAAGACGCCGGTCAACTTGAGCGAGAAACTCACCGATGCCGCGTCGTCGAGCGGTGCCTCGATCGGCATCTCGGTCAGCCGGAAATAGCCGCGGTAGGTCTTGGCCGGGGTCACGAGTTGAAGGTCGAGGTCCTTGGGTGTTGACTCCCAAAAACCCTTTTTCATCTCGAGATAGCCGGCGTTGTCCTCGATCAGGAAAGCGTCGAATTCGATCTCGACGTTCCGGTTCCCGGGAAGGTTCTCCTCCCAGCCGGCCGAGTCCTTGTCGGTGACGTCGATCTCGCCGAGCCCGAAGGTGATCGAGGCGTCCTTCTGCCCGCCGACCTTCGTCCAGACGGGGGACCCATAGGTGCCGGTGTTGACCTTGACATAGATGTCAAGCCCTCTGACTTTACTCATTTTTTACCTCCTGTTTGGATTCTTTCTTTTCGAGATCCTCGGGAGTCGACTCTTTTGGTATCTCGGCTATTGAGCCGGAGGGCGCTTCCGCCGGCGCGAAATAGACCCTCCTGGCCCGGAAGACATAAATGATCCTGGTTTCGAAAAGTGGCTTCCCCCTCACCCGCAAGACCGGGCTGATATCCGTCGCGTAGAGCCAGAA
>MEXZ01000152.1:1615-6482 GCA_001773855.1 Candidatus Aminicenantes bacterium RBG_13_64_14
GAGAGCGCCCGAAGAGGCGCTCACCAGGGAGACCGGGTAGCGGTATTCAAGGTTCCCGGCGATCTGCTCGCCGGTGACCGTGAACTCGGGGAACAGTCCATAGCTCGGGGGCAGCTGCTTCGGTTCGTCTTCAAAGGCCGGGAAGATGATGATCCGCTTCCGGATGGTTTCCCCCAGGTCGATTCTGCCCGGATGAGGGGGATGCGGGCCCGGGTGAATTTTTTGGGGTTGAGGGGTCCCGCTGGTCAAATCGTGTTCATGGGGATTTTCTTTTTTCATGTCTTAAACCTCCTCGATGAGATACCACCACATAATGACCGAGTGCCGCGTATCCTCATCCTCCCGCATGTCTCTGACCGACTCGAAGGCGTCCATGATGATCCGGAATTTCGAGCCGAGGCTCAGGCCCTGGCCAATAGTGAAGGCCTTGAAAATATCGTTGACGATCGTCTTGGCCTCGGCCATGCCGCTGTAGCGGGAGTAGACATGGATCGTGGTCGTGGTCCTCCAGACGCTTTCCCCCTTGGCCGATGAGTTCGTGGAGTAGGCCTCGCCGATGGCCACAAACGGATAGGGGGCGTCATCCGGGACATGGTCATAGACGGGCGTTGAAATCCGGGCTTTGAGCCGCAGGTATTGTGCGGTCTGGAGCTCGAGGTTCGGCGACTCCACTTTAGGGTCCTCCTTTAAGCCGGGCCCGGAGCCGCTCCAGGAGCCCGGCGATGGCGTCCTCGAAGGCTGGCCCGAGATAGGGCTTGGCGCGGACCAGGAAGCCGCCCACCTCCTCGCCCCCGATCGTCCGCCGGCCCCGATGCCCGAATTCGACATAGGGGGCGTATTCGACGACAGTACCCACCTCGCCCTCATAGCCCTCGGCCAGGAGCTCCGTCGTGATGGAGCGGAGCAGGGTGCCGGTAATGACCGATTTATTGGCGATCAGGTTTCCTTTCGCCTTGCCCTCGGTTGTGAGCGCCGTGTCCCGGATCTCTTTCTTCGTTTCCTCACCGCTCAGCTTCCGCAGATCCACGAGGGCCTTCATCACTCCGTCCAATCCCTTGATACTCACTGAGACTTTCATCTCGACTCCACGACATAGAGCTTGAGATAGCGCTTTTCCTCATTCCAGTTGTCGATAAGCGCGATCGAGAAGACCCGTCCATTGAGCTTCACCTGGTCCCTCTCCGTAAGCCCCGCGAAGTAAGGACCGTAGAGGACGCCGTCGACGTCGATCTCGGTCTTGTCGAGGTAGGAGTGCACCCGGGATGTCGCGGATTGCAGCCGGCATGGCCAGTCTGACTTGAAGGTGACCCAGGCCTCCTCGAAGCCTCCATGGCCGTCCTCGAGCTTCTCCAGCCGCTCGAAAGAGGCCCTCAGGTTGCAGAGCCCGATCATAGAAAGGACCCCCTGCGGTTAATGTAGCGGCCGAGAATCTCGTCCGCCTCCTGGACTCCCGTGTAGACCGGCGCCCCGTTGTCATAGCGATAATCGCCAAGGCTCTCGCTCCCTTTGATTTTGTGCCGGTAGAGGGTCCGGTCATTCTCATCCCGGGCCAGGATGATCGTGACCTGCTTTATGGCCGCCGGTACAGCGGGCCAGCCGCAGGTCCCCTGTAGCCGGATGTTCCGCACGCCGGCCTTGAAGCAGCCCTCGTCTGTACGGAATACCGAGAACTCATCGAAGCTCCAGGAGCCGACCTGGACCGCCTCATCATCGACCGTGATGGCGGTGACGGAGAGGATCCTTCGGTGGAGAGCGGGAAAGAGCCGGCACTTGCCATTCCCACTGACCAGGATATCGAACGTCTGGACATAGAAGGCGTCCCGGGTGACCCGCTCGATTTCCTCTTCGACCCGGTCGAGCCGGGCCTGCTTCTCAGGGGTCTCCATGCCGGCCGGCCAGTTGTCGACATCGGAGACCTGCGCATAGTTGGACATCTCCACTTTTCTCCGTCCCAAGCCGGAGGGAGAGCCGGGCCCTATTTCTTCTTCTCGATGCGCTCGACCTCGATGTAGGGGTACTTCCGGCACTCCGCCGCGAGCTTGGGGTCATCCGTCTCAACCGGGGTGCCCCGCTGGAGGAAGATCGGCTTGCCCCGGTACGGGATTTCCCTGGTCCTCCCGTAGTTGCAGATCCGGAAGGACATTACTTGGCCTTGAGGTTCTTCAGGAAGATGACGGCGTTCAGGTTCTCGACCGCGATGTCGGAGCGAATGGAATAGTAGAAGTAGGTCGCTTCCTCGGCCGCCTTCCGCTCCGTCTCCATCTTGATGTCGCGCTGCAGGCCGATGATGAGATTCTCCTTGTGCGTCAGCATCCCGTCCGCCCCGTCGAGCGTCACCTCTTTGACCGTCTCGGCGTCCGCCCCCAGGTGCGCCCACTCGAGGTTATCCTCCAGGGTCAGCGAAACTCCGGCCTGGATGGACGCGACCTTGCCGATCTCTGCCTTGTACTCGAGCCCGGCCTTGAAGACGTAGACATAGTCACCCACCGTGAAATCAGTAGTCGCGGCGACATTGAGGACCTTTTGGCCGGCCGCGGAGTCCGCGTCGACAGTCGTCGAGCCTCCAGCCGAAACCGGGACCGGGAGGTCGATCGGCATCAGCGGCACGGGGATAATGGGGACGGTCCCGAACTTGAGCTCGCCCTTGCCGATGATGGCCTGGTCGCCGACGATCGTGGACCGGGAAGCCAGGGCGTCGATGTAATCCTGCACGATCTGGTCATTGATGAAGAAGCGGAAATTGTCGAGCCCGAGCTTTTTGTATTTGGAGGGTAGCTTCTTCAGCAGCTTCGAGAACTTGAACTCCCAGTTGTAGGGCGCGGAGGCGTTCTGCTCGGCGATGTAGCCGTTGGCCAGGGCGAAATCAGTCGCGCTTCGGGCGTCGAGGATAGTGGCGCTGCCGGTGACCTGGTTCGTCTGGTTGAGGATTCTATGGCGCCAGCCGTTCCAGATGTCGAGCATCGTCTTCGGCGTGACACCCTGCGGGACCGCAGTGGCCAGGTAATAGGCCGTCTCGAGCTCGTTCACGATCTGGGCCGCGACCATTTTCAGGAGATGGTCGACAAAGGCCTCGCCTTCGATATTGTCCTCAAGGTCGTCATCGTAGACGCAGGCCGCCCCCCTGCCCTTCTGCGAGGTCAGGGTGATCAGGTTGGCCACGGTCGACTTTTTGACCTTGGTATCGTCGAACGCGGCCGCCGGATACATCACGGCGCCGGTGCCCAGGCCGATCGCCCGGACATTCCGCGAAGCTTTCTGCATCTTCACGAACCGGGCGTGATCCTTGAAGGTGGACTGGTCGATGATGTAATCCAGGAACCGGTCAGCCTCCTCCGGGGTGAAGCTGATGTCAGCGGGGAAAATGCCCTTTTTGATGGCTGCCTTGGAGAGCAGCTCTTTTGCGGTTTTCATCATTCGCCTCCTTCCGCAAAGAATGAAGGCCACTTGGACGGCTTCGAGCCGTCGTCCTGGCCGTCCAGGCTCTTCTTGACGCCGGGCGTCTCCTCGATCTTCTTGAGCCGGGCCCCGAGGCCATCGGCCGCCTTGGTGAGCTCGGCCTGGAGGGCCTCAAGCTTGCCGGCCAGGTCATCGGGGACCTTCTTGAGGGCGTCGGCGATCAAGCCGGCCGCCTTTTCGAGGAGCTGCTTCTCGAGGTCCGCCCGGGCCTTCTCGCGCTCGAGCCTCTCTTTCTCCTCCTTCGCCTTATCGTCGTCGGTCTCGCCTTCCTTCGGCTTGGGGTAACCATAGCCGTAAGAGGCGGCCCGGGCCAGCGTTGCCACTGCTTCCTTGACGTCGTCAGGGAAGTCGCTGATGTACTTGCTCAGGATCTCGAGCGCCTTCTTCAGCGCCTCGGCCGCCGCGGCGTCGAGCTTCTTGATGATCTCGACGGCCTCCTCGGGGACCTCGCCAAGGATCGACTTCAAAAGTTCGATCAGCTTGTCCATGCTTTGTGCCTCCTTGATGACACAGAATTTCCGCCGGATGGCAGGCGTCTCGACGATACTGACGAGCTTGACCTGAATGTCCTTAAGCTTGGGCACTCAACACCTCCACGCGGCTTATTGGTCAGATTTAAGCGTCGCCGACCTGGCGAGCTCCGATCGGAAGAAGGGACTCGCTGGGCTTCTCTCGTCCATCTCGAGGGCTCCTTAGAGGACCCTGGCGAGCATGGACGCTAAGCGCCCGAAAATCGCACCGTTTACTCCCCCACTATGGGATTCGGGGACATTCGGAGTCAATAAAGCCGGGGGTAATACCTTAAAGGGCGGGGGAAATGGACGCCCCGGGGAGGGAAATTCAATCGGCGAAGGCCGTCCCGAAGATTGAGAACCCGGTGAGCTTTCCGGCCTTGATCTCCTGCCACACTGCCTCATCCAGCACGCGGAGGGACATATACCAGGACCCCTTCCGGACCCGATGGCCATTGATCAGCAGGTCCTGGGGGGCGATGTAGCTCTCGAGCACCTTGATCTGCGGGTTCGGCCTCTCGGAGTGCCGGACATCGAACTGCTGGATGTTCGCCATGAAATCGAAGGCCGCTCGGCGGATCTCCTCCGTCGTGGCCGAGTCGCCCTGGCTGTCTTCGATGTCCGGCTCGTAGACAATGCCGCCGACGATGTGCTCGTCCTCCTTGGTGATGAAGACTTCGATCGACTTTTGGATGTTCTTGGCGAGCGCCCCTTCCTCCTTGAAGATGCCGGCGGCCCGGAGCTTCTTCCGCTCCTCGGCCCAGCGTTTATCGTCATCCCACTCATGCAGCGTATACCAGGCGTCGGGCATATTGCAGACGCCGCCTGTGGGCTCCTCGTCGCCGCATATCAGGCAGCGGGGATGACCGTTCGGATGGGTCCATTTCGCCGCCTTGAAC
>MEXZ01000152.1:6492-7334 GCA_001773855.1 Candidatus Aminicenantes bacterium RBG_13_64_14
CCGCAGCCTCGGGGCGCTTTTTGTTCTCGCGGATCCGCTCCGTCTCGGCGTTGGAGTCGCGCTCCTCCGCCGGCGTGAGCCCTTTCGTCACCTTCTCAAGGTCGTCGTCCGCGAGCCGCGACATCATCCAGACCCTCTCCCCGCGCTTGCCGGCCGCGGTGACGGGGACCGAGGCGAAGAGCCAGTTACCGTTGAGGTAGCGGTTCTTGAAATGGATCTTCTTGGCGTGCTCGTCGGCCTGGTAGAGCTCCCAGGTGAAGGAATCGAGAGTTATCATGGCCGCGTGGAGGTTCGCCGTGGCGCCGACCTCCCCGGGCGTGAAGAGCTCGACCTTCCGGCGGCCTATCTCGAGCCAGCTCAGCGGGCCCCGGACGACCGCCGTCCTCTCCTCTCCGGCCCGGCTCTGCTTCCAGGCGAAGCGGAGCTTCCGGCCCTGGCCAGCCTCGGCGAACTTGGAGAGCCCGGTGAGATTGCCGAGCATGATCTCGCCGCCCTCCCAGAAGTCCTTCCCGGCCGGCCGGAGGCGGATATCGAGATGGGCGCCCTGCTCGCCGATGACCTCGAGGAGCAGCCGCTGGAGCTTTTTCAGGTCTCCCCGGGCCACCATGATCCGGGATGAGGCTGCCCGCAGCGCCTCGACCGGCTCCGGTTCGATGCCCATGATGTGGATCTGCAGGACGCCAGTCCCCTTAGTCCCGTTCTCGAAGTCGAGGTTCCCGAACTCGCCCCCGGTCCCTTCCCCGGCCTTCAAGATCTTGAGCTCCCTGAGCTCCTGCTCCATTGCGGAGGTGAGCTGCAGGATCCCGGCCCTGTGAGCCCGCTGGATAATCTCCTGAGCCGTC
>MEXZ01000152.1:7972-8082 GCA_001773855.1 Candidatus Aminicenantes bacterium RBG_13_64_14
TTGTCGAACTGGCCCAGATCCGGCGGCAGCTCCTCCGAGTCGAGGTCCACCTTCCGAGTTTCGATCTCCCGCATGGCGCAGTAAGAGAGGGCGGTATCGTTCTTGTCAAC
>MEXZ01000152.1:8102-9170 GCA_001773855.1 Candidatus Aminicenantes bacterium RBG_13_64_14
GACGAGGTCAAAGAGCGGGATGTAGCTTGAGTGAGGGCCGGTCGGCGAGTAGACGAAATGGAGTCCGGGCCCGAGGTACTTCTCGAGCACCCGGCCGAGCTTGAGCGTGAGTCCCAGGTCCGGGCTGTCCTTTCGGATAATGAGGTCGATGTCCTGGGCCTGCTTCGGCCGGCGGACATAGCTCCCGCCGATCGAGACGAAGTCGGGGATATAGACGAGCTCATCGAGCATCTGCGGGAGGAGCTTGTAGAAGACGGCCTTCATGATCTCGCGGTCGAGGTCGAAGACGTTCTGCCGGGCGATGCCCCGCCGGTTCATCTCGGCGACCAAGTCCCGGTAGTGGCTCAGGAAGTCGGCGACCTCCTGGCCGCGCTTTTTCTTGTAGGTCTTCTCCCAGAGCTGGATGCAGCGGAAGCGGAGGTTGTAGAGCTCGCGGTCTGAGACCTCGCTGATTGACTTCGCAGAGATTTCCTCAATCTTCATGGCAGGGCACCCCAGGCGCAGCGGCAGGAAGGGTGCGCGGGCAGGATCCCATGCGCCTCGGCGGTAGGATAGCGCTGGCCATCCAGGAGGGCGCAGTCCGGGCAGCAGTCCGCAGCGGCCAGGACCTCCACCTCCTTGACCTCATACTCTTCGAAGCGGAGCAGTGACCCCTCATCCATGGCGTGGGCACTCTCCGTTCTGGCGATGCAATCGGCCCGGTAGCGCTGGAGCTTTTGCGCGTACCGCTCGATCCGGCCGTAGCGCTCCACGTCGGTCAGGCCGGCCCACTTCGGCCGGGTGAAGAGCTCTGACGAAAAGCGGTTGACCGCGTTGGCCAGGCGATCGTTGAGCCCGATGATCGGCCGGAGCTGCATGTTGATCGCGTCCATAGCGCGGCCCTGCTTAAGGCCCGCCACGATGATCGAGCGGACGGCCAGCTTTGTCTGCTCGATAATCTGCTTTATGATCCTGGCCGAGAAGAGCTCGGCCCAGGTGACGGCCTGGGTATTGAGGACCCCGGCCGCTTCCTGTTTCGAGAGGCCGGCCCGCTCGGCCTGGGCCTTCAGGATGTCAAGATACGCGGCC
>MEXZ01000153.1:0-131 GCA_001773855.1 Candidatus Aminicenantes bacterium RBG_13_64_14
CGGAAGCCGTCGGCCCGATCGTCCAAGGCCTCAACAAGCCCTATTGCGACCTCAGCCGCGGCTGCTCGCCAGACGATATGGTCAACGTCGCCGCCATCTGCAGTTTGATGGCCTGACAAAGGGAACATTCC
>MEXZ01000153.1:145-1443 GCA_001773855.1 Candidatus Aminicenantes bacterium RBG_13_64_14
CCGAAAGGAGTCGCCCGTTTTTTTTGTTCCTTCCCGGCTCTAGGGAAGTCCTCTATTCGGCTTTGCGAAGGATGTCGCCCCACGACGGACTTCCGCAATAGGAGAGAAGAACTTTTGTTTTGCCCGGTGCATCCGAAAGGCTTGAACAAGTCTCGGCCGGCGGGAGCCGGGCTTGCCGTTCCCGTTCGTTTGACGGGCGTTCCATAAAAAGATATATATAGGTCCTCAAGAAAAGGCTTTCGTCGTCGAATGATGCATTTCCGGCAGGGCCTCTGGGAAGAATTTTTCAAGGGCGACCGGCTCGCCTGCGCCCGGCTGATCACTGCGGTCGAAAACGAGCCGGAGGCCCTCCCCGAGGTCCTGGACAAGGTCATCCCGGCTCAGAAGGGCGGGATTCGGGTCGGCGTCACAGGCCCCCCGGGAGTCGGCAAGAGCACCGTGACCGCCGCCCTCGCCCGCAGGGCCGTCCAAAGCGGCCATGCCGTGGGCATCCTGGCCGTCGACCCGACCAGCCCGTTCTCCGGCGGAGCGTTCCTGGGCGACCGCGTCCGCATGCAGGATCTCGGCGACGACCATCGCGTCTTCATCCGCTCGATGGCCTCCCGCGGCGGCCACGGGGGCCTCTCCCCGGCGACACCCTACGCGGCCGACGTGCTGGACGCCTTCGGCCTCGACCGCATCTTTATCGAGACGGTCGGCGTTGGCCAGGCCGAGCTCGACGTCCTCGATTGCTCCGACCTGGTCGTCCTCATCCTCCAGCCCGGCACGGGCGACGTCATCCAAGCCCTGAAGGCCGGGATCACCGAGGCCGCCGACCTTTTCCTCATCAACAAGGCGGACCTCCAGGGTACGGAGACGCTACTCGATTCCCTGCGCTTCCTCATGGATATCAGCCCCGTCCGGAAAGGGCGGCCCTTCCCCCCGATATTGGAAGCTTCGGCTCTCCTGGATAAAGGGATGGACGCGGTTTCGGCCGAGGTCGAACGCCTCATCCAGGACTGCGTCGGCTCCGGGCGCTACCGGGAAAAGCGCCGTTCCCGGCTGGAACAGGAGATCCGGTCGGCCATCCAGCGGAAGCTCTGGGACGGGTATTCGATGCTAGCCGGCGCGGACGACGCCATCCGCGCGGCAGCCGAGGAAATGATAGAGAAGAGCGGATCCCCCTATCCCTACATTCGCCGGGCCTGCTCCCGGATCCGGATCCAACTCGCCGAAGAAAGGGCCGGTTGTGACAAAAAAGAATAGCGAAGCCTGGAAAAAAAAATACGAGGAGAGCGGACTCCGAGACGCGGATTTCT
>MEXZ01000153.1:1734-3389 GCA_001773855.1 Candidatus Aminicenantes bacterium RBG_13_64_14
AGAGCATGCCCTGGCGGCGGGCCTCAACATCGAGGACTTCGCGCCCCGGCTGTCGTTTTTCTTCAACTCCCACCTCGATTTCTTCGAAGAGATCGCCAAGATGCGGGCGGCCCGGCGGATCTGGGCCCGGGCGATGCGGGACAAGTACAAGGCGAAAAATCCCCGGTCCTGGCTGTGCCGCTTCCACGTCCAAACGGCCGGCTGCAGCCTGACCGCCCAGCAGCCCGAGATCAACATCGTCCGGACGGCCCTCGAAGCCTTGGCCGGGGTCCTCGGCGGCTGCCAGAGCCTGCACACGAACTCCATGGACGAGGCCCTGGCCCTGCCCTCTGAAAAAGCCGTGGAGATCGCCCTCCGGACCCAGCAGATCATCGCCTTCGAAAGCGGAGCGGCCAACGTCATCGACCCCCTCGGCGGGTCCTATTATATCGAAAAACTCACGGACGATCTCGAGGCGGAGGCCGAAAGCTACTTCCGGAAGATTGACGAGCTCGGCGGCGTCGTCAAGGCCATCGAACAGGGGTTCTTCCAGCGGGAGATCACCCGGGCCGCCTACGAATACCAGATGGCCCTGTCCCGCCGGAAAAAGTTCCACGTCGGGGTCAACGAATTCGCCAACCCGGGTCAGAAGCTGGAGATCCCCCTGCTCGAGATCGACGAGTCCGTGGAGAGGGACCATGTCGCCTTGCTACGGCGGACCAAGGCCGGACGCGACAATGGGGCGGTCCGGGACAGCTTGACCGCTCTCAAAACCGCGGCGGCCTCCGGCCGGAACTTGATGCCTCCCCTGCTCGAATGCGCCCGGCGGTACACGACGCTGGGAGAGATCAGTGATGCGTTGACGGCGGTCTTCGGGAAATACCGGGAACAACCGTTTTATTAACAATCCAAGAAAGAGGACAACGCCATGGCGGAGCGAAAAATCAAGGTCATCATCGCCAAGCCGGGCCTCGACGGCCATGACAGGGGCGCCAAGGTCGTCGCCCGCGCCCTGGTCGAGGCGGGCATGGAGGTCGTCTACCTCGGCCTCCAGCAAACACCGGATGCCATCGTCCGGGCCGCCGTCGAGGAGGACGCCGACGTCATCGGCCTGTCCATCCTGTCCGGGGCCCACATGAGCAATTTCCGGAAGGTCCGCGAGCTCATGGAGAGCTCCGGCCTCGGCGACCGTTTGCTCACCGGCGGCGGGATCATCCCGACCAAGGACCAGGAAGAGCTCAAGAAGCTCGGCGTGGGCAAGGTCTTCGGTCCGGGCGACGACCTTCAGGAAATCGTCGAGTACATCCGGGTGAACGCCCGCCGCGTCTCCGGATAAACCGATAAACGGAGGAACAACATGGATTTCACATTCTCGGAAGAACACCGCATGATCATCGACGGGGCGAAGAAATTCGCCGAAAAGGAGCTGGCTCCGGTCGCGGCCGAGCTCGACGAAAAGCAGGAGGTCAACATCAAAGCCCTCAAGGAGCTCGGTGAACTCGGCTATCTCGGCATGACCGTCCCCGAGGAATACGGCGGGACGGGAGCGGGGGCCGTCGCCTACGCTGGGGCCATGGTCGAGTTCAGCAAGGTGGACGCCGGCACCTCTGTTGGCGTCTCGGTGCAGAACTCCCTGGTCAACGACGCCGTCATGATGTTCGGGACCGAGGACCAGA
>MEXZ01000153.1:3430-7495 GCA_001773855.1 Candidatus Aminicenantes bacterium RBG_13_64_14
GGCTGTTTCTCGCTGACGGAAGCGGGCGCCGGGAGCGACCCGGGCCACATCCGGGCCACGGCCGTCCGCGACGGCGACGATTACGTCCTTAACGGGACCAAGAACTTCACGACCAATGGCGGCTTCGCCGACGTCACCATCGCCTTTTTCAGCACCGACCGGGAAAAGGGGGCGAAAGGGATATCGGCCATCCTCGTCCCCAAGGAAACTCCGGGTTTCGAAGTGGGTAAGCACGAGAACAAGCTCGGCATACGTTCCTCCAGCACCACCGAGATGGTCTTCACCGACTGCCGGGTCCCGGCCAAGAACCTGCTGGGGCAGGAAAACAAGGGGTTGAACATCGCCCTGGCGACACTCGACTGCGGCCGGATCGGCATCGCCGCGCAGGCCATCGGCATCGCCGAAGCCGCCCTCGAGGAGGCGGTCAAGTACGCCAAGGAGAGGGTCCAGTTCGGCAAGCCTCTCGCGGAATTCGAGGCCCTGCAGTTCACCCTGGCCGACATGGCCGTCGACGTCGAGGTGGCCAAAACCATGCTCTACCGCGTCGCCTGGATGAAAGACTCGGGCGCCAAGAAATTCACGAAAGAATCGGCGATGATCAAGCTCTTCGCCTCCGAGATGTCCCACCGCGTCTGTCACAAAGCCCTCCAGATCCACGGCGGCTACGGCTTCATCAAGGACTACAAGGTCGAGCGGCTCTACCGCGACCAGCGGATCACGGAGATCTACGAAGGGACCTCGGAGATCCAGCGTCTGGTCATCGCCAGGTCGCTTCTGAGCGATTGAGGAGGATCCATGAATTACGAAATCCTTAAAATGGAAGTCGCCGAATCCGTGGCCACGGTGACGATTGCACGGCCGCAGGCGATGAATGCGCTGAACACCGGGTTTTTCCGGGAGATGGACGGCCTCGTCGCCGAGATCGCAGGCCGCACGGACATCAAGGTGGTCATCATCACCGGCGAAGGAAAAGCCTTCGCTGCCGGGGCCGATATCGCTGAAATGGTCTCCAAAACCCAGGACGACGCCAGAGCTTTCTCCAAGGTCGGCCAGCGGACTTTCCGCAGCCTGGAACTTCTCGAAAAGCCGGTCATCGCCGCCGTCAACGGCTTCGCCCTGGGGGGCGGCTGTGAGCTGGCCCTGGCCTGCGACGTCCGCATCGCCAGCACAAAGGCGAAATTCGGCCAGCCCGAGGTCAACCTCGGGCTCATCCCCGGCTATGCGGCGACCCAGCGCCTGCCCCGGCTCGTCGGCCTTGGGAACGCCCTCTTCCTCCTCCTCTCGGGCGAGATGATCGGGGCCGAGGAAGCTTTGCGGATGGGGCTCGTCCAGAAGGTCGTCGAGCCCGAAGCGCTTCTGCCGACGGCGGTCGAGATGGCCAAGACGATCGCCGCCAAGGGTCCGCGGGCCGTCCGGCTCGTGAAGCGCGTCGTCCGCGAGGGGATCTTGAAGGACTTCGAAAGCGGCTGTGCCCTCGAATCCGCAGAGTTCGGCTCGCTTTTCGAGAACGAAGGGGCCGAGGGGATGAAGGCTTTCCTGGAGAAGCGGAAGCCCGAGTGGAAAGCCTGACACCGGGCTGAGGAGAGGTTGCCGATGAATTATACCGAACGATTGGAAAAAGTCGCCGTCCTTGGCGCCGCGGGCAAGATGGGCAGCGGCATCGTCCTGCTGACGGCCATGGAAATGGCCGACCTGAGCCTGGAGCCTGGGAACCGGTCGCGCGATTTCGCCCTCCAAGCCATCGACATCTCGGAGCCGGCCCTTTCGGGGCTCCTGAAATACCTCCGCGGCCAGGTGCGGCGGGCCGCCGAAAAAAAGACGATCTGGCTCCGGGGCGCCTATGCCGACCGGGCCGACCTCGTCGAGAACGAGGAGATGATCGGGCAATACATCGAGGACGTCCTGGCCGTCGTCCGGCCGACGACGCGGCTCGAGGCGGCCTATGGCGCCGGCCTCGTCTTCGAAGCGGCCAGCGAAAACCCGGACCTCAAGGTCAGGCTCCTCGGCCAGATCCGTGCCGAAAACCAAAAGGACGCCTGGTTCCTGACGAATACCTCGTCCATCCCCATCCACGAGCTCGACGAAAAAGCGGGGCTCGGCGGCCGGATCATCGGATTCCACTTCTATAACCCCCCGGCCGTCCAGAAGCTCGTCGAGGTCATCCGGGCGAAATCCACGCGGCCCGAGCTGGCCGATTTCGCCGGCCAATACGCCAAGAAGCTTCGTAAGACCGTGGTCCCCTCGAACGACGTCGCCGGGTTCATCGGCAACGGCCATTTCATGAGGGACGCGCTCTACGGCATCGCCGAGGTCGAAAGGCTGGCCGGGGAGTTCGGCTTCATCGACGCCGTCTACATGATCAACAAGGTCAGCCAGGATTTCCTCATCCGGCCCATGGGCATCTTCCAGCTCGTCGACTACGTCGGGCTCGATATCTGCCGGTCGATCCTCAAGGTCATGAGCGACCGGTCCATCGGCGCGGGCTTGCAGAGTCCCCTCCTCGACCGGCTGGTCGCATCGGGGGTCATCGGAGGGCAGTTCGCCGACGGCTCCCAGAAGGACGGCTTTTTAAAATACGAGAAGGGACGGCCGGCCGGGACATACGACGTCGAAACGAAGGCCTATGTCCCCCTCGCCGGTATCGCGCCGCGCTGCGACGGACGTCTGGGGCCGCTTCCCGCCTCGGGCAAGCCCTGGAAGAGCGTCATCCAGGTCGCCGATCGTCCGGGCTACCTCCTAGGCTACTTCCGGGACCTCCGGGCGATGGCCACCCTGGGCGCCGACCTGGCCAAGAGATACGGCCGGAAGGCCAAGGATGCCGGGCTCGAACTGGTCAGGGACGGCGTCGCGGAAAAGAGCGAGGACGTCAACACGGTCATGCTGACGGGTTTCTACCATGCCTACGGCCCCGTCAATAGCTATTTCGATGAGTGAGGTCAGATCATGAAAAAAAGCCGACGCCAAGTCTACATGGCCGCGGGCACCAACACGATCTCTCTCGGCACGGGACGTAAGGAATTCAACCCCAAGAAGGCCCGTCCGGGACTCGAAGAATACATCCAGGAGGCGGGCCGGGGGGTCCTGGCCCAGGCCGGCGGCGGGAAAAACGTCGACGAAGGCGTCATCGGCAATTTCATGGCCGCCCGGTTCAACCGGCAAGGTCACCTCGCGGCCTTCATCCCCTCGATCGACGAGAACATGCGCTGGAAACCATGCACCCGGGTCGAATGCGCCTGCGCCTCGGGCGGGGTGGCCTTGACCGCGGCCATCAAGAGTGTGCTGGCCGGGACGGCCGACGTCGTCCTGGCGGTCGGCGTCGAAGTCCAAAACACGGTCAAGGCGGTCTACGGCGCCGACATCCTGGCCGGGGCCGGCTGGTACCGCGGCGAGCGTAAAACCGGCCACGCCTATTTCTTTCCCGCACTCTTCAGCGACCGGGCCGGGGCCTATTTCGAAAAATTCGGGCGGGACAAGACGCGGCGGGCCTTCGCCCGCTGGTACCGGAACGCCGTCGAGAACGCCCGGCTCTGCGAGACGGCCCAGGAATTCCATAACACGTGCGAGGACCTCGAAGCCCTGGGGCTGACCGAGCCGAATCCGCGATCGTTCGTCGACCATCTCAACGTCTACGATTGTTCCAAAGTCTCCGACGGGGCGGCCGGGATCGCCGTTCTATCCGAGGAGGGACTCGACCGGTGCGGCATCTCCAAGAACGAGGCCGTCGAGGTCGTGGGCTGGGGCCAGGTCGAGGCCGACCTGACCGTGCCGCCGGTCGACCCGACCGAGCTCGAGACGACGAGGCGGGCCGTCCAGAAAGCCCTGGACGCGGCCGGAATAGGATTGGATAAGATAGGCACCGTCGAATGCCACGACTGCTTCACCATTTCCGGGCTCCTTTCCGTCGAGGCCATCGGTTTCGCCGGCCACGGCCGGGGTCCGGACTATATCCTCGAAGGAAAGACGTCGCGGCGGGGCGACGTGCCGTTCAACACCTCCGGCGGGCTCATCGGCTGGGGGCACCCGACGGGCGGGACCGGCGTCCGCCAGGCCGTAACGATCTGGCAG
>MEXZ01000153.1:7502-9120 GCA_001773855.1 Candidatus Aminicenantes bacterium RBG_13_64_14
CGGGGAAGGCCGACGGCTGGCAGGTCAAGATCTCGCGCAAACGGCCCTACGGCCTCTCGGTGAACATGGGTGGCAACGACAAGACCGTCGTCGCCATCGTCTACAAGAAGGCCGGCCGGAAGCGAAAGGCGAAGCCCTAGCCGCCCAAAAGCTCGCGGGCGATGACCAGGCGCTGGATCTCGCTCGTGCCTTCGCCGATGGTGCAGAGCTTGGCATCGCGCCAGAACTTCTCGACGGGGTAGTCCTTGCAGTAGCCGTATCCGCCGAGGACCTGGACGGCGTCCTCCCCCACCCGGACTGCGACCTCCGAAGCGTAGACCTTCGCCTGGGCCGAGAGGAGAGTCGTCTTCCCACCGAGGTCTTTTTCGTCGGCCGCGCGCTCGGTCAGCAGCCGGGCGGCGTGGACCGCGGTGGCCATGTCGGCCAGCTTGAAGCGGATGGCCTGGAAGGCGGCGATGGGCTTGCCGAACTGGCGGCGCTCCTTGGCGTAGGCCAAGGCCGCGTCGAGCGCCCCCCGGGCGATGCCCACAGACAGGGCGGCGATGGAGATCCGCCCGCCATCGAGGATCTCCATGGCCTGGATGAACCCGTCGCCCTCGTTTCCCAGCAAGGCGTCGGCGCCGACCTGACAATCCTCGAAGACAAGAGAGGCCGTGTCCGAAACGCGCATGCCGACCTTGTCTTCATGTTTCCCGACCGAAACACCGGACGTTTTCAGCGGAACGAGGAACGCGGAGATGCCGTGGTGGTCCGAGCCGGGTTTCGTCCGGGCCATGATGACGGCCACTTCTCCCACGGAGGCGTGGGTGATGAAATTCTTGGTCCCGTTGAGGACCCAGCCCTTGTCGTTCCGGACGGCCGTCGTTTTCGTCGCCCCGGAGTCCGAGCCGGCCTCGGGCTCGGTCAGGGCCCAGGCCCCGAGGACCTCCCCGGCTGCCAGCCGCGGCAGCCACGTCCGGCGCTGGGCGTCGCTGCCGTAGGTGAGAACGTGGTTGGTGCAGAGGGAGTTGTGGGCGGCGACGGTAAGTCCGATCCCGCCCTCGACCGCGCCCAATTCCTCGAGGATCATCGCGTAGTGCCGGTAGGACAGCCCGACGCCGCCGTACTCCTCGGGGACGAGTATGCCCATCATTCCCAGCCCACCCAGCCGGCGGAAGACCTCGAACGGACATCCCGCTTTGGCGTCCCATTCCCGGACGTGAGGGGCGATCTCCGCGCGGGCGAAGTCCCGCACCATTTCCCGGCATTCCTTCAACGAATCGGCGCGTTCCGTACACATGGCTCGGTCCTCCTTTATGGTGATGGGGGTTTCTTCTCGACTTCGACGAGCGGCCTTTCCGAATCGACGAGGTCGCCGACCGCCACATGGATTTTTTTGACGACGCCGTCGACGGCGGTTTTTATTTCGTTCTCCATCTTCATGGCTTCGACGATGACCAGGGTCTGGTTCTTGCGGACCTCTTCGCCCTCGACGACGGCGATCTTGGTGACCTTGCCCGGCATGGGCGATTTGACCCGAAAACTCGTCTCCGCGGTTTTCTCGTCGCCTTCGCCATGCCGGCCTGTTTCGGGGCGGGATTCGGATACGGCGAACTCCCGGCCGTCGATGGAGACGAAT
>MEXZ01000154.1:0-487 GCA_001773855.1 Candidatus Aminicenantes bacterium RBG_13_64_14
TTCTTTTCATCTTCGTCCTCCTGCAACGAAATACTGCAAGCAATATGCCAAGACCGTTCCCTGAGATGATTTAGTCGATCCTGGGACGGATCGTCCTAAAAAACGGACAGCCGCTATCCGGCTCTCCGGGTCAGGCCAACCTTCGGAATACGGTCTTGATGCGCTTCAGGGCCCAGTTGAGGTCTTTCTCCCTGATGATCAGGGGCGGGGCCAGCCGGAGGACGTGGTCGTGGGTCTCTTTGCAAAGCAGGCCTTCCTTCATCAGCTCCTCACAAAAGCGCCGGGCGCCTCCGGCGGCAGGCTGGAGCTCGATGCCGATGAGGAGCCCCCGGCCGCGGACTTCCTTGATGTGCCGGCTTCGGACCTTGCGGAGCTTCTCCATGAAGGACTGGCCGCGCTCGGCGGCGTTCTCGACGAGCTTTTCTTCGCGGATGACGCGCAGGCTCTCCCGGGCCACGGCGCAGCCGAGGGGATTGCCGCCGAAGGT
>MEXZ01000154.1:493-2021 GCA_001773855.1 Candidatus Aminicenantes bacterium RBG_13_64_14
GTGCTCGCCCGGTTTGAAGACGCCGAGGATCTCCCGGTCGGCCAGAACGGCGGAGACCGGGTAGCAGCCGCCGCCGAGGGACTTGCCGACGATGACCATGTCGGGACGGACGCCCTCGTGCTCACAGGCGAAAAGCTTGCCGGTCCGGCCGAGTCCCGTCTGGATCTCGTCGGCGATGAAGAGGACGTTCTTGGCCTTGCAGATCCCGGCCGCCCTCTTGAGGAATCCGTCGGGCGGGATGAGGATGCCGGCTTCGGCCTGGATGGGCTCGACGATGAAGGCCGCGGTGTTCGGCGTGATGGCCTTCTCCAGGGCGTCCGCGTCCCCGAAGGGGATGATCGGGAATCCGGGCGTGAACGGCCCGAAATCCTGGCGGTAGAGGGGCTCGGTCGAGAAGCTGACGGCGGTGACGGTCCGGCCGTGGAAATTGTTGGCGCAGGCGATGATCTCCGCCCTGTCCTGGGGGACGCCCTTCTTCTGATAGGCCCACTTGCGGGCCGTCTTGACGGCGGTCTCGACCGCCTCGGCGCCGGAATTCATCGGCAAGACCATCGTGTAGCCCGTCATCTCCGCGAGCTCTTTGGCCAGGAGCGGCCACTGGTCGTTGCGGAAGGCCCGCGAGGTCAGGGTCAGCTTGCGGGCCTGGTCGAACAGGGCCCGGACGATACGCGGGTGGCGGTGGCCCTGGTTGACCGCGGAGTAGGCGCTCAGGAAATCGAGGTATTTCCGGCCTTCGACGTCGTGCATCCAGATACCCTGGGCTTTGCAGATGACGACGTCGAGGGGGTGGTAGTTGTGGGCTCCGTAGAGGTCTTCGATCAGGATGAGGTCTTTGCTGTCCATGTCACCGCTCCTTGGCCCGGGCACGCGCGTGGCGGAGAGGGCGGGATTCGAACCCGCGGTGCACCTTGCGGCACACACACGCTTTCCAAGCGTGCTCCTTAAACCACTCGGACACCTCTCCGTTCCTCGGATCCGCAGAATACCGGGGTCCGATGCCCATCAATTTATCAAAAAACGGGGGAGCGGTCAACGCGCCTAGAAAGGCGGACGGTAGATGTTGATGATGTCCTTCAAGAGGGCGGCGGCCGCGCCGCGGGGGCTGGAGCGGCCCCCGGTCAGGGTCACGGATCCCATGGAATCCGTGAGGAAGGTGATGCCTTTCTCGGTGCCGTTGACGTGCACGAGCGGATGGCTGGCCTCGACGAGCGAAGGCCGGACGTCGAGGCTCCAGCGCGCGCCCTGCCGCCCCGGAGCGGCGGTGGCCAGGAGCTTGACGGCCCGTCCTTCCCTTCGGGCGGACTGCACGAAATCGACGGAGATCCCGGTGATGCCGCGGACATGGACGTCCTTCAGGACGTACGTGGAGTCGAGGCAGGTGTTGGTGATGAGAAGGATCTTGGCGGCCGAGTCCCAGCCTCCGACATCGGCGGCCGGGTCCGGCTCGGCGATGCCCTTGTCCTGGGCCTCCCGGAGGGCCTCGGTGTAGTCCAGGCCCTCCCCCATCCGGGTCAGGATGCAGTTCGAC
>MEXZ01000154.1:2070-2232 GCA_001773855.1 Candidatus Aminicenantes bacterium RBG_13_64_14
AGACGAGCCCGACGTCGAGGGTCGGCAGGGCGGCGGCCGTGGCCGCGCTGAACTTGAGGAAGACGCCGTTCTCCGCGGCCAGCGCCCGGAGCGCCGGCAGGCCGACGACTAGGGCGCCCTTGCTCGCCGCGACGGCGTTCCAGCCGCCGTGGAAGGCCGATG
>MEXZ01000154.1:2994-3597 GCA_001773855.1 Candidatus Aminicenantes bacterium RBG_13_64_14
AGGACCGGGGCACGGCCGTGGCCGTCCAGAAGGCCGTCGCCCTCGGCGCGAAGAGGATCGGCACGGTCTCGACCGGGAACATGGCCGCGTCGACCGCGGCCTACGGCGCCCGGGCCGGACTTGACACCTTCGTCCTGCTCAAGGAGGGGACGTCGATGACGAGCCTCCGCATCGCCGGGATCCACGGCCCTCGGCTGGTCGCGGTCGAAGGGGATTACGGCAGCCTGTTCCAAAAGAGCGGCGAGGTCGGGAAACGCCTGGGCATCATGTTCATGAACTCGATCGATCCCTACCGGATGGAGGGATACAAGCTCACTGCTTTCGAGATCTTCCTCCAGCTCGGCCGCCGCGTCCCCCGGACGGTCTTCGTGCCTTTGAGCTCGGGCGGTCACCTCCTCGGTCTCATGCGCGGCTTCGCCGACCTCGAGCGCGCCGGACTCGCGGCCTCCTATCCCACGATCGTCGGGGTCCAGGCCAGCGGCTGCGCCCCCCTCGTCTCCGCGTTCGAACGGGGCCTCGAGCGCTGGGAGCGGCCGGCCGAGGTGCGGACGATCGCCCACGCCATCGCCAATCCGACCCCGCCGGCCGGCAACGCCGTCTTGC
>MEXZ01000154.1:3676-3798 GCA_001773855.1 Candidatus Aminicenantes bacterium RBG_13_64_14
GTCGACGGGCTCGAAGCCGGTCTCGCCCGCCTGCTCTGAGGGCCGGGCGCGCTCGACGGGGCGGCTCAGCTCTTGTCCATGTAGAACCGGAAGAGCTTCTCCCGGTGCGGGCAGAGGGCCGG
>MEXZ01000154.1:4015-4117 GCA_001773855.1 Candidatus Aminicenantes bacterium RBG_13_64_14
AGGACGTCGAGCCCCAGCCCGAGGGCCTCGTCGGCGGCCCGGGCGATCTCCAGGACGTCGTCGGAGAATGGGCCCCTCGGATCGGAAACGCTGATGCCGAGG
>MEXZ01000154.1:4167-4313 GCA_001773855.1 Candidatus Aminicenantes bacterium RBG_13_64_14
CCGCGTCGAGGATGTCCATAGCCGTGGCGGCGTTGACCAGCTTGCCCCTCTCGGCCTCCATGAGCCGGATATCCGCGTCGAGGATGATGTCGAGGAGGACGTTGCCGTCGGCCGTGGCCGTCACGTCCGCGGGCTTGAACAGGATC
>MEXZ01000154.1:4417-4762 GCA_001773855.1 Candidatus Aminicenantes bacterium RBG_13_64_14
CATATCCCGGACGATGAACTCGAGCTTGCGCGACTTGTTGCCGCCGAAGGCCAGCCCGGTGAGATCATCACGCTTGATGTAGATCTCGGGCCCGCCCAGGCGGGCCGATAGGCGCTCGAGCTTCCGCAGCGGGGTCGGGCGGCTGATGAGGTCGACGCGGGGGAAACGGTCAACGGCCTCGAGAACGCTCGGGATGGTCCGGTCCATGATCGCGCCTCCCGGGGATAGGTTAACAGAATCGGGCCAAGAAAAGAAACCCGCGCTCCCTAGAGGTCGGACGGCGCGCGGAGCTCGATCAGGGCGGCGTCCGGCGCGTCGTCGAACAGGAGGGATGTCGCCCGGTAG
>MEXZ01000154.1:4813-4975 GCA_001773855.1 Candidatus Aminicenantes bacterium RBG_13_64_14
GGCCGAGACGATGAAACCGAACAAGGCGTGTGACAAGGCGGTCGGGAGGTCCCAGAGCAGGGCGTGGAAGCCGAAGACCGCGAGGAACACGGGCAGGACGATCCTGACGATGACGGCCTTTTTCAGGGCCCCGGCATATCGGCCCGGTCGCGGGGTTTCCGT
>MEXZ01000155.1:0-290 GCA_001773855.1 Candidatus Aminicenantes bacterium RBG_13_64_14
CGGCGGGCTCGAAGCCGTCTACCAGTGCGGGGATCCCATGATCAAGCTGGCCCTCCTCGTCGACCCTGTTTCGCGCGGCCTTCGGGCGAAGTATGAGAAGCAAGTCGAGGCCATCGAAACGCGCAACGGCACGCGCATCGCCGCGGCGATGTTCAAGCTCCGGGGAACGTCCATCCCGCCCGATGCGACCGGGACCCTGCGCCTCAGCTTCGGCGCGGTCAAGGGCTACGTCGAGGACGGCCAGAAGATCCCCTTCCAGACGACCTTCGCCGGGCTCTACGATAAGTCGG
>MEXZ01000155.1:357-645 GCA_001773855.1 Candidatus Aminicenantes bacterium RBG_13_64_14
GCTATCGACGCCGATCAACTTCGTCTCCACCGCCGACTCGATCGGCGGCAACTCGGGCTCGCCCCTCGTCAACCGGAAAGGCGAGTTCGTCGGCGTCCTGTTCGACGGGAACATCCAATCGCTCCCGACGCGGTTCGTGTACGACGACAGGATCTCCCGGTCGGTGATGGTCCACGCCCAGGGCATCGTCGAGGCCCTGCTCAAGATCTACGGCGCGAAGCCGCTCGTCGATGAGCTGATGGGGCGGAAATAAGATCAGTAGAGGACCTTGGCCTCGCCGATGTCGGC
>MEXZ01000155.1:713-813 GCA_001773855.1 Candidatus Aminicenantes bacterium RBG_13_64_14
TGAGGTATTCGCCGACGGCCGTCCGGATGATCTCCGGGGTCAGGGCCTTGAGGACGTCCAAGAAGGCCCGGGGCACCGTGGCCATGATGAAGTTCGGCCC
>MEXZ01000155.1:1115-1199 GCA_001773855.1 Candidatus Aminicenantes bacterium RBG_13_64_14
CCGGGACCATGTGGAGCCCCAGGTGGCGGCTGAGCCGGTAGGCGACGATCTCACCCTTCCATGTCTCCTTATAGCCGCCGACCC
>MEXZ01000155.1:1752-1855 GCA_001773855.1 Candidatus Aminicenantes bacterium RBG_13_64_14
CTCATCGTGGCCGGCGTTTACCACGCCTTCTACGGCCTCCGGACGATCGTCATCGACCTGGGCGTGCGCAAGGAAAAGGCCCTCTTCTGGATCTTCACGTCGC
>MEXZ01000155.1:1972-2287 GCA_001773855.1 Candidatus Aminicenantes bacterium RBG_13_64_14
GGCGCCGATCCGGGGCTCAAGGTCGCGGTCATCTCGAAGGTCCATCCCATCCGCTCCCATTCGGTGGCCGCCCAAGGCGGGATCAATGCCGCCCTGGCCAACCACCCCGAGGGGGCCGACGACACCTGCGACCGGCACGCGTTCGACACGATCAAAGGCAGCGATTACCTCGCCGACCAGGACGCGGCCGAGCTCCTGACCAGCCGGGCCATCCCGACGATGTACGAGCTCGACCACTGGGGCGTGCCGTTCAGCCGCTTCTCCGAGGGGACGATCGCCCAGCGGCCGTTCGGCGGAGCGGGGTACCCCCGGACC
>MEXZ01000155.1:2352-2679 GCA_001773855.1 Candidatus Aminicenantes bacterium RBG_13_64_14
CGGGATCGGCATGGCCTATAAGGCCGGGATCCCCCTCAAAGACATGGAGTTCGTCCAGTTCCATCCGACCTCTCTCTTAGGCAAGAACATCCTGATCACCGAGGCGGCGCGGGGCGAGGGCGGCACCCTGGTCAATGCCCAGGGGCGGCGGTTCATGGAGGATTACGCGCCCAAAGCCATGGAGCTCGCCCCCCGGGACATCGTCGCCCGGTCCATCCAGACCGAGATCGACAAGGGGAACGGCTTCGAGGGCCAATACGTCCACCTCGACCTCCGCCACCTCGGCCGGGAAAAGATCCTCAAGCGCCTGCCCGGGATCAGAGACAT
>MEXZ01000155.1:2929-3628 GCA_001773855.1 Candidatus Aminicenantes bacterium RBG_13_64_14
CGCGACGACGCGGCCTGGCTCAAGCACACGATCATCACCCGGTCGGAGAAGGGTCCGGTGATCACGTATCGGGACCTCAAGGCGGGACGGTACGCTCCCCAGGAGAGAACCTATTGATCTTCAAGATCCTCCGTTACGAGCCGCAGCGGGACGAGCATCCTCATTTCCAGCTCTACCGGCATGAGCCGAAGCCGCAGGATACCGTCCTCGAGGCGCTGAAGGACATCCGCGACCAGCAGGACCCCTCCCTCTCCTTCCGCTACAGCTGCCGCGAGGCCGTCTGCGGGTCCTGCAGCCTGGTCATCAACGGCCGGATCGCCCTCGCCTGCCGCACCCAGGTCAGCGACCTGGGGTCCGGCGAGGTCGTCATCGAGCCTCTCCCCAACCTCGAGATCCTCAAAGACCTGATCGTCGACCTCAAGCCTTTCTGGGAAGCCTATCGGCGGATCGAACCGTTCCTCCAAGCCCAGGGAGATGCCCCCGAAGCCGGGCACCGGGTCGAAGAGAAGGATATGGAGCGCGTCTTCCAGTACATCACGTGCATCCTTTGCGCCAGCTGCTACAGCGCCTGTCCGGTCGCCACCCGGGACGGACGCTACGCCGGGCCGGCCGCCCTGGCCAAGCTCTATCGGTTCGCCGTCGATCCGCGCGACCGGCGTCCGTTCTCGGCGCTGGAGCGCGTCGACGGCCCCGACGGCG
>MEXZ01000155.1:3635-3931 GCA_001773855.1 Candidatus Aminicenantes bacterium RBG_13_64_14
GTGCGACACCGTCTTCCGCTGCAACGACGTTTGCCCCAAGGACGTCCGGCCGGCCGACGGCATCGAAGGCCTGAGGCGAAAGCTCATCGCCGGAAAATGGAAGCGTCTCATCGGACGGAAACCATGAAGCTCCCCGCATCCCTTTACTCGCGGCGCGCCTTCCTGAATGGTCTCATCGGAGGCTGGCTGGCCGCCTTGGGCTCGGCCTTCATCAGCCCGCTCCTCAAATATATCGTTCCTCCGACGCCCGAGCCGGACCAGGTGACCGTGCCGCTCGCGGACTACAAGGACATGGC
>MEXZ01000155.1:4110-4203 GCA_001773855.1 Candidatus Aminicenantes bacterium RBG_13_64_14
GCCTCAACGTCGCCGGGCCGCCTCCGTCGCCGCTCCGCCGGCTGTCCGTCTCCGTCGAAGGCGACACGTTGATCGTCAAAAGGCAGGGATGAA
>MEXZ01000155.1:4346-4449 GCA_001773855.1 Candidatus Aminicenantes bacterium RBG_13_64_14
CCAGATCGTCACGGGCGTCCTGCTGGCGCTCTATTACCAGCCGACGCTGGCCGAGGCCAACGCCAGCGTCGTCCGGATCATGACGGAGATGCCGCTCGGCTGG
>MEXZ01000155.1:4507-4678 GCA_001773855.1 Candidatus Aminicenantes bacterium RBG_13_64_14
TCGGAACCTGGCTCACCCAGGTGATGCGGGCCGGCGACGACGTGACGGGCGACACGATCACCCGGTTCTTCATCGTCCATGTTTCCGTCCTCCCGCTGGCCCTGCTGGCGATCCTGGGCGTCCACATCTTCCTCGTCCAGCGCCACGGGATGAGCGCTCCGCTCGAAGCGG
>MEXZ01000155.1:5097-5933 GCA_001773855.1 Candidatus Aminicenantes bacterium RBG_13_64_14
CCGTTCTCCTCGCGTTCCTGCGGCTGAGGGTCCGGGAGGCCGACCGCGTCCATCGCATGGGCCTTCATCGGGCGGGCGATGGACCCCCCGGGGCACCGGGGCACTGAGATGCCGAAGCCGAGCAAGCCGATCGACGCTCATATCGCCTGGACGGCCGATTACTGCAAGCATTGTTCGACCTGCATCACGATCTGCCCGGTCAAGAACCTCGAATTCAAGGACGACGAGATGACGTCTTTAGGCAAATGCACGCAGTGCCTTCTGTGCATGAAGTACTGCCCCGATTTCGCCATTGAGGTCGAGGCGAAGAAGAAATGAAAAGCCTGATCATGGGCAACGAAGCCGTGGCCTGCGGGGCCCTCAAGGCCGGCATGACGTTCTTCGCGGCCTACCCCATCACGCCGGCTTCAGAGATCATGCACGAGCTCGCCGACCGGGAGCCCGAGATCGCCTTCGTCCACGCCGAGGACGAGATCGCCTCCATCCACATGGCCATCGGGGCAAGCCTGGCCGGCCGGAAGGCGATGACCAGCACCTCCGGGCCGGGGATGTCGCTCAAGCAGGAAGGCATCGGCCTGGCCCACATGATGGAGGTCCCGCTCGTCGTCGTCGACGTCCAGCGCGTCGGGCCGAGCACGGGCATGCCGACGCTGCCGGCCCAAGGCGATATCCTCCAGGCCGCCCACGGCAGCCACGGGGACTACCTCCCGATCGTCCTTTCCCCGGCCTCCGTCGAGGAATGCTATCGCTACACGATCGAGGCCTTTAATGCCGCCGAGGAGTCGCGCAGTCCGGTCATCCTCCTCCTCGATGGATATCTCGCCCACCTCCAGGAG
>MEXZ01000156.1:0-2313 GCA_001773855.1 Candidatus Aminicenantes bacterium RBG_13_64_14
CTTGGTAGGCCATTACCCTACCAACTAGCTAATAGGACGCAGGCTCATCCCCAAGCGCCTTACGGCTTTGACTCCGAGGACTTATGTCCCGAAGTATCATGCGGTATTAGACCCGCTTTCGCAGACTTATTCCTCACTCGGGGGAAGATTACCCACGTGTTACTCACCCGTTCGCCACTAACCCAGGAGTTGCCCCCCGGATCCGTTTGACTTGCATGTGTTAAGCACGCCGCCAGCGTTCGCTCTGAGCCAGGATCAAACTCTTCAATTATCAGAACTCTTGCGAGTTCTAATCGAATTTGATTTTGGCAAAAAAGATCAACAACTGGTCGCTCCGCTTTTTATTTCAAAGAACAAACTTCTCTCTAACCCGAGAGAGAAACCTCGCTCATCTATCCAACTCTGACGATTATTTCAACCAGTGACGGTTGTCAGAATGATAGCCCGGAAGGCCCCCATAGTATAGGGATTCCCGGGGGGCTTGTCAAGAGCCGGCAGAAAAAAATTAAGCGATGGCCGCGCGTCGCCGCCGGTTGACGAAATATACCATATTTTTCAGCCAATTAGCCATTCGGGTTGACGCCCGTCGGAAGGGATCTTCTCTCTCCCCCCGGGGATTATTTTCGGCCGGACTGGCACGCCGCCCGCTTGAGAGGGGGCGAAAGCTGAATATGGAGGCGGTCATGAAGCGGCGCGGATTCAGTCTCATCGAAGTCCTGGTGGCCATGACCCTGGCCCTTCTCCTCGTCGTCGGCGCGGCCGAGCTCCTGATTTTTTCGCTGGCGGCGAAACGGAAGGGCGACATCACGGCGGCTCTCACCCGCGCGCTCACGGCGAGGCTCGAAACGCTGAAGTCCCGGCCCCTGGAAGACGGCGCGCTCTCGCCCGGAGAGCACGCGGAGGTCGTCCCCGGCGGGCCGGGGAACTGTCCCATCGCGGAGGAGTGGACGGTGACCGACGACGGGGACAGGATGAAGAAGATCGTCCTCAGGGTCCGGTACGCCGGGCGGCCGGGGCCGGAAACGGCGGCGGTGCTCTTCATCTCGCGGGACCTGGGGTTCCGGCCATGAGAAAGGGCGGGTTCTCTCTGATCGAATGCCTGCTCGGGATGGCCCTGTCGTTTTTTGTCATATCGTCGAGCCTCCAGTTTTTCGGCCTGTCCCAAAAGGTCTTTTTCCGGCTCAAAGAGAGAGAGGAGGCGGGACAAGGCGCTCTGGCGGCCCTCGACAAAATGAGGATCGACCTCCTCCATGCAGGTCAGGGGCTGGCCGGCGAGATGGCCCTCGGCCTGGTCGAGGCCGCGCAAGCGACAGAGGACGAGCTTCGGACGACTTCTCTTGAAAAGCCCCTGATGCTGACTGGAACGGTGCGCGCCGGGGACATCCGGCTTCTGCTGGCTTCGACGGCGGATATCGCCTCCGGCCAGGAGATATGCTTCAGCGACGGCCGTGAAGGCGAACTCAGGAGAGTCGAGAGAGTCGAGCGCGGCGCCGTCATCCTCGGAGAGCCGCTCGAGCATGATTATTTCCTAGACACGGCGGCCGTCTCGCTCCTCGAAAACGTCTCCTACTTCCTGGACGGGCCGGCCCGCATTCTGCGGCGGCGGGTGAACGCCGGTTCGGCCCAACCCCTTCTCGAGAACATCGCGGCAACGAGTTGGATCTGCGATCCCGAGGCCCTACTCGTCCGCGTCCGCCTCGAACTCAGCGTCGAAGGAGTGCACCATCATGAAACGACAGTCTTCCTCAAGAACCCGGCCCTCGCCCGCTCATGACCGCGGCGCCGTCAGCATGGCCGTCCTTCTTCTCTTCTTCGTCTTTTCGGGGCTCGGCCTGGCCATGATCCACGCCTCGGGAGTCCACCTGAAGATCAACGGATTCCGCAAGTTCGCGGTTCTCCTCGACTGCGCGTCGGAAAACGGTCTCAAGCGGGGGCTCCGCGACCTCACGGAGTGGCTCGAAGCCGCGGGCCCTCTGGCCGCGGTGGCGGCCGAACGCGTAGAGGGCCTGCGGACAAGGCCGGAGACGGAATTCCCCCTCCTCCTCGAGGACGCCCTGGGCGCCGCCTTTCCCCGGATCCTCGAAGAGTCTTTCGGGGAGATGACCTGGCAAAGCCGCGCCACCTGCGGCCTCGGCGGGCTCACGGACATGGGCGGATATTTCCGGATCTCGGCCAAGCTGCAGATCGAGGCCTCGGGCGGGCTGAGCCATGTCAAGGCGAGGCGCCGGTCCGTCCTCGAGGGCTCTCTGGGGCTTCTGGCCGGACGTCTGCCAATGCCGGCCATTCCTCTCTTTATAGGGAAAGACTTGACCG
>MEXZ01000156.1:2322-7204 GCA_001773855.1 Candidatus Aminicenantes bacterium RBG_13_64_14
AAGCCGCCTTCCCCGGGGAAAACGGGATCCGGTTCCTGTCGAAACCCGGCGAGGTCCTCAGGCCTGGGCTTTCGGCCGCGGCCGAAGGGGTCCTTCCGGCCGACCTGGGCCCAACCGTCGCGAAAGCCTTGAATATCGGGGTCTTCCGCCCCGGAGACCTGACGCCCGCCCGGCTGAGGGAGGCGCTCGGGCTCGAACCATCCACCGAACCCGTCCCCGAAGGCGTCTACCTCATCCAAAACGACTTGGGACTCGGCGGCGTCTTCGTCCAGGGGGACCTCGAAGAGCTTATCCTGGCGATCGGCGGCGACGCCCAAGTCATCGCTTTCCGCGCGGACGGGGCAGAATGGGTCCTCGAGTTCAGCCCGGCGCGAAGCCGGACGGATTTCCGGACTCCGGAAGGGAGTTTCGCTTACGACCTCGTACCCCTGCCGATCGTCATCGTCAACGGGAAGATCGAATCGCTCGGCGGCGGATATGTCGCGGACGACGGCCGGATCGAACTGGCTCTCGACAGAGAAACGCCAGCCGTTCTAAGCGGCGTCGATCTGACCATCGTCTCCTCGGACAAGGTCACCATCTCCTCGCACCTCATCCTCCAAGGCGTCCGCTGGCAGGACGGCGTCCCCTACGTCAAGGACTCGCGGGCCCAGCTCGTCATCTTTTCGGCGGGACGGGATGTCGTCTCGGGCGAACCGCTCGGTGGCGGGATCGCCATCGGCGAAGAGGCCCCTCCCGACTTGAAACTCCAGGCCTCGATCACCGCGGCCTCGGGCGGGTTCACGATCGAGGGCTTGGGGAAGGACGTCCAAATCTTGGGCGCCCTCCACGCAAACGACTTCTCCGGAAACGGGAACACGCTGGCCATCGTCCGGGACGAGAGGACCGCGGCCGGCGAATTCCCGGGAAACGCCCCGGTGACGGCCGCGCCGCGCCTCGCCTTTTTCTCGCTCAAGGTCCTCGTCTGGAAGGAGTATTGAATGGGACGGAGCCAAAGGGGATTCACGCTGATCGAGATCGTCATGGCCCTCACCTTGGCCGGCCTGTTCATCTACGGAGGCGCATACACATTCCAGCGGCTCGTGCCGAAATTCCAGCTGCAGTCGGGGATCTGGGAAGTGACGTCCGGACTCAATCAGGCCCGGTTCAGGGCCATCATGTCCGGAGCGCCGGTCCGGGTCCGATTCGTTCCTTCGGGATTCGTCTTCGAGCGCTACGACGAGGCCGCGAAGATCTGGCTGACGGCGAGGGCGGCCTCGCTCCCCGGCGTCGCCGTCCGGGCCAACAACAGCCCCGTCTTCCATCCGCAGGGAACGGTCTCCGACCTGGCTTCGATCACGGTGTCCAACGCGCAGGGAACATACAGGATCACGATCGCGATAACGGGAAGGGTCAGGACGGCGCGGGTAGGTTGAGTCAAGGGACGAGCCTTCGCAGCGGCAGTGGACCGCGGCGGCCCGCCCCGGCCGCTGAGGGGATTCAGGGCAGCAGGCCGTGGAGGTTCTTCAGCAGGCTCGTGACGGTCTGAGCGGTATCGTGATCGAACTCGATGCCCAATTCAAAGACATTCTCGGCTTCATCTCGCTTGACCCATTTGACATGGCCCTTCAAGCTGATGGTTTCCCGGGACCGGACGAGTTCGATATTGAGCCGGAGGACGGTCCCCACCTCGAATGGCTCCGGCGAGTAGATCCGGGCCCCTCCGAGCGAAAGATCGCAGGTGACGGCCTTGACTTCGCCGGAGGGAAGGGGATCTTGGCCCTGCGGCAACGGCTTGATCACGGCCTTGTTCCACTGCTTGATACGCCGGTCTTTGCGCTTTTGCATGGTGCTTTCTATAAAATCTGCCTGGCGTGCAGGCGGGATTACACGGCACCCTTGCCCAAGGAGCCGCGGGGCTGTTCGTCCTTCGCTTTCCGGTCTGTTTCGCGGTAGAGGTTATTCATGATGGCCTGGAGGGTTGTCTGGCTGCATTCCTGGAACTCGATCCCGAACTCGTGGATATTCTCCTTTTCGTTCCACCGGGACCAGCGGACGGCGCCATCGATGCTGACCGCCTCCCGCGACCTGACGAGTTCGAGGTGGATGCGCACGATGGCCCCGACGGGGAAACGCTCCTCGGACTGGACTCTCGCTCCGCCGATCGACAGGTCCCAGGCGTAGGCGTCGATGGGACAGAGGGGCAGTATCCCGTCCCCGCCGGAGGCGGACTTGATGATGGCCTTGTTCCACTGCTGGAATCGGCTGTGTTTGCGTCTTTCCATAGCGGCACTCCCGTCTGAAAACCCGGCAAGAGGTTCCCGCCCATTGTGAGGGGGGAAGAAGACGGGGGCTATCACCCTTGGGGGTGATTCCCGGGGTGAATTCTCCCCTTGTGAAGGGCCCGGCGGCGGGCCGCTATCAGCGAAGATCTCTAGTCTTTCTCGAAAACGATCTTTCCGCCGACGATGGTGCGGGTCACCTCGGCGTTGAGGATATCGGCCGCCGGAATCTCGAGGAGGTTTCTGTCGAAGACTGTGATGTCGGCGAGTTTTCCCTCCTTCAAGGATCCCCGGAGATCCGCCTCGAAGGCGGCATAGGCGTTGTTGATCGTGTAGGCACGCAGGGCCTCCTCGACGGAGATCCTCTCCTCCGGGAACCAGCCGCCTTCGGGCGTTCCGTTCAAGGTCTGCCGGGTGACAGCGGCATAGATCAGGTACTTCGGATGCATGTGGTAGAGAGCGGCGCTCGTCCCCGGCCAGTCGGAGCCGAAGCTGAGCGTGGCCCCGTTTGCGAGCAGCGTCTTGAAGGCGTAGGCCCCCTTGCACCGCTCGCGGCCGATCCGTTCCTCCATCCAACGCATGTCGTCCGAGATGTGATAGGGGTTGACCTCGGCGATGACGTTCAAAGCCTTGAAGCGCGGGAAGTCCCGCGGCCGGATGACCTGGGCGTGGATGACCCGGGAGCCTTCGAGGTCGCGCCCGAGCTCCCGGCTGAGCCTCTCGTAGAGGTCGAGCATCTCGGCGACGCCCCGGTCGCCGATGGCGTGGACGTTGGGGACGAAGCCGAACTCGAGCCCCGTCTTGATAAGCCCGAATATCTTGTCCATGTTCCGGACCTTGTTGTCCGGGTCGTCGGAGGTATGCGGACGCCAGTGGCCGTAATTGCCCGGCTCGTCGTCGTAGGGCTCGAAGAACAGGGCCCCGTGCGTGCCCATGATGCCGTCGATGTAGCCCTTGAGGGCGCCGTAGCGGAGCCAGGCGCTCTTCTGCCTGGTCTTGGGGTGGAGCCCCATCCTGAAGCCGGCCTGTCCGAGCTCCGCGCCGCGCGAGAGGTCCGGCCTCAGCCAGACCCGGCAGGTCAGCTCGCCCCGCTCTTCGAGCTCGGCGAATCGGTCCGTCTGGTCAGGCCGCTCGATGTCGTGGACCTCGACGATCCCCGCCTCGCGCAGGGCCTTGAGCGCCGCCCGGTTCTCGTCGAGGAGCCGGGCCCGGGACTTGGGCTTCTGCGATTCGCGCATCTTCCTGAAGGCGGGTGTCCCGGCAAAGATGATCCCGGTCGGCCTGCCGTCCTTCCCGATTTCCATCCCTTCGAGAGGCGCCCGGTCGAGTCCGGCGGCTTCGTAAGCGGCCGTGTTGGCCAGCCATTCCCCATAATCGAAGCGACAGAGGAAGCACGGGTTCGCCGGGGTCAGGTCGTCAATCATAGCCCGCGCCGGACGCCACGGCTCCTTTTTCCCGTCTTCCTTCGCGCCCGAATCCCCCAGGGCCCACTGCTCGTAGGCGCCGTAAAGGCCGCCCGTGATCCACTCGCCGTCCTCCAGGATTCCGGTGACCCGGCCGATTTCTTTCCGTAAACCGGCCTCGTCCGAGACCGTCATGAGGTTGGCGTCGAGGATCAGGGCCCCGGCCTGGTTGAAATGGACATGCCCGTCTATGAGGCCGGGGACGGCCCACCGCCCCCGGAGGTCGACGACCTTCGTGGACGGCCCGATGTAGGCCCCGGCCTCGTCGTCGGTCGCGCAGACGGCCAGGATCCTGTCGCCCTTGACGACCAGGGCCCGGGCCTTCGGGGCGACCGCCTCCATTGTATAGATATCGCCGTTGACCAGAACGAGGTCGGCCTCCCCCTTCTCCGTAGCGCAGGAAACGAGCGCCATCCCGAGGCTCAGGCTGATGACTGCGAACCGGCCGCCCAGCCGCAATTTTCTTTCAATTCCGCGCATTCCCGCCTCCTTGTTTTCGAACGTTTTCATCGCGCGACGGGAGTCCGTTGCGGCGCCGCCGCATCCGCCAGAGTTCCATCAACATCCCCAGGGAGCCCCTGATGATCCTCACCCGGCTCGGCCGCGCGTCGCTCCAGGCGACCGGGACCTCGGCGACGCGGAAGCCGAGCTCCCGGCAGAGGACGAGGATCTCGACATCGAAGGCGAACCCGGCCGTCCGGAGCCGCGAAAATAGCTCCATCGCCGCCTCGCGCCGGAAGGCCTTGAAGCCGCACTGGGTATCGCGATATCCCTTCAGGACGAACAGCCGGACCAGCAGGTTGAAGACCTTCCCCATCATCTCGCGCGGCCGGCTCTGGCGGACCCGGATGACCGATTCCGGAAGGGCCCGCGAGCCGATGGCGACATCGGCCCCCGCCATGATCGCGGCCAGGAGCTTGTCGAACTCCTCGATAGGCGTGGACAGGTCGTCGTCCGAGAAGAGGATGATCTCGCCCGAGGCCATGAGAACCCCCTCCCTGACCGAAGCGCCCTTGCCCCGGTTTTGCGCCCGGCGAACGACCCGCGAGGGAATGCGCCCGGCGAGCGCCGCGCCGGCGACCTCGGCCGTCCTGTCCCGGCTCCCGTCGTCGACGACGATGACTTCCGCCACGAACGGCTTGCCGGCAAGATAGGCCA
>MEXZ01000156.1:7212-8796 GCA_001773855.1 Candidatus Aminicenantes bacterium RBG_13_64_14
TCGAGGCTCGCGGCGATCCGCGTTTCCTTGTCGTAGACGGGGAAGACGACGGAGAGGAAAACGCTGGTCGGGTCGCAGTCGCGCATGGGGCCTTTCCGGGAGTGCGGCCCGGTCATTATATAGGATAAATAAGAAGAGAATCAAAAAAAAACAGCTTCCCGTTGCAACATGGTCGCGCGCCGGTATAAAATGTCCCTCTCGACAATGATCAATTACCGCCTGGAGGGTGCCCCGTGAAAAAAACAGCCGTCCGTTGCAACATGGTCGCGCGCCGGTATAAAATGTCCCTCTCGACAATGATCAATTACCGCCTGGAGGGTGCCCCGTGAAAAAAACAGCCGTCCGTCTGACCGTTCTATGCGCCGCGCTTCTCGCGTTCGTCCCCGTGCTCACCGCCCAGGAGCCCTACAAGCTCCCGCCCAAGGAGATCGTCGCCATCGTCGACGCCCCGCCGACCCCCATGGTCTCCATGAGCCCGGCCCGCGACGTTATGGCTCTCATCGACCGCGAGTCGATGCCGTCCATCGCCTATCTCTCCGAGCCCATCCTGCGGATCGCCGGGATGCGCATCACGCCCGCGCTCAACAGCCGGCAGGTCCTGAGCTTCTCGACGGGCATCAGCCTCAAGGACATGAAGTCCGGCCAGGTCAGGAAGATCGCCCTGCCCGAGGGCTTCAAGTTCACCTTCCCCTCCTGGTCGCCTGACGGACAGGGCATCGCCTTCCTCCGCTACATCGAAGGCGGCGTCGAACTCTGGGCCGTCGACGTCAAGTCGGGAACGGCCAAGGCCTTGACGCCGGCCGTCGTCAACACCGTCGTCGGCGGCATGGATTGGATGCCGGACAGCCGGCGCCTCGTCGTCCCGCTCGTCCCCGACGGACGCGGCCCGGCGCCCGCCCCGCCGCGCGTCCCCAAGGGCCCCGAGATCCAGGTCTCCGGCGGCAAGGAGACCAAGGTCGCCACCTACCAGGACCTTCTCAAGAACTCGTTCGACGAGGTCCTCTTCGACCACTACGCCACGTCCCAGACGGCCATCGTCGACATCGCCACCGGCGAGCTCCGCAAGATCGGCCGTCCCGGGATCTTCGATTCGATCTCCGTCTCCCCGGCCATGGACTACATCCTCGTCGAGCGGATCAAGCGGCCTTATTCCTATTCGCTCCCCGCCAACGGATTCGCCCATTCCGTCGAGATCTGGAACATGGACGGCGGCCTGGTCAGGGTGCTGGCCGACCTCCCGCCGGAAGAGAACGTTCCCATCAACGGCGTCCCCAAAGGCCCGCGCGGCGTCAACTGGATGACCCACAAGCCGGCGACGCTCATTTGGACCGAGGCCCTGGACGAGGGCGACCCGAAGAAGACGGTTTCCTTCCGCGACCACTACCTGACGCTCGACGCGCCGTTCGCGGGCGAGCCGGGAGAGGTTCTCAAGCTCAAGGAGCGGGCCGCCGGCATCTCTTATTTCGCTACGCCCGGAAAGGCCCTGGCTTCCCAGAGCGAGTGGAAGCGGAGCTGGCGGACGACGTTCCTCGTCGACCTGGCCAACCCGGCCGCCGAGCCGGTCAAGATCTGGGACCGCGGTAC
>MEXZ01000156.1:8870-11697 GCA_001773855.1 Candidatus Aminicenantes bacterium RBG_13_64_14
TCCAAACTACTATCTCTACGACCTCAAGACCAAGAAGCGGACGGCCCTGACTGATTTCAAGGACCCGGCGCCCCAGCTGACCGGCATCGGGCGCGAGCGCATCGCCTACAAGCGCGCCGACGGCCTGGAGCTCAGCGGCACGCTCTACCTGCCCCCGGGCTACAAGCCGGGCACCCGCCTGCCGGTCGTCGTCTGGGCTTACCCCATGGAATACGATACCGCGGCGGTGGCCGGCCAGATCCGCGGCTCGGTCAACCGGTTCACCTTCTTCCGGGGGACATCGCAGCTCTTCTTCGTCACCCAGGGATACGCCGTCCTCGACAACGCCGAGATGCCCGTCGTCGGCGATCCCCAGACGGTCAACGACACCTTCGTCCAGCAGATCGTCTCCAACGCCGAGGCGGCCATCCGCAAGCTCGACGAAATGGGCGTCGGCGACCCGAAACGGGTCGGGGTCGGCGGCCATAGCTACGGCGCCTTCATGACGGCTAACCTGCTCGCCCGCTGCGACTTCTTCGCCGCCGGGATCGCCCGCAGCGGCGCATACAACCGCACCCTGACCCCGTTCGGCTTCCAGAGCGAGCGGCGGACCCTCTGGGAGGCCCCCGAGACATACATCAAGATGTCGCCCTTCATGCACGCCAACTTGATCAACGAGCCCATCCTGCTCATCCACGGCATGGCCGACAACAACTCCGGCACCTTCCCCATCCAGTCCGAGCGCCTGTTCGCCGCCCTGAAGGGCTTCGGGACGACGGCCCGCTTCGTCTACCTGCCCTACGAGAGCCACGGTTACTCCGCCCGCGAGTCGGTCCTTCACGTCCTCGCCGAAATGTTCGAATGGTTCGACCGCTACGTGAAAAATAAAAAATAGGGAGGGGATTTCCACAGACTTTGTGCATAACCCTGTGGAAAAAGCGCCTGATCGCGATTCTAAAGAACTGTCAGGCGCATAGTTTTGAGAAATTGCACACCGAATGTGCAAAGGGAGCCTCGGAGCAAAGGAGCGAGCGATGAAAAGACGGCACGCCCTGCGAAATTGGATCGTGATCGCCGTTCTTCTCTCGACGGCGTGCGGCGGAGCCGTCCCTGAGCCGGCTCCGGGGCCGCTGAAGATCCTCGTCACGAACGACGACGGCATCGAAGCACCTGGGATACTGGCCCTGGCCGAGGCGCTCGTTCCCCTGGGAACGGTGACCGTCGCCGCTCCGCGGGACCCCCGCAGCGGCACGAGTCACGGCGTCACATCGGACCGGCCGATCGCCGTCGAGGAGAGGGAAAGCCGGGGTGTGAAGTGGTTCGCCATCGACGCCCTGCCGGCGACCTGCGTCCGGCTGGCTCTCGAGGTGCTCCTCCCCACGAAGCCGGATCTGGTCGTATCGGGCATCAACATGGGCGAGAACCTGGGCACGGTGACGTTTTATTCGGCCACGGTCGGGGCCGCCCGCGAGGCGGCCTTTCTGGACGTCCCGGCGATCGCCGTCAATCTTGCCCGTGGGGACGGGATGGATTATGAGATGGCCGCGGCGGTCATGGCCGACATCGTCCGTGCGCTCGGGAAGAGCGGCATCCCCGCGGGCGTATTCCTCAACGTCAACGTCCCGGCCCTCCCCAAGGCGGGAATCCGCGGCCTGCGGCTGACGCGGCAGGACACGCGAGCGCCGATCAATTTCTTCGAAAGATCCATAACCCCCGAGGGCGCGACGGAATACAAACCGTCCTGGAAGCACCTCGCGCCGGCCGGAAAAGACACGGACATCTGGGCCGTGCGCAACGGTTACGTCTCGGTGTCAGTTTTCGGGATCGACCAATCGGCCGCCGCGGGCACGACGGCACGGAAGTCACTCGAACGGCTCGAAAAACTCACCTGGAAATAGGTCTACTCCCCGCCGATCTCGTACTTGATCAAGGAGATCAGGTCGTCCTCGTCCGCCTCGAGCAGGTAGAGAAAATTCCCGTGGATGGCCATCGGGGCGTAGTACTGGGGGTTGTTCCTGCGGATCTTGAAGAGCGGCAGGTAGAAGTTATCGAGATAGCGGCCCTCGCGGCTGAAGACGTCGACCAGGATCCCCTTTTTCGGATCGAAGGTCGACGTCACGGCCCACAGCCGGTCGTTCCGCCAGAGAAGGCGGCAGAGGTCGTTGTGGTATTTCGGGACGAGCTCCGCCGGATATCCGGGCGGCGTTTTAACTTCGTACCTCACGCGGTCGTACTCCCTCCGAAAGCTCCACATGATCTCTCCGGTCTCGAGGTCGAGGAGTTTGATGAGGTAGTCCGGCGAATGGAAGATGAAGACCGTTCGGTCGTCCGCCGCGAGCGGCATGGCTCGTGATATCGTGCTCACGCTAGCGGACCTCGGCCCGAAGTGTCTGGCTTCGGTCATCGGCATCAGAACGGGCGTGGGAACGGCCTCGCCGTTTTCAGGGACGATGACCAGACGGCGGGGGGTCTCGAAGATCCCGCTGACCCTGGGCCTCGACTTCGCCGTGTCTATTTCGTGCCTGAGAAAAAAGCACCTGCCGCCGAACGCACCGAGGAGGGAGCCGAGAAATCCTTGGACGAGCTTCTTGTCCTCGATGAAACGGCCGTCGAGGTCGAGCCGGATGAACTTGTAGTTATTCGACGACCAGAGGATAATGTCTTTCTCCCGGACGACGACGTCGGTCAGGTTGTCGTCGAGCTCGCCCGGCCCCTGCCCTCTCTTGAGCAGGTTCTTGACGAACCGGCCCTGGGCGTCGAACTTCAGGAGCTGCTTGTATTCCTGGACATAGACCGACCCGTCGTGCCCCGTGAAAACGGCCAAGGGCTGGACGAAGAAGAACTTGCC
>MEXZ01000157.1:0-8038 GCA_001773855.1 Candidatus Aminicenantes bacterium RBG_13_64_14
CTCGGCGATGACCTTGACCATGAAGTTCGGGCCGTTGCCGATGTAGGAGTTCGCGCCCATGAAGACGGCGCCGGCGCTGATCGCCTTGAGGAAGATCGATGGGATGCCCATCACGTCGCCGTTGAGGCCGAGGCCCTGCCCCATGGAGAAGAAAGCCAGATAGGTCGGCGTGTTATCGAGGAAGGAGGAGAGCATGCCCGTGGACCAGAAGAACTGCCACGGCTTGGCGATGCCGAGCTCCGCCGCCCGGGCGTTGAGGATGAGCAGGGCCGGCACCATCGTGATGAAGATGCCGGCGAAGAGGATGGCCACTTCCAGGATGGGGTTATAGTTGAACTTGTTGTCGACCCGGCACTGGCGCCTGGTCGTCAGCAGGGACATGATGGACATGAGGATGAAGACGCCTTCGCGGCGCGGGAAGGGTAGGAACATGCCGGCGATGACCCCGGCGATCCAGAGGAAGTTGATCATCCCGGTCATGTGCAGGGGGACGACGCGGCGCCGGTCGCGGATGAGGTCGCGGGACTCTTCCCTACGGTACTGATAGCTGTCGAAGAGGTAGAACGTCAGCAGTACGCCGCCGACCATGACGGCCCACATCGGGAAAAGCCGGAGGGTCCAGAAGAAGGGCACGCCCTTGATGAAGCCCATGAAGAGCGGCGGGTCGCCGAGCGGCGTCAGCAGGCCGCCGATGTTGGAGACGAGGAAGATGAAGAAGATCGGGACGTGGAGCGTGTGCCGGCGCTCGGAATTCGTCTGGAGGAGAGGGCGGATGAGCAGCATGCTCGCCCCGGTCGTGCCGATGAAGTTGGCCAGGACGGCGCCGATGAGCAGGAACATCGCGTTGACTTCGGGGGTCGCCTTGAGGTCTCCCTTGAGGACGATGCCGCCGGAGATGATGAACAGGGCCGTGAGAAGAAGAAGGAAGGAAGAGTAGTCCTTCATCGACAGGACGAGTTCGTGCGGGGCCTGGAACAGGAAGTAGACCGCTATAGGCAGGGACCACAGGAAGGCGACGAGGGCCTTGTTCTTGTGGCTCTCCCAGAAGTGCGGCGCGCGAAGCGGAAGGAGGGCGATGGACAGGAGAAGCCCCGCGAACGGGACGACGGCCCAAAGCGACAGCGATTGCCCGAGTTCATGCGCGTTCATGAGATTCGTATTGTAGCGGAAGAGCAGGTTTTTTCAAGAGAAATCGGACGCTCACGGCAGGAAAGCCGTGGAGAGAAAGTACGCCCGCGCCGGCACCTTCCGCTTCGCCGCGCGCATTTCGATGGGACGCAGCAGGGACCGGTCGTCGCTCGGCGGCGTTTGGAAGAGAAGCGCGGCGCCGGCGGCCCAGAGTTCTTCCAGGACCTCGAGCGGCAGGCCGCGCTCCACGCGGACGACGGCTCGGACGCCGGCCGCCGCGCCGGCGCGGGCGGTCCCGGCGGCGAGCCCGGCCCACGTCTCGTCCGCGGAGCCGCCGTCGGTCAGATGGACCCAAGCGCCCCGGCCCGCCGGCATGCCCAGCTCCGCCGCGAGGGGCCCATGGTGGTAATATACGAAATAGCCCCGGCCGGACTTGGATACGGCCGCGAGCTCGGCCAGGAGTACGGGGTCGCGCTGCGCGTTCAGGTTCGAGACGTGGAAATCCATCTCTCGCGCCAGAACGTCCTCGAGGTCCTGGAGGGAAATGCCGCCGGTTCCCTCCGCCGATGGAAGCGGGCCGTTCCAGAACACCGACAAGAAAGTCCGGGAAGTCCGGCAGGCCTCGAGCAGGATCTCCCATTCGTCGGCCCGCGGCCGGGCCTCGTCCGAGGTCAGGACGCGGACGCCTTCGCGGACGAGGGCTTCGAGCTCCGTGAGGCCGAGCCGGCCGGTGTCCAGCAAGCTCACCCGGATGCGCCGGCGTCGCGTGTAGCGGGCCGCGTCGAGCAGGGCTTCGTAGTCGAACTGGTCGTCGCGGATGATGAGGTCCTGCCGGGTCCGGACGCGGTCGAGGAGCTCGTAGGTCTTGACGACCCCGGCGATGCCCTTTTCGATCGGATGTTCGCTCATCGTTCGAATTTCAAGATATACCATCCCGGCCCGGGGGTGTCAACCGCGACACGGCCACAATCCCACTCATAAATGCTCCGGGTACTCCCCTACAATTCTGCTGGTCGCTACGAAGACTCCGCTCCCCGCCGCTCCCTCTGACGACACCCCTCTGCCCCTTATCCCACGGCCGCCTCTGGGAACACCCCACGCGTTTCATTTGGGATCGCGGATGAGTCTGTCTTGAAAATCCGGTCCGGCTCGATTATTATCGTGGTCGGAGGAAAGCCGCGGTGACATCCTGCGTAGTGCTGTTTTCGGGAGGGCTCGATTCGACGACGGCCCTGGCTTGGGCTTTGGCCCGCTACGACCGGGTCCACGCCCTGACCTTCGACTACGGCCAGCGGCATCGCGTCGAAGTCTCTCTCGCCCGGAAGGCCGCCCGCCGGTTGGGCGTCCCGTGCACCGTCCTCAAGGTCGACCTCCGGCAAATCGGCGGGTCGGCGCTGACCGACCCCGCCATCCCTCTCCCCCGCTCCGCCCGGCCGCTGAAAAAGGCGTCCGGCCCTCCCGCGACCTATGTCCCGTTCCGAAACGGCATCTTCCTCGCCCTGGCCGCCGCCTGGGCCGAAGCGCGCGGCGTCCGGGACCTTGCCTGCGGCTTCCACGTCGCCGACTCCCCCGACTATCCGGATACCACGCCGCGTTTCGTCAGGGCCATGGAGAAGGCCATCCGCGAGGGGACGAAGGCCGCTTTCGGCGGACCGCGGCCGCGCGTCCTCGCGCCGCTTGTCGGCTTGGGCAAAACGGACATCATCCGGAACGGCCTGGCCCTCGGCGCCGATTATTCTTATTCGGTCTCATGTTATGCCGGAGGGGAGCTCCCCTGCGGGACTTGCTCGTCCTGCCGGCTTCGCGCCCGGGCCTGGAAGGCCCTCGGCCGCGAAGATCCCCTCCTCGTCCGTCTTCGAAAGGAAGGAAAGCGATGAGCTGGACACTCAAGGTCCGGGACAAGTTCTCGGCGGCCCACTATCTCAAGGAATACAAGGGCAAGTGCGAAAAGGTCCACGGCCACACGTTCCAGGTCGAAGTCGAGATCGCCGTCCGCGAGCTCGACCGGACCGGCATCGGATTCGACTTCACCGAGGTCAAGAGGGTCCTGACCGCGGCCCTGCCCGACCATACCCTCCTCAACGAGGTCTTCCCCTTCAATCCGTCCGCGGAGAACATCGCCCGCCATCTCTACGGCGAGCTCAAGAAAACCTACCCGGTCAAGTCGGTGACAGTCTGGGAATCCGAGGATGCGTCGGCCGCCTACGCTGAAGACGACTGAAATCTTCGCCTCGGTCCAGGGCGAAGGCCTGCGCCAGGGCGAGCCGACGATCTTCGTCCGCCTCTCCGGGTGCAACCGCCGCTGCGGTTTCTGCGACACGAAGAAGGCCTGGCGCGGCGGCCGGGAGACGCCGGTCGAAAAAATCGCGGGAGAAGTCCTCCGGCTCCGGCGCGGCTTCCCTGCGGCCTGGGTTTGCCTGACGGGGGGCGAGCCCCTGGCCCAAGACGTCCGCCCTCTCGTTCGGCGCCTCCACGAAGCAGGGCTCAAGATCCAGGTCGAAACGAACGGGACGTTCCCCCCTGAGCCGGGGGCGGACTGGATCACGGTGTCGCCCAAGCCGCCGGATTATGACTTCCACCCCGGGTTCCTGAAGAGGGCCCGGGAAGTGAAGCTCGTCGTCTGCCGGACGCTCACGCTCGACGCCGTCAGGACGGTGAGAAGATCCTTCCCCCGGGAGATCCCCCTAATCCTCCAGCCGCAGTCGAACGCTCCGTGGAGCCGAAAGAAAGCGCTGAAAGTCCTAGAAGACGCCTACCGGACGGGACTGTCCAACATCCGCGTGTCCGTCCAGCTCCACAAAGTCTACGGACTGCGCTAGCCTGGTCCATTCATAAAAACGTCGATTCGTCGTTGTATCCTGGGAGCAAATTGCCATTAACCGGGGGCCGTCAATTCGTCGGTTTATTTCAAGCTCGTCAAAGAAAGTCCGGTTTTTATGTGAATAGACCAGGCTAATCCGACTGGGCGGCGTCCAGGCCGCCCTTCCGCTCGAAGAGCCTGTAGCCGGACCGCGTCAGGTAGACGCCAAACAAGGTGATGGCCGCGCCGGCGGCTTGGAGCACGCTCAGCCGCTCGCCGAGCGCGACCCCCGCGAAGAGGATGGCCAGGACGGGGGTCAGGTTGCCGTAGACGCCCGTCTTGGAGCTCCCGACCGCCTGGACGGACCGGTACCAGAGTACGAAACAGAGGAAGATGGCCACCAGGCCGGAATACAGGATGGCCCCCCAGCCCTGCCAGGGGATCCGCGCCCAATCGACCGCGGCCAGGTCCCTCGCCGCGAATAGCAGATAGATCAAGGTCCCGGCGATCGTCCCCACGGCGGCCAAACGGAACGCCGAATTCCGCCCCAGGACCGGTTTCGAGAATACGGTGTAGGCGGCCCAGAAAGCGTTGGCGACGAGGATCATGCCCGCCCCGCCCATGACTTCCCAGGTGAAGACGAGGCCCCCGTTCTCTCCGGAGACGACGAGAAGAAAGCCGGCCACGGAGATGGCGATGCCGGCCCAGCCGGCGAGCGAGATCCGCTCCTTCCCGACCGCGGTGGCCAGGAGGGCGATGAAGATAGGGCTTGTCCCCATGACGACGGAGGCCGTCGACGCGTTCATCCGGGCGAGGGCCTGGATGAAGACGATCTGATAGCCCGTGATGCCCAACAGCCCGAGTCCGGCCGCCTTCCACCCGTCCCCCTTCCGGGCCAGCGAGAACTTGTCCCGGCTCACCGCGAGCACGGCCAGATAGGCGATCGCGGCCAGGGCCAGCCGGACGGCGTTGAAGCCGTGGGGCGACATCGTCCTCAGGCCGATCTTTAGGACCGAGACGTTGATGGCCCAGAGCAGGACGGTCAGGAGCATCAACAGGTCGGTCCGGCCCAGCCGCGGGCCGTTCGTTGATACGTTCAACCCCGCCAACCCCGTTTTTTTTAAACGGGGTTGGCGGTGCTCAGTATCAATCCTGAGCATATCCCGGGCTTCAGCCCGGGGAAGCGAATGGATTAACTGGGACATCTCGGCTTTTCCTCGGGAGGAGACTCGCGGAATGGTGGGGTCGGCCCTCAGCGCCCGCGGGTCCGGGGGCGGGGGTAACGGGCCTCGACGACCGACCGGAGTCCGCCGCGCGGATTGAACTCGCCCCTGACGACGGCGCTCGACGGGCGGCAGGCCCGGACGATGTCCTCGAGGACGCGGTTGACCACGTTCTCGTAGAAAATGCCCAGGCTGCGGTAGGCCAGGAAATACTCCTTCAGGGACTTGAGCTCGAGGACCCTCTTGTCGGGGACGTAACGGAGGAGGATCGTCCCGAAATCGGGCAGTCCCGTCTTGGGGCAGACCGAGGTGAACTCCGGGAACTCGATGGCGATCTCGTAATCCGGGAACTGGTTGGGGAAGGTCTCCAGGGCCGGCAGTTTCGTCTTCAGGCCGGCCTTGGCCTCCCGGTCGGTGTATCGCGCCATGGGACTCCTCGCTAACCTTCTGAAGCTCCGCGGACTTGCGTCCGTGGAATCCCGTGAAGGGGATTGAAGATGGACATGATACACGAAAGCCACGGCCTCGACAACGGGGCCTCGGGGAGAACCAGCGCGCGATCCGTGGATCATCGCTAATACTCGTCCGCGGGCACAGATCCATGTTCTTGAAATATTCCCTTAAAATATTCTATATTGAGCGGGCACAGGTGAGGGGAACTTCGTCCCCGTAAGGAGCGATACCGCCATGGCCATTCCCGGATTGACGATCATCGGAGAGTCGATCAACGACTCCGTGCCCTCGACGAAGAAGCTCTTCGACGAAAACGACGTCGCCGGCCTCCTCGAGCTGGCCCGGGGCCAGGACGAGAGGGGCGCCGCCTACATCGACGTGAACGTCGGGGGGCGGTCCCCCGAGTTCATGGCCGACCTTGTCCGCAGAATCCAGTCGGTCACGACCAAGCCTCTGTCCATCGACACACCGGACCCGGCCATCGCCGAGGCGGGCCTTAAGGCCTATGACCTCGCCCGGGCCGGCGGGCTGAAGCCGGTCCTGAACTCGATCTCGCCGCTCCGCCTCCAGATGTTCGACCTGTGGGCGGCCCAGCCGTTCATGCCCATCCTCATGGCCTCGGAGCGGTTCGAGCCCGGCGCCAGCTGCGCCAACGCCAACCGGACCGCGGAGGAAACCCGGCAGACGGCCCGGGCCCTGCTCGAGGAAGCCCGGCGGCGGATCCCCGGTTTCACCTACGACCAGGCCATCATCGACCCGGGCATCGCCCCGATCGGGAGCGACTGCGAAGGCCAGTTCAAGCGCGTACTGGAGTCCCTCGCCCTCATCCACGACGACCTGTTCTTCGCCGGCGTCCACATGTCGGTGGGGTTGAGCAACTTCACGGTCATGCTCCCCTCGAAAAGGGCCGAAGGGTCGCCGGTAAAAGGACCCCTTGAGAGCGCTTTCCTGACCCTGGCCATGCCCCACGGCCTCGATACCATCATCGGCTCAACCGTGCGGAAGTACGAGATCCTGCCGCCGGGCCACCCGGCCCGGGCCTGCCTCGAAGACATCCTGAAGCTCGAGGGCTACGACACGCTCATGCGGCTCAAAGATTTCTATGGATAAGATCTTCCACGTCGAGCTCCAGACCCCCAAACGGAGCTCCGAGGACATCGAGAAGGACCTCCACGTCTTTGAGGAGAAGTACCGGAAGGTCATGGATGCGGGCTGGATCGTATGCATCACCGATAACCCCATGGGCCTGCTGAGCTATGGCGCCATGGAGACCATCGACCTCATGGGACTGCCGGTCCATCCGGAACAGCTGATGGTCCATCTCAACACATTCCACACCAAGAAAGAACTCGACGAGATCCTAGCCGCGTTCAAAACGGCCGGCGGCAAACACCTGTTGATCGTCTCCGGTGACGGCAGCCAGCGGCTCCATCGGCTCGAGCCGGCCGAGGTCGGCGTCGAGGCGCTGACCGTGACCTCGGTCGAGCTCCTGCGTTACATCGACCGGGAGTTCCCCGGCCAATTCACCTGCGGCGTCGCCTTCAATCCCTACGAGCCGCAGGACGCCGAGCTGGAAAAGATGAGGCGGAAGGTGGACGCCGGAGCGTCCTTTATCATCACCCAGCCGATCATCGGCCGCGACGACAGGCTGGCCGGGCTCGGGCCGTTCCGCCTGCCGGTCACCCTCGACGCCTGGATGTCGAAGAAACTCCATCTCCTCTCCGAGTGCGTCGGTCACGAGATCCCCGAAGGGACGCCCTACGACCCCATGGAGAATCTGAGGGAGCTGCGACGGAACTACCCGGACTACGGGCTCTACCTGGCCATCCTGGGTTTCAAGACCCAGTACCCCCTTCTCCCCGAGATCTGGAAGTAGGGACGGATACCGGCTACCCCTCAGGCCCATGAGGAAACGGCCGCGGCATTCGTGCGGGGGCGGTTTCCTTATGGGCATGGAAATCCTATAATAAGGGGAGATATACTCCTTATATAAGAGAGCGGCGAATGAGCGAGTGCAAAAGCGCGAAAAACAAGGCCCGGTGCAACTGCAGCTGGGAGCCCTGTAGCCGGAAGGGGCTCTGCTGCGATTGCCTGGTCTACCACTGGAGCCTCCGGGAGCTCCCGGCCTGCTTGTTCCCCGATGCTGTGGAGAAGACCTACGACCGGTCCCTCCGGAAGTTCATCGAGATCTACAAGGGCAAGGCCTGATGGGCGGCCGCCGCCATATATACGGCCCCGTGCCCTCGCGGCGCCTGGGCTTCTCCCTGGGCGTGGACATCATCCCCTTCAAGACTTGTACCCTGGACTGCACTTACTGCCAGCTCGGGTCGACGCGGAAAACCGTCTGCCGGCGGGGGAGCTGGTTTCCCCCCGGGGAGATCCTGGCCCAGGTCAAGGAGGCCGTGGAGTCGGGGCAGAAGATTGACGTCATCAC
>MEXZ01000157.1:8174-14509 GCA_001773855.1 Candidatus Aminicenantes bacterium RBG_13_64_14
ATATCGAAGCCCTAAGGGCGGCCGCGGACAGGATCCGCCCCGACCGCATCCAGCTGAACACGGTCGTCCGGCCGCCCGCCGATGTCAAGGCGAAGCCGTTGAGTTCCGGGGCGATGGGAAAGATCCGCGACGCCCTCGGCCCCAGGGCGGAGATCATCGCCTCGTTCGAAAAGCGGGGACAGGCGCCGGCCGCCTGCGACTTCGAAACGGACCTCTTGACCGCGGTCGGGCGCCGACCCATGACCGCCGAGGATATTTCTCTCTCCCTGGGCCGTCATCGGGACGAGGTCCTCAAGGCCCTTTCCTCACTCCGCAGCCGGGGGAGAGTCCGGAAGGCAGTCCACGGAGGGAAAACGTACTTCGCCCGGGCACGCGGTTAGCTTTACTCGGGCCGTTCGGCTATGATAGCATGGATTTTTAACGAGGTAGTGTCTTCTATAATCACGAACTGACTTTTCCCGGACTGACCGGTTCTCTATGCCTAATAATTCCCGCCATCCATCCTCCCGTAGTGCGTAAAGGAGTCGTCCATGTTTCTTAACACCCATTTTCCCAAGGCCGAGAAATACTGGTACATGGGGAAGCTCCTCGACTGGTCCGAGGCGGGCCTCCACCCCATGATTCACGCCCTCCATTACGGAACGTCTACCTTCGAGGGTATCCGGGCCTACAGCACGGCGCGGGGACCCGCCATCTTCCGCCTGCCGGAGCATGTCGACCGGCTCTTCCTGTCGGCGGGCGTGGTCAAGATGAAGCCTCCCTTCAACAAGGACGAGATCACCGATTTTATCAAGCTGACCGTCCGGGCGAACAAGTTCGAGAGTTGTTATATCCGGCCCCTGCTCTTCTTCTCCTACGGCAACCTCGGGCTCGTACCCAAGGCCTGTCCGGTGGAACTAGCCATCAGCGCCTGGGAGTGGGGGGCCTACCTCGGCGAGAAGGCAGGCGCCGGCATCAACGCCTACATCGTCCCCTGGCGCCGTGTCCACCACACCCAGTTCAACATGTCCGCCAAGCTCGGCGGCGTCTATGTCCAGTCGACGATCTGCGGCCTCGAAGCCCGCGAGGAGGGCTTCGACGAAGCCGTCTTCCTGAACTTCGAGGGCCGCGTCGCCGAAGGGCCCGGCCAGAATATCTACATCGTCAAGAACGGAACGCTCGTGACCAACGACCAGAAGGAGTCCGTCCTCGAAGGGATCACCCGGACGAGCCTCCTCGAGATCGCCCGCGATCTCGGGTTCAAGACGGTCGTCCGGCCCATCACCAAGGAGGACCTCTTCGGGGCCGACGAGGCCTTTTTCTGCGGGACGGCAGTCGAGGTCATCCCCATCATCTCCGTCACGGACGGGTCCGACCCGGCCGGCCCGAGAATAAAGCACACCGTCGGGAAGGGCGTGCCGGGGCCGATCGCCCTGAAGATGACGGGGGCCTACAAGAAGGCCGTTACCGGCCGCTCCTCCCGCTATGAGAAATGGCTGACGTACGTCAACGGTTGACGGGCGCCGTCCGGCTCCGGCCGGTGGGAGTCGTCAGGTCGCGTTTCAAGGAGCCGACCGACCTGCCGCCTCCGGCTTTCGCCCCGCCCCGTTTCCTCGAACGCGTCGCCGGCCAGATCGAGATCTTCCCCGAATTCGCCGACGGCCTCGACGACCTCGAGGGCTTTTCGCACGTCATCGTCCTCTTCCATTTCCACCGCTCTTCGGGGTTCAAGCTCAAGACCGTCCCGCCGGGCGAGCCCGGGCCGCGGGGGATTTTCTCGACCCGTTCGCCGCATCGGCCGAATCCCCTGGGCATGACCGTCGTCAAGCTGCTCGGGAGGAACGGCCGGGTCCTCGAGGTTTCCGGCCTCGACCTCGTCGACGGGACGCCGGTCCTCGACCTCAAGCCCTACACGACCCGGGACCGGAAATCGCGGATCCGGACGGGCTGGCTCCGGAAAAAGGGCCGCCCCGCACGATAGCTCGCCCTCAAGCCGGAATTAGCCGGGAGTTCAGGTCTTCAGGACGTCCCCGGCCGCGGCCGAGATGATATCCCAAGCGCCCCGGACGTGGCGCTCCTCGGTCGTCCTCTGGCCCACGACCAGACGGATGGTGTATTTCCCACGGAGCGTCGTGTGGGTCAGGAAGACACGTCCCGAGGCGTTGACCCGCTCGAGCAGCCTGCGGTTGAGCTCGTCGAGCCCACTTTCCTCCCGGCCGTCGTCGAGGCGGAAGCAGACGAGGCCCAGGTCGACCGGGGCCAGGAGCTCGAAGCGGCCGTCCGCCTCAACCCAGTCCTTGAAAAGCGCAGCCAGGCGGAGGTGCTCACGGACCATGGCCTGGAGCCCCTCGACGCCGTAGGAACGGATGACGAACCAGAGCTTGAGGGCCCGGAAGCGCCGGCCCAGCTGGATGCCCCAGTCCCGGTAATTCTTGACTTTGGCATCGACTTCGGTCTTGAGGTACTCGGGATGGATCTCGAAGGTCCGGATGAGCGTCGCCGGGTCCTTGACGAAATAGGCCGAGCAGTCGAAGTTGGTTACCATCCACTTGTGGGGGTTGAAGACGAAGGAATCGGCCAGCTCGGCCCCGTCGAGGATCCAGCGTTTTTCGGGAAGCAGGGCGGCCGTCCCGGCCCAGGCCGCGTCGACGTGGAACCAGGCGCCGTGCTTCCTGCAGATCTCGCCGACCGCCCTCAAGGGGTCGATGGCCCCGGACGACGTCGTGCCGACCGTGGCCACGACGCAGGCCGGCACGAACCCGGCGCCCCGGTCCCTCGTCATGGCCTCCTCGAGCTTCTCAGGGATAACGGCGAAGCGCCCGTCCGTCGGGATACGGCGCAAGTTCTTCTTCCCGAAGCCGGCGATCTTGACGCCCTTGTCGACGCTCGAATGGGCCTCCTCGGACGCATAGACGGTCAGGGGAGCCCGGAGTCCGGCGTCGTTAGATTCGAACCCGGTCGCCCTTTCCCTCGCCGAAAGCAGGGCGCACAGGGTGGCCGTCGAGGCCGTGTCCTGGATGACGCCGGAGAAGTTCTCGGGGAGCCCGGTCATCTGCCGCAACCAATCGAGGACGACTTCCTCCAGCTCGGCCGCCGCCGGAGAGGTCTGCCAGATCATGCACTGGGCGCCGAGGCCGGCGGTGAGGAATTCCCCCAGGACCGAGGCGGGGCTGTTATTGGCCGGGAAGTAGGCGAACCAGCCGGGGTGCTGCCAGTGGGTGACGCCGGGCAGAAGAACTTTCTCGAAATCCCGGAAGATCCCCTCCATGGTCTCGCCCCTGGCGGGCGGAACGGCGGGAATATTTTTCTTGACGTCGCCGGGCAGGAGAGGGGAAAGTACAGGGAATTTCTCGACATTCTCGAAATAGTCGGCGATCCAGTCCACAAATTGGTGCCCAACGAGCCGAAATTCCTCGTTTTTCATGCCTTTCTCCTCGATAAATGGCATTTTTATCCTCTTGAGGGCGTCTCCACTATATAGTTTTTCAGGGGAAATCTCAAAACGAGAGCTCCTTGCCTGGTCGTTTTTGGAAAAACCGTATGAAAGGGCTGTTTTATACGCAATAATCGGCTGTGAATCCGGCCATCGCGGTATTTTTAAAAAGATCTAAAAAAGTCATTGCTTTCCTCGCAGCTTTGTGGTATAATTTAAAACAGTCATCAGGGGGAATTCGAAAAACTTCAAAAAATAGCCGTCTGCTTTTTTTCCGTCCGCCCCGCTCCGAACGCAACACTTTCACTGCGCCGGTCGTACTACATGATGGAAGACAGCGATGGACCACAAAGACCTCCTTATTGGCCTCCCATAAATCCATTCCCCTGACGAGGCTGCCCTGATCCGGACCCCGGGTCAGGGCAGCCTCATCTGCCCCTTGGAGTTGACCTCTTCTTTCTTTTGGATTAAAATCTTCACGGCTTATTCGAAGGGAAGTCCGTCGGATGCGGACACAGCCCCCGCTACTGTAACCGGGGACGAATCCCAAGAGACGCCACGGCCGCGAGGCTGGAAGGCTTGGGAGGAGAGCGATCCGGGAGTCAGGAGACCTTCCGTGAGCCAGGGTCGACCGGTCTTCGGGCGGAAGACGGGAAACTAAAAGCGGCGGGGGCGGCTGCGGAGCTCCTGCCATGGACAGACGAACGCTCGCCCTCGCCGGCCTGCTGGCGCTCATCCCGACCGGCCTTCAGGCCGACGACCCCCAGGACAAAACCACCTCGGCCCTGCGGCACGACATCGTCGTCACAGCCACGCGGCTGGAGACCCCGGAGAAGAAGGTCGGAAGCTCCCTGACTGTCATAACGGGCGAAGAGCTGGCCCGCGGCCACAAGGCCTACGTCCTCGAAGCCCTGGAGAATGTTCTCGGTCTGTCGACGCTCCGGAACGGGGGGCCGGGCGCGACATCTTCCGTCTCTATTCGCGGGGCCAACAGCGAGCACACGCTATTCCTTCTCGACGGCCTCGAGCTTAACGACCCGATCAACCCCTCCCGCTCGTACGACCTGGCCCATTTGTCCCTCAGCCAAGTCGAGCGGGTCGAGATCCTCCGCGGCCCCCAGGGGCTCCTCTACGGTTCGGACGCGCTCGGCGGCGTCGTCAACATCATCACCCGGGCCGGCCGCGGCAAGCCCCGCCTGACCCTCGCCTCGTCGGCGGGCACGCACCAAACGCTCACTTCCGACCTCGGGCTCTCGGGTTCAGGCCGGAAGGCGGACTACTCGCTCTCCCTTTTCCACGAACGGACCGCGGGCATATCCGCGGCCTCGTCCGCCTATCCGGGCAACGTCGAAAAGGACGGCTACCGCAACCTGTCTCTCGCCGCCCGGTTCGGCTATGCTCCCCGGCCGACGAAGAGCCTGACCTTGACGGTCAAGGCCGTGAAAGCCCGGAGCGAGCTCGACAACTTCGGCGGGCCCGGAGGGGACGATCCGAACAGCCGCCAGGATTACGGGACCCTTCTCGTCCGCGGGCAGTATCGCGGCCTCGCCGCGAGCGACCGCTGGGAACACGCCCTCTCCGTCTCCTGGCTGGGCGCCGAGCGCAAGAATAGGAACCCAGTCGACGAAGCCCATCCCCAGGAACGGGACGAGGGTCGCTATCAGAGCGACATCTTCAAACTCGACTGGCAGAACAATTTTTTCCTCCACCCGGCGCACACGCTCACGGCCGGCCTGGAGCTCGAGCAAGAAAACGGACGTTCCGATTACGTCTCGGAAAGCGCTTGGGGGATCGTCGAATCCCGCTTCCCTTCCGTCCGGGCCGGATCGGCCGGCGTCTATCTCCTAGACCGCTGGGAAATCGGAGAGCGGTTTTTCGTCACGGCCGGAGTCCGGGGCGACCGCCACAGCCGGGCCGGGGCCGCGGTGACGTTCCGCGTCGCTCCGGCGTATCTCGTCGCCGCGACGGGGACGAAATTCAAGGCCTCGTTCGGCACAGGCTTCAAGTCACCCTCCCTTTACCAGCTTTTCGCGCCGGAGACTTCCTGGGGGCCGGTGGGCAACCCGGCCCTGCGGCCGGAGCGGGCCGCTGGCTGGGACGCGGGGTTCGAGCAGAGCTTTATGAAAGAGCGTTTCATATTCGGGCTGACCTGGTTCGAAAATGTCTTCCGGGACCTCGTCGACTTCGACTTCGCGGCCGGCTATATCAACATCGGCCGGGCCCGGACGCGCGGCCTCGAGGCCTCGGCTAAAACGCGGCTTGGCGGAGGAGTCCGTCTGGGGGCCTCCTACACGCGGCTCACAGCCAGGGACGAGGACGCCGGGACGGACCTCCTCCGGCGGCCCCGCGATAAGTTCTCCGCCGACATCGGCGCGCGCCTCGCCGGCCGGTTCGACCTGACGGTGACGTCCCTCTACGTCGGACGCCGGCTCGACCGGGACTTCAGCGCGTATCCCTACCAGACCGTCCGGCTCCCCGGCTATGTCCTCCTCGGCGCCGTCCTATCGACGGCCGTCGGCCCTCGGCTCGAGTTCTTCGCCCGCTTCGACAACATCCTCGGCGCCCGTTACGAGCAGGTCTGGGGGTACGGCGCTCCGGGCTTCTCGCTGACAACGGGCATCCGATGCGTACTTTAGACTAGGATCCCATCGGCCCGGGCGAACGAACGCCGGGCCATCCCATCCCTCGCCGGCGGCCGGCGAGGGATGGGGCTATTCCAAGGTCGTGAAGCCGCAGATGGTCGCCGGCCGGAGGGTGTGCAGGTCGAATACAACGACCTCGTTCTCCCCGCGCTTCAGGAACGGCGCCGGGCAGTAGAGCCGCTTCTGGGGCCCGATCTCCCAGTAACGGCCGAGGTTGTGCCCGTTGACCCAGACGACCCCTTTCTTCCATCCGGTCATGTCCAGGTAAGTGTCGCCCGTCT
>MEXZ01000158.1:0-231 GCA_001773855.1 Candidatus Aminicenantes bacterium RBG_13_64_14
CATTAAAACCGCTCTGAGCCTTGACTCTGATATCAATTAGGGCTTCAGTGATTGGAGCATTCGGAAGGGTGGGATAATTCGCCACGGGACTCATCTTTCTCAATATAGTATCAAAGCGTGAAAATGTAAAGTCCGCGAATAGGGGCGCCCACATTAATCTGACAATCTAGGTTGTGCGCAAAGGAGGCTAAAAACGGTGTATTTCTGCGTAAATACACGAAAACCCCGAGG
>MEXZ01000158.1:357-4348 GCA_001773855.1 Candidatus Aminicenantes bacterium RBG_13_64_14
AAAACGCCGTGGAGAAAGTGGCGACTTTTAAGGGAAAAAACGGTAAAAAACCGCATAAAACAGCATTACCACAGAAGCGGGGGCGATTCGACAGGATTTTACAACTTGCTGAATTCGTTGACGATAGGGGCATGCGCGGAGCGAATAGGGCCTTTGGGGACACTGAATTCGACGATCATCGGCGTCCCGCCCTAGTCCTTATCCTTATCTTTCTCCCGGTCCTTCTTCTGACCGGGCTTCCTCAGGCGCTCCTCCCAGGTGATGAAGCTGTGGTAGAAGACGGCGTCGCCCTCGTCGATGCCCCGGGTGATCTCGGTGATATGGGAGGTCTCCGCGCCGAAAGCCTCGACCGCGTAGACGACGGCCTTATCGGGCAGGACTTTGGCGCCGCACGTGTAGATGTCCAGGGCCGCGTAGCCCATCTCGGGCCAGGTGTGGGTCGAGATGTGGGATTCGGAGATGACGACGACGCCGCTGACTCCCATGGGCGGGAACTTGCTGAAGGAGATCGACCAGACGTGGGCGCCGGCGATCTCGGCCGCCCGCACCAGGATCTGCTGAACCTTCTCGACGCTCCCGATGATCTTCGGGTCGCAGCCGGAGGCCTCGACGATGTAGTGGTGGCCGATCGGGGAATGGGCTGTTTTTGCCATCGCCTTCTCCTTCGCCGATATAAAAAATGATTATGGCACAACTGGGGAATCTGTCAAGAATATCCGGAGGCGGGCGGCGACGAGCACCGGGCTGGAAGCACGCCTTTTAGACGGCGACCCGGGGCTCCTCTTTGACCACGTTCAGGACGATGTGGGTGACCGTCCGGTCCACATAGGGAATGGCGAGGAGTTTCTTGATGAACCCGTTGAGGTCCTCGCGGCCGGTGAACCGGCCGATGATGAATGAATCCCAGTCCCCCGTGACATCGTAGACGGCAGCCACATGGGAGTCTTGGGAGATTTTCTTCTGGGTCTCCAGGAGCTTGCCCCTGGAGATGCGGACGGCGATGATGGCCGCGAGGTGGAAGCCGAAGTATTCCGGGTCGACGACCGGGACGTAGCCCCTGATCGCCCCCGCCGCCTCGAGCTTTCTCACGTTGTTGATCACCGCCGTGGCCGAGGTGCCAACGTCCCTGGCCACCTCCCGGAAACTCTTGCGACCGTTCGCGTTGAGGACGCGGACGATCTTCCTGTCCAGTTCGTCGATCATGGACGGTACCTCTAATTATCCACTCATTTATCATGAATAAACGTAAATGTAAATATTTTATTTTATTATGTTGACAAATGATTTGTTTTCGTCTTAATTAATTGGCATTAAAAGAAACGACCCGGGATCCCCGTCCCGGCGAGAGGAGACGACGACATGGCTCAGCCGGCGGTTTCCAAAACCTTCAAGGCCTTCGGGACGAGGGACGAGAAAGACGTCCTCGCCGTCATCCGGGACCCCGCGACAGACATTCAGTTCATCCGACTCATCTTCCCGGACATCCTGGGACGCCAGATGGACTTCGCCATCCCGGCGAGCGAGCTGGCCAGGGCGTTCAAGGAGGGCAAGGGATTCGACGGCTCATCGATCGCCGGGTTCGTCCGCATCGAGGAAAGCGACCTCGTCTTCAAGCCCGACCCGAAGAGCTTCCGGATCCTGCCCTGGACCTACCAGGGCTTCGCCGAGGGCGTCTCCTGGAGGGAGGCCGTCATGTTCGGGGACATCCTGACGCCCGACGGCTCCACCTACGAAGGGGACAGCCGGGCCATCCTCAAACGCGTCCTCGGCCGGGCCAAGAGGGAGATCGGCATCGACGACTTCAAGTGCGGTCCCGAGCTCGAATTTTTCATTTTTCCATCGAGCGAGGCGCCGGCCCTGACCGACGTCGGCGGCTATTTCTTCAGCGGCCGTTACGGCGAGGTCCGCAAGGAGATCCAGCTCCTCCTCCACCGCATGGGGATCGCGACGGAGTATGACCACCACGAAGCCGCCCACAGCCAGCACGAGATCGACCTCCGCTATCTCAACGCCGTGGAGATGGCCGACACGGCCATGATCTTCCGCTACATGGTCAAGAAGGTCTGCCGGATGCACGGCCTCTACGCAACGTTCATGCCCAAGCCCATCAACGGCCAGAACGGCAGCGGCATGCACGTCCACCAGTCCCTCTGGCGGGACGGCAAGAACCTCTTTTTCGAAAAGAACGGGCCGTATTATCTCTCCCTCCTCGCCCGGCGATACATGGCCGGGCTCATGACCCACGCCCGGGAGATCTCGGCCGTCCTCAGCCAGTGGGTCAACTCCTACAAGCGTCTCATCGAGGGCTACGAAGCCCCCGTCTACATCGCCTGGGGCCAGAGGAACAGGTCGGCCTACATCCGCATCCCGGAATACCAACCGGGCAAAGAGCGGGCGACGCGGGCCGAGCTCCGGGCCGCCGACCCGGCCTGCAACATCTACCTCGCCTTCGCCGTCATGCTCGCGGCCGGCGCCGAGGGGATCCGGAAGAAGTACGACCTCGTCGACCCCGTCGAGGAGAACATCTACCACATGAGCGGCACCCGACAGCGAAAATTCGAGATCCGGGTCCTGCCCCGCAACCTCGAGGAGGCGGTCCGGGTCATGGCGAAGAGCGCCGTGGTCAAGGAGGCCCTCGGAGATCACATCTTCGGGAAGCTCATCGCCAACAAGCTCAAGGAGGTCGAGGAATACGGCCAGAATGTCTCCGGCGAGTTCGACAAGCAGGTCAGCGACTACGAGATCCGGCGCTATCTGCCGGTCCTCTGAAGCCGCGTATTGTCCGGACCCGGTCATCCTTATATAATGCCCGCATGCGTCTTGCGAAGAATGCCATCGTTGCGGCCCTCATTGCCGTATCGTGCCAGGGCGGCCGGCCTGCCGAACGGGCCGACCTCCTGCTGACCAACGGCGTCGTCTACACCATGAACGCGGCCCGGCCTTGGGCCAGCGCGCTGGCCGTGGCCCAGGGGAAGATCCTCTACGTGGGCGACGACCGGGGCGCCCTGCGGCTGCGGGACGGCTCGACGGTCGTCGCCGACCTCGGCGGGAAGATGGTTCTGCCGGCGTTCCAAGATTCGCACATCCACCTGGTCACGGGCGGCATCGAGCTCGGCCTGTGCAACCTCAACGGCCTGCGGACGAAAGAGGATATCTTCGAAAAGATCAAGTTCTACGCGGCGGCGAACCCCGGCGCACCCTGGGTGACCGGCGGCGGCTGGGACCTTCCCGTCTTCCCCCAGGCCAATCCCCGGAAAGAGGACCTCGACGCCCTCGTCCCCGGCCGTCCCGCCGCGCTGAGCTCGGCCGACGGGCATTCCGCCTGGGTGAACTCGCGGGCCCTCAAGCTCGCCGGCGTCACCAAGGACACGGCCGACCCGGCGGGCGGCCGCATCGAACGCGACCCTAAAACCGGCGAGCCGACGGGAACCCTCCGCGAGAGCGCGGCCGGCCTCGTCGAAAAGCTCGTCCCGGAACTCGGCCTCGAGGACTCTATCAAAGGATTGAGGGCCGGGCTCCTGCTGGCCAACCGGTTCGGCATCGCCTCGATCATCGAGGCCAGCGCCGGCGAAAAGATCCTCGACGCCTACGCGGCCTTCGACCGCTCCGGCGAGCTCTCTGTCAGGGTCCTGGCTTCGCTCCACGTGGACACGGGCAAGGGGACTGCGGAGGTCGAGCGGCTGGTCAAACTGCGCCAGGCCTACCGCGGCGCGCGCTTGAAGTCGACCGCGGCGAAGATCTTCGCCGACGGTGTCATGGAGCCCCACACGGCCGCCCTCCTCGAACCGTACACCGACCGTCCGGGCGACCGGGGAACGCCTCTCCTCGAGCCCGAGGCCTTCGACACGCTCGCGGCGGCCCTCGACGCGGCGGATTTCCAGATCCACGTCCATGCCATCGGCGACCGGGCCATCCGCATGTCGCTCGACGCCTTCGAGGCCGCGGGCCGGGCCAACGGCTTCAGGGACCTTCGCCATCACATCGCCCACCT
>MEXZ01000158.1:4356-11467 GCA_001773855.1 Candidatus Aminicenantes bacterium RBG_13_64_14
TCGACCCCGCCGATATCCCGCGGTTCAAGCGGCTGGGCGTCGCGGCCAATTTCCAGGCCCTCTGGGCCTATGCCGACCCGTACATCACGGAACTGACCATCCCGATCCTCGGCCCCGGCCGCTCGCGCTGGCTCTATCCTATGGGGAGCGTTGCCGGGACCGGCGCCGTCATCGCCGGCGGCAGCGACTGGTCGGTATCCTCCATGAACCCCCTTGAAGCCATCCAGGTCGCCTTGACGCGGAGAGGGCCCGACGGCCCGCCGGGCGACGCCTGGATCCCCGAGGAGAGGGTCGACCTGGAGACCATGCTCCGGGCCTACACGACGAACGGCGCCTGGCTCAGCCACGACGAAAAAAACCGCGGCTCCCTCGAACCCGGCAAGGCCGCCGACATCATCGTCCTCGCCCGGAACCTCTTCAAGATCCCGGCTTCCGAGATCGGCCGGGTCAAGGTCCTGCTGACCCTCCTCGACGGCCGCCCGGTCTTCCGCGACCCGTCATTCGTTTTTAATTGACGCTCGACGCCCGGACGAGGCAGCCGGCAATGGGGCCGAGGGGATCATCAGAGAGAGCATAAGCGGTGATTTAGTCGGGCGGCGTGACGGACGAGGGCAGTTTCAGGGGAAACCGCCAAAACGTGTTTGAGCTCGGCGTAGCGCACGCCGAGCGAGTTGTTTTGGCACCGCTGGGGGCTGGGATCCACTCGCCCCAGCGGTGTGAAAAATCACCGCAGCGAACGAGGATGATCCCAGAAGCCCCTCTGCGGCTGACCGGCGCAACAGTTTACGAATTCCGGTTTGTGTGCTATAAAAGATGTTCGGTTAAACCATGGATATCCGGCTGATTCTTGTACAGGTGTTCGTGGTATTATTTGCCATTACCGTTCACGAGGCCGCCCATGCTTGGACCGCTTTGAAATTCGGCGATCCCACGGCGGCCGCGCTTGGCCGCGCATCCCTCAATCCTCTCGTCCATATCGACCCGGTCGGCACGGTCATTTTCCCCCTGCTCCTCATCATCTTTCAGCAGCCGGTGTTCGGTTGGGCCAAGCCCGTTCCCTACAATCCTTATAATCTCCGTCGGCCGCGACAGGGCAGCCTGTGGATCTCGTTCGCCGGACCGATCTCCAACCTCTTGACCGCGGGCGCCGCGGTCCTTTTGTTCCAGTTCCTCAAGCTGTTCGGCGCCCGCATCCCGGACTCCTCCCTCCTGATCAAGCCCCTCGGAGGGGTGAGCGTGGTCCTGTTCGCCACTGCACTGATCAACGCGTCCCTCGCGATCTTCAATCTCATCCCCATCCCCCCGCTCGACGGCAGCGGAATTCTGGCCGGGCTTCTTTCCGAGAAAGCCGCCGCGAAATACGCGCGGATCAGGCCGTACGGTTTTTTCATCATTATCGCGCTGATGTACACCAAGATCCTGACTCTCATCTTCTCGCCCGTCCAGCAGTTGATCGCAAAACTGTTCACCTAGCATGCCCGAACCAGCCGCCGAGACCCTGCCGATCGAGGAGACTCCGGTCTCGCCGTCCGCCGAGGCGCCGGAGGGCTACCAGGTCCGCCTAGACGTCTTCGAAGGCCCCCTGGACCTCCTCCTCTTCCTCATCCGCAAGAAGAAGATCGACATCCACGACATCCCCATCGCCGCCATCACCCGCAACTACCTCGAATACCTCGACCGCAAGACGGAGATCAATCTCGACCGCGAGGCGGAGTTCCTGTTCGTCGCCGCGCTCCTGATCTACATCAAGTCCCAGATGCTCCTGCCCCGCGAGACTGACCTGGCCGAGCACGAGGACCCGCGCCTGGTCCTGGTCAACCGCCTCCTCGAATACGAGAAGATCAAGGCCGCCTGCTCCCTCCTCCGGGAACGGGAGGACGTCCAGATCCTCCAGTGGAAGAGGAATTTCATTCCGCCTCTCCGCGGCGAAAGCGAGCTCGAACCCGTGGAGCTGTCGCTCTTCGACCTCGCCGAGTCGTTCTTCCTCATGATGAAGAGGCGGTCCGCCGACGAAACCCGGACGATCCGCGGCCGGGACGTCTCGATCGAGGTCAAGATGAAGGAGCTCGTCGGCCTCCTCCGGGAACGGCACATGTTCGACTTCCTCGAGTATTTCGAGGCCAACGCCTCGCTCGAAGAGGCCCTGGTCTCCTTTTTCTGCATCCTCGAGCTGGTCAAGTCCCGGGTGGCGGTCGCCGTTCAAGACGAGCTCTTCCAGACCATCCGAGTCTGGCTCCGTAAGGACGCGCATAGGACGGATCATCATGAATAGCCCCCTCAAGAACATCGTCGAGTCGCTCATCTTCGTCTCCCAGGAGCCCCTGACCTTGGAACGGGTCCAAGCCGTGCTCGAGGGCGTCCCGGCCGCCGACATCCAGGCCGCCGTCGACGAGCTCGTCGCCGACACCGCTTCGGACAGCCGCGGCGTCCAGATCATCCGGGTCGGAGGCGGCTGGCTGTTCTCGACCAAGCCGGCCTTCGACCGGGAAATCCGGCGCCTCCTCCAGATCGAGCGCAAGAACAGGCTGTCGTCGGCCGGGCTCGAGACGCTGGCCGCGATCGCCTACCGCCAGCCGGTGACCCAGGCCGAGGTCTCGGCGATCCGGGGCGTCGATTCGACCTCCTCGCTGAAGACGCTCCTCGAAAAAAGCCTGATCAAGATCGTCGGACGGAAGAAGGCGCCGGGAAGCCCGCTCGTCTACAGGACGTCCGACGAGTTCCTTCTCTACCTGGGGCTCAACGGCCTCGACGAGCTTCCCTCCGAGGAGGAGATCGCCAAGATCCTGCAGGAGGAAAAGGCCGCCGACGCTTAGTCCCTAAGTGTAGACAAGGCCTTGACTTAGAGTTGACAACGCGAGGTTTCTTGTATAGTATGAATCGTTCTTTCCGGGCCCTTGGAGAAGGGACGCCTCAGAATTTCCGTTTCAGGAGCAATGTGCCATGACCGAGTCGACCAAACAGCCGGACCACGACGACAAGATGTCGTCGCAAGACTACGAAAACCTGCTGGACCGCTACCAGTTCAGTACCACGGAAATCACCATGGGATCGATCCTCAAGGGGCGGGTCATCAAGAGGACCCCGACCCATGTCCTCGTGGACATCGGCTTCAAGACCGAGGGCCTCATCCCCAACGAGGATTTCACCGACCCCAAGGCGCTCGCGGAACTGCAGCCCGGCAGCGAGGTCGAGACCATGCTCGAGAATACCGACCTCAAGGACGGCTACCTCGTCCTGTCCAAAAAGCGCGCGGACGGCCTCCGCGCCGTCGAGAACCTAGGCAAGGCCTTCGAGCGCGGCCTGACGGTCACCGGTACGATCACGGAAAGGACCAAGGGCGGGTTCAACGTCGACGTCGGCATCCCGGCCTTCCTGCCCGAATCCCACGTCGACATCAGGCCGGTTAGGGACGTTTCTGCCCTTATCGGGAAGAGCTTCAAGTTCCGGGTCATGAAATACGACCGAAGGACCGAGAACGCCGTCCTTTCGCGCAGGCTCCTCCTCCAGGATGAGCGGGAGGAGAAGAAGAAGCGGGTGTTCGGGAACCTGGTCAAGGGGCAGAAGCTTATGGGGCAGGTCAAGTCCCTGACCAACTTCGGCGCCTTCGTCGACCTGGGCGGCATCGAGGGCCTTCTCCACGTCTCGGACATCTCCTGGGGCAAGGGCGCCCATCCGGCCGAGCACCTGAGCGCCGGCCAGCAGGTCGAGGTCGTCGTCCTCGACTTCAACGAGAGGGATGAGAAGATCTCCCTCGGGCTGAAGCAGCTCACGCCCGACCCCTGGGCGAACATCGCCGAGAAATACCAGGCCGGACAGAAAATCACCGGGAAAGTCTCGAGCCTGACCGACTTCGGCGCCTTCGTCGAGCTCGAGAAGGGCGTCGAAGGGCTCGTCCACATCTCCGACCTGACCTGGTCCCGCAAGCTTGTCCACCCCAAGAAGGTCCTGAGCCCGGGCCAGGAGGTCACAGTAACCATCCTCGACGTCAACCCGACGACGAAGCGCATCTCCCTCGGCCTCAAGCAGGTCTCCCCCCACCCGCTGGAAACCTTCAAGCAAAAGCACGGTGTCGGCGCCCGGATCAAGGGAGTGGTGACCAGCCTGACCGATTTCGGCGCCTTCGTCGAGGTCGAGAAGGGCATCGAGGGGCTCGTCCACATCTCCGACATCAGCTGGGAGAAGGTCAAGCACCCGTCCGAGAAGCTCCAGCCCGGCCAGGAGGTCGAGACCCTCGTCCTCAACATCGACGTCGACAGGCAGAAGGTCTCCCTGGGGATGAAGCAGCTCGAGGGGGACATCTGGGAGGATTTCTTCAGCCGCCAGAAAGCCGGCGACATCGTCAAAGTCAAGATCGTCCGCCTGACGGACTTCGGCGCCTTCGTCGAGATCATCCCGGGCATCGAGGGGGTCATCTTCACCTCGGAGCTCGACGAGAAAAAGCTCGAAAAACCCTCCGACGGCTTCGCCGTCGGCGATGAGCGGAACGCCAAGATCATCCGGCTGAACCCCAAGGCCAAGAAGATCTCCCTGAGCTTCAAGCAGGCCCTGTACGACATCGAGAAGCAGGATTTCCAGCGCTTCATGGACACGCAGAACGACCGGATGACCCTAGGCGACATCATGAAAGACCAGCTGAAAGGCTTCAGCGCTCCGAAGAAGAGGACCAAAAAGGAGGACTCCCATGATTAAGGCCGATCTGATCAACAAGATCTCCCAGGAGATGAGCATCCCGAAGCAGGAAGCCGAAGAGGGCGTGAACCTGTTCTTCGAGACGATCCGCGAGGCCATCCTCAGGGGCGAAGAGATCGAGATCCGCGGTTTCGGCAGTTTCCGCTTCCGCAAACGGACCTCGCGCGCCGGGCGCAATCCCCGGACGGGCGAGCCGGTGAAGGTCCCGCCGAAAAAGGTCCTCTACTTCAAGCCGAGCAAGCTCCTCAAGGAGCTGATCAACAAGTAATGCGCTATATCTCCGCGCCCTGGAGAGCCGACTACGTCCGCAAAGCCCTGAGCATGAAACGCTGTATTTTTTGCGAGGCCCTGAAGAGCCGCGACGACCGCTCCGCGGCCGTCCTCTACCGGGGCCGCCGCAACTTCATCCTGCTGAACAGGTACCCCTACACGCCCGGCCACCTTTTGATCGCCCCCAAGCGGCACGTGGCGGACTTCGCCGAGGCCCGCCCCGACGAGCGGACCGAACTGGCCGACCTGCTCCAAGTCGCCCTCCGCGTCCTCCGCGCGAGCTACGCTCCCCACGGGTTCAACACCGGCATGAATCTGGGCGCGAGCGCCGGGGCGGGGGTCGCCGGGCACTACCATCTCCATGTCGTCCCCCGCTGGACGGGGGACGCCAATTTCATGCCCATCGTCGGGGCGACGCGGGTCTTCATCGAGGACCTGGACACGACCTACAAGAAACTCCGCCCTCTTTTAGACAAGGAACGAGCACGCCGGGAACGCGCGGGACGGCCCAAGCGGCCGACCGCAACCCACTCGAGGTGAACCCATGCTGAAGACCATGAGACGCAACGTGAAGTCGCTCAAACCCATCATGTGGATCGTCGTCGCGACGTTCGTCGTCGCCATCTTCGCCATCTGGGGCGGCGCGGGCCGGCTCGGCGAGCAAACCGGGGCCGACACGCTGGCCAACATCGGCAGCGAGAGGATCTCCTCCGACGAATATTTCCAGGCCCTCCGCTCGCGGCTCGAGGCCATGCAAAAGCAGTTCGGCGACCTCAACGCCAACCTCATTCAGCAGCTCGGCATCCCCCAGCAGACCATGGAACAGCTCGTCCAACAGAGGCTTCTCCTCCAGATAGCCTCGGATATGGGCCTGCGGGCGACCGATAAGGAAGTCCGGGCGAAGATCATCGCTTATCCCGCGTTCCAGAGAGACGGGCAGTTCATCGGCTTCGAGGAATACAAGCGGGTCCTGGACTACAACCGCATCCCGCTCGGGGATTTCGAGGACGGCCTGAGGCAGGACGTCATCATCGGCAAGGTCGTCCGCGTCCTGACGGCCGGCATCATCGTCACCGACGAAGCGGTCTGGGAAGGCTACCGGAAGCTGAACGACTCGGCTAAGATCGAGTACCTCGTCGCCGATACGGCCAAGGTCGAGGTCACCGAAAAGCCGGCCGAGGCCGAGCTCCGGGCCCGATTCGACAAGAACGCCGCGGGGTACAGGATCCCCGAAAAGCGGACCGCCGACTACCTCGTCGTGAAGACCGAAGACCTCAGGAAAGAGGTCGCGGTCAAGGACGCCGAGATCGACAAGTACTTCAAGGACAACACGGCCCAATTCCAGGAGCCCGACAAGGTCCGGGCGAGCCGGGTCTGGCTGCCCTTCACAGCCGCCGACCGGGAGTCCGTCCTGGCCCAGGCGCGCGACGTCCAGAAAAGGGCCACGGGCGGCGAGGACTTCGCCGGCCTGGCCAAGGCCTTCTCCAAGGATGACAAGGCCGCGAGCGGCGGCGACTGGGGGCTCTTCGACTGGAAATCCCTGACCGCCGCGGAGACAGCGGCCGTCGAGAAGCTCGACAAGGACGGCGTGTCCGACGTCGTCGAGACCGAGGGCGGCGCGGCTGTCTTCAAGGTCACCGAGAAGGCGCCGGCCGTGACCAAGCCGCTGGCCGAGGTGAGCGCCACGATCAAGGGCATCCTCGGGGACCAGAAGGCGCGGGCCCTGGTCGCCGAGAGGATCCAGCGCCTCGAGAAATTGGCCCGCAAGGAGAAGAGCCTCGACGTCGCCGCTCAAAAGGAAGGGCTCAAGGTGAGTTCGACGGGCTCTCTCAAGAAGGGCGACGCTCTGAGCGATTTCGACAGCGCGGGCACCGTGAGTGAAGTCCTCTTCGGCCTCAAGGAGAAGGAAATTTCGGCGCCGGTCTTCACCTATGCCGGCGAAGCCTTGGCCCAGCTCCAGGCCGTCGAGCCCGAACGGCCGGCGAAGTTCGAGGAGGTCCGCGACCAGGTCGAGAAGGACGTCCTCGACGACCTGAAAAAGGTGAAGGCCCTGGAAAAGCTCCGCGGAGTCCGGGCGTCCCTCAAGGACGACTGGAGCGCGGAGGCCCCTAAGCTCAAGCTCGAATACCAGTTCGTCGAGGCCCATAAGAAA
>MEXZ01000158.1:11489-12169 GCA_001773855.1 Candidatus Aminicenantes bacterium RBG_13_64_14
GCGAGAGCCCCGAGGTCGACCGTCTCGTCTTCGGCCTGCCCCTCAAACAGGCGAGCGAGCCGCTCGCAGTCGACGCGGGCTACGCCATCTTCCGCGTCCTCGAGAAGAAGGAAGTCAGCCGCGAGGAATTCGACAAGGTCAAGGCGACGGAGCGGGACACGCTGCTCGAGCAGGAAAAGAACAAGTTCCTGCAGTCCTACATGGCCAAAGCCCGCGAGGACAAGAAGGTCCGGATCAACTACGACGCCTTCCTCCGCATCAACAACGACGTTCTATCGAGGTTTTCAAAGACATCCTGAGTCTCACCGCCTGAGTTTCGCCCGACATGACAACGAATAGGCTCTATGCGGCGGCCGACCGGGCCATCAACCAGGCCCTCAGGCTCAAGCCCGGCGAGAAATACCTTCTCGTCACGGACAAGCAGAAAATGGACATCGCCGAGGCCCTGGCCTACTATGCGAAGCAGGCCGGCGCCGAGACGACGACCTACCTCATGACCGAGACCCTGCGGCCCATCACGGAGCCGACACGGCAGTTCAAGGATCTCATCCGCAACGCGTCGGCCACGACCTACATGCTCGAGGGCCGGTTCCCGGAAAAGCCCTTCCGCGGCTTCATGGTCTCCGAGGGCGGAAAGCACGGCCGGGTCTGCATGATGCCCGGCCTGACCCGGGACATGA
>MEXZ01000159.1:0-821 GCA_001773855.1 Candidatus Aminicenantes bacterium RBG_13_64_14
ACGTAGGCCGGGATGGGCAGGCCGACGAGGTCGCAGACCGTCGGGAAAATGTCGATGTGGGCGGCGTTTTCCTTGACCATCGCCGGCGCGCCACCGGGGGCGTAGAGGATGAGGGGAACGTGGAGCGTATTGTTGTAGGCGAAGAAGCCATGGCGGAGCTCTTCTTTCTCGCCAAAGGCCTCGCCGTGGTCCGACGTGACGATGACGATGGTCTTGGCCAGGGCTCCGCTTCTCTCGAGCGAATCGAAAAGGAGCCCGAGCTGGGCGTCGACGAAGGCCACTTCTCCCGAGTAGGGGTCTTTCCGGTACTCCGTCCGGAAGGGCTCCGGCGGCGTATAGGGATCGTGCGGGTCGAAGACGTGGACCCAGCAGAACCACTTCTCGTCCTGGGCGGCGATCCACTCTAGCGCCGGCCCGACGACCTGGTCGGCCGTCCTTTCGACGACGTCGAATTCATCGAGGTCGGCCCCGCCCGTGTCGTCGTCGTAGACGTCGAAACCCTTGTCGAGGCCGAACCTGGAGTCGAGGACGAAGGCGCCGATGAAGGCGCCGGTTTTATAATCCTGCGCCTTGAGGACCTCGGCCAGCGTCTGGTAGCGGCTCTCGAGCTTGAACCCGGGATTGTCGCTCACCCCGTGGAAGAGGGGCGTCGTCCCCGTCAGGATATTGGTATGGGAAGGACGGGTCAGGGGGGTATGAGCATAGGCCCGGGTGAAGACGGCGGATCGGCGGGCCAGGGCGTCGAGGTGGGGTGTCTTGACATACTTATCCGACAGGATCCCTACCCGGTCATACCGGAGCGTGTCGATCGTGACGAGAAG
>MEXZ01000159.1:871-13076 GCA_001773855.1 Candidatus Aminicenantes bacterium RBG_13_64_14
GGTCAAGGGACGAGCCTTTGGCTCGCCACTCGCCCGTGACTTATATCCACGGGCGAGTACTGCGGAAGTGGACCCCCGGGTAAGCCCGGGACCCCGGCCGCTGTTGACAGCGCCGGGGGACTACCATACTATGGCGCTCGGATCGAGGGGTCGAATGTCCGTCCATCTGAAGCGCAGAGATTTTATACGGCTGGCCGGGGCCGCGGCCGCCTCCGGGTTTGTCCGGGGCGCTCCCCGCGTCGCTCCCCGGATCCTTTCCGCGCCTCCGAAGGCCGGCCGTCCGAACGTCCTTTTGATCACGCTCGACGACCTCCGCCCAGAGCTCGGCTGTTACGGGGTCGACCTCATCCGAACGCCGAACATCGACCGCCTCGCGGCGGAGGGCACGGCGTTCACCCGCGCCTATTGCGCCCAGGGGGTTTGTAACCCTTCACGCGTGAGCATCTTGACCGGGCTCCGGCCGGACAGCCACCGAGTCTGGGACAACGAGACGCACTTCCGCCAATTCCACCCCGGGATCATGACCCTTCCCCAGGCCTTCCGGAGCCACGGCTATCTCAACGCCGGGATCGGCAAGGTCTTCCATGCCACCCGTCCCGACCCGCCCTCTTGGAGCCGGTTCGCGCTTCCGCCGGATGACACTCCCATTTACATGTCGAGAGAGACCCGAGCGAGACAGACCCGGCGCGAGGACGCCGCCCGGAAACAGGGCTTTTCTCAATCCTGGATCAACGCCTACCTGCGCGGGCCGGCGACGGAAGCCTCCGAGACCGCCGACAACACCCACTGGGACGGGGCATTGGCCGACCTCGGCATCGCGATGCTCGGGGACCTCAAGAAAAGCCGGCCCTTCTTCCTGGGGATCGGTTTCACTAAGCCTCATCTCCCTTACGTGGCCCCAAAGCGGTACTGGGACCTCTACCGGCGCGAGGACATCCCACTCGCCGCGAACGGAAGGCTCCCCCGCGGGGCGCCGTCCTTCGCCATCAATGGCCTGACCGAGCTCGCCAGCCACGAGGATTTCGTCGACGTCCCGAATCCCGCCGAAGGGCAGGTCGACGACGACCGGGCCAGGCTCCTCAAGCACGGCTATTACGCCTGCGTCAGCTTCGTCGACGCCCAGGTCGGACGCCTCCTCGACGCCCTCGACGCCCAGGGCCTGCGGGACCAGACCATCGTCGTCCTGCTCGGAGACAACGGCTTCAAGCTGGGGGAGCACGGCAGCTGGGGCAAATTGACCAATTATGAAACCGACCTCCGCGCCCCTCTCATCGTCTCGGCCCCGGGCCAGAAGCGCCGGGGAGTATCGTCGGCGGCCCTGGTCGAGATGGTCGACATCTACCCGACCCTCTGCGAACTGGCCGGCTTCGACCCGCCCCATGACCTGGAAGGGACAAGCTTGGTCCCGCTCCTGGAGGACCCGTCGCGGCCGTGGAAGCCGGCGGCCTTCAGCCAGTATCCGCGGGGATTCACGAACCGCTTTATGGGACGGAGCATGCGGACCGACAGGTACCGGTACACCGAATGGCGGGACCGGATCGACGACCGCCAGGTCGCCGTCGAGCTCTACGATCACGCGGCGGACCCGGGCGAAGACGTCAACGTGGCCGGCGACCCGGCCAACAAGGAGATCGTCCGCGAGCTCGCGGCGCGGCTGGCGGCGGGCTGGAAGGCCGCCCGTCCGAAATAGCATATTCTCGGAGAACGACCATGGACCGTAAGGTCAATTGGGGCATCCTGGGGTGCGCCGGGATCGCCGAGAAGGCGTTCATCCCGGCCGTCCGGGGATCGCGGAACGGCGTCCTGGCCGGCATCGCGGCCAGGGACGAGAACCGTGCCAGGGATTGGGCGGGCCGGTTCGGATTCCTGAAGTCCCACCGGACCTATCAGGAGCTCATCGAGGACCCGGCCATCCACGCGATCTACAACCCCCTCCCGAACGACCTCCACACCGAGTGGTCCATCCGGGCCATGCGAGCCGGGAAACACGTCCTCTGCGAGAAACCCATGGCCATGAACGCCGTCGAAGTGAGGGCGATGATCGGGGCGGCGGAAGCGGGCGGCGTCCTGCTGATGGAAGGATTCATGTACAAGTTCCATCCACAGATGGAGAAGACCATCGCGCTCATCAGGGAAGGGAAGATCGGCGAAGTCCGCTCCGTCCACTCCTCGTTCACATTCCATTTCGAACGGGATAGCTCGAACTACCGCTGGTTCCCGGCCATGGGCGGCGGGGCCCTTTATGACGTGGGCTGTTATCCGATCAGCCTCGCGCGCCTCGTCTTCGGCGCGGAGCCCGTTTCGGCTTTCGCCAAGGCGCGCATCGACCCAGCGACGGGCGTGGACATGACCACGGCCGTGCTCCTCGAGTTCCCCGGCGGCCGTTTCGCCCAGTGCGACTCGAGTTTCGAAGCGCATTTCCAGAGCCGGCTTCTCGCCGTCGGGACCGAAGGGACGCTCCGCCTCGACCGCGCTTTTTCGGCCAAGGATTTTGATACCGCGATCGAGATCGTCCGGGGTGACGCGAAAGAGACGTTGCCTATCCCGCGGGCCGACATGTTCACCCTGATGACCGAACACTTCGGCGACGCCGTCCTCGAAAAAAATCCGCTTCGCTATCCCGCCGCCGACGCCCTCGACAACATGCATGCCATCGACGCCTGCTTCGAGTCCATCCGGACCGGGCGGGCCGTCGTTATCCAAAAAGCCATTCAATCAGGAGGAACTGCATCATGAGGTCAGCGAAGTTCGTGCTTTTCGCGATCGCCGTCGTTCTTATCGCCGCCTGCTCGACATACAAGGCGAAACCCGAGATGAACTACTACCACGGCAAGAACGTCCCCGCGGAATACATCAAGATCCTTCGGGCATCGGTGGGGGAGATCGAATTCCAAATCCAGGTCGAATTCACCGTCACCCAAATGCAGCTCTACCATCTCGTGCTCGAGGGCAACAGCCCCGTGGCCGAAGGCTGGTTCTCCATTCGCCGGGCCGGCACGCCGTCCTATAGCGTGACCATGAAGCCCAGCAAGGGGCTGGCCTTCGAGCCCGGCAAGACCTACCGCCTCTGCATCGGACTGCAGAACCCACAGGAGGTCCAGATGACCTCGAGCAGCTACCAGTGCATCGTCGATTACACCTTCGTCTTCCAGGAGAAGTCCTGACGGAACCGACGACCCGTTCAATCCTTGACTTCCGTACCTTAACGGCCCTGGCTGGTGACTGTCGCGTGAATTCCCCGAATTCTCTTATAGCCGGGATCTTTTGCTCTGTTAGAGGCCGATCGACCAGCCAACCGAGAGCGAGAGGTCGGATGAGGATTCCGAAAGTCCGAAAGTGGCGTTGAGCATCAAACGGCTCATGGCTCCGACCTTGACCGAGAAACCGAGGCCAAGAGACGACGGCGGGGCGACCCCGGCGATGACCTCGGTGTAGCCGGAGTACGAGGCCATGAAGGCGTACTTGCCGCCGGAAAATGCGTGCCCGACCGAGAGGCCATAGGCCCACGCATCCTGGAGTTCGAGTTCGGGAAGATCCCCGAGGATCCAGTAGGCGGCGTCCGCGAAAAGGAAGACGCTGCCCAGCCGTTTGGACACCGACACTCCGGCGCTATAGTCCGTTTTCCCCGTCCCAAACCCCTCGTCGACGTCGGCCAGCGGCAGCTTGACCTGCGCAGTCAGCTCGACGGCGGGAGCGGCCGCGCTCTCTTTCCACAGCCTCAGTCCGGCGGTGATCAAGGGATCCCCGAAGCCATATTGCTTGAATTCGACGACCTCCGGAAGGACGACCGGCTCGCGTCCCTGTCGTTGGCTGACGGCGGAGCTTTCCGTGCCTCCCGACGGGAGCACTCCAACCCCCGTGTATGAAACGTAGGGCGTGCTCTGGTAAATCAGGGGAATGCTCGCCGTCAAGGTGAACGGGCCGGAGATGAAGGACAGGCCGTTGAAGAAAAAGTATCCGTTCGTTGGCTGGGTGAAAATGTACGTCCCCCTGGCCATCTGGACGGAGCCCGTATAGGTGAGCGTGGCTCCCGCCGCAGGGACGGCGGCCAGGGCCAAGACGATAGCCCCGGCCGCCGCGACCGCGAGAGTCACATGTTTGACCCTGCGCGCGTTCATGAGTCCGTCAACCGTACGTCTGCAGGCGATTGGCCAGCCGCTCCATGGCGCGGAGAGACTCGTCGAGCTCGTTGGCCGCCTTCTCCAGGCGATTCTGGATCTGGTTCATATCCTTGGTCATCGCCTTGGTCTTGTAGAGCTCGCGGTTCTGAGTCATCTCCTGGAACTGCTCCATGTTCTGCTTCATGTTCTCGGCGACCTTGCCCATCGCTTCGCCCATGTGTTGCAGGTTGCGGTGCTGTTCCCGGGCCAACTTCGCGTTCTCCGGAAGGTTCGCCATCTTCTGCTCGAGCGTCCGGACCATGTTCTGGGCCCGCTCCATGACCTTGCTCATCGCCTGCGTCATCGTCTGCATCCGGAGCATCTGCTGCTGCTGGAGCTGTTGCTGCTGTTGCTGGGCCGTGTTCTGGGCATAAGCCCCGAAGACGAGCCCGGCCATCGCGATGACGATCGCGATGCCCTTGGTGATTTTGTCTTGGCGTTTCATGTTTTCCTCCTTGTTCGCCAATTTTTGGCTTGCCAGCCACAAGGATTAATTGCATTTCCCGTGCCAAACATTATTTTGTTTATTTCCTTTTATTTAACATTCTGGAAAGGACAGGTTCTCGACAATATTGATGGCTCGGACAACAATCTTGTCGGAACTGTAGCTACGCTGTCGACAGGGCGTCCCCTCTGGGGGAAGCCTGCCCCGTCGCATTTGACATCATTTTATTTAAAGAGTAACGTACCGGCCATCCCGAAGATTGCCCCCGCATGAAATGCCCCAAATGTCAGACCGATAATCCCCATAATTCCAAATACTGCGCCGAGTGCGCCACTCGCCTCGATCCCTCGACCGGCCCATCCTTCACCATCACCATGGAGTCGAACGCGGGTGAGCTCACCCGGGGGCTCGTTTTCGCGGGCCGATATGAAATCATCGAAGAGCTGGGGGTCGGCGGCATGGGCCGGGTTTTTCGGGCATTCGACAAAAAGATGGAGGAAGAAGTTGCCCTCAAGCTGATCAAGCCCGAGATCGCCGCAAACCAAAGGGTCCTCGAGCGCTTCCGCAACGAGATCAAGATCGCCCGGAGCATCACCCACAAGAACGTCTGTCGGATGCACGATCTGAATGAGGCCGGGCAGACAATGTATCTCACCATGGAATATGTCCGCGGCGAGGATCTCAAGAGCCTGATCCATAGGACGAAGCTGTTGGAACCCGGCACGGCGGTGTCCATCGGTCTCCAGATCGCCGAAGGCCTGGCGGAAGCTCATAAGCTAGGAATCGTCCATCGTGATCTCAAGCCCCAAAATATCATGATCGATAAGGAGGGCCATGCCAAGATCATGGATTTCGGCATCGCCCGCTCGCTGCAGACCCATGGCCTGACCGAGGAAAATACGATCATTGGAACTCCCGAATACATGAGCCCGGAGCAGGTCGAGGGAAGGGGAGCCGACCCGCGCTCGGACATTTATGCCTTGGGGATCATCCTTTTCGAGATGCTCACCGGCCGCGTGCCCTTCGAGAGCGATACGGCTCTCGGCGTCGCCCTGAGGCAAAGGACAGAGCCGCCTCCGGATCCCCGTCAGATCAATGCTCGGATCGCTGAAGATCTCAGCCTCCTTGTTCTTCGCTGTCTGGATAAGTCAAAGGAGAAGAGGGTTCAGAGCGCGGTAGAATTGATGGACGAGCTGTCGAAGATCGAAGGAGGCCCGCCTCCCGCCGGATCGGTGCTTCCTCTCCGTGGATCCTTAACTCCAGAAGAAGCGGTCAGCAAATTCAAGAAGAAGTGGAGACTCATCGCTTCGATCGTGATCCTGGCCGTCATGGGGGCCGCCGCAGTGCTTCTTTTAACCAAGTCAACGCCCGGCCCCTCCTCGGCCGCTCGGAAAAAGCGGCTCGTCGTCCTTCCATTCGAGAACATCGGCCCCGCCGAGGACGAATATTTCGCGGACGGGATCACGGATGAGATCATCGCCCGGATCGCGAGCGTCTCTGAAGTGAACGTGATCGCCCGAACCAGCTCGATACAATATAAGAAAACGACCAAGCCTCTTTCACAGATCGGCAAAGAATTGGACGTGGACTATGTTCTTTCCGGATCCATCCGCTGGCAAAAGCCGGGAGCGGGACAAGGCCGGGTCCGGGTGGTGCCTTCCCTGACCAAGGTTTCCGATTCTATCCAAATGTGGGGCGATGTCTACGAGGAGCCGATCGTCGAAGTCTTTCAAGTTCAATCCGCGATCTCGAAAAAGGTCATCGATGCTCTGGGGATCGCCCTTCGCGAACCAGAGAAAAGAGCCCTCGAGACCATGCCGACCCGGAATATGCAAGCCTATGATCATTACCTGAGGGGTAACGACTTTATCTATCAATCCAATGATCAGAAAACCACACAGCTGGCTATTGAGAATTATGAAAAGGCCGTGAGCCTGGACCCCGGCTTCTATCAGGCGTTCGCCCGCCTGGCTCAAGCTCGGGCGCAGTTCTATTTTTTTCATTATGATCACACTCCGGAGCTAGCGGCACAGGCGAAAGACGCCGTGGACAAAGCGTCGCGGATCAATTCGCAAGCTCCTGAAACTCATATCGCCCTGGGCTATTACTATTACTGGTGCCGATTGGAGTACGAGAAAGCCCTGGAACATTTCGGGATATCCCTGAAGGAACAGCCGCAGAACGCTCCGATCCTCGAGGGGATCGGCTTTATCAAAAGAAGACAGGGAAAAGTGGGAGACTCCTTGCCCTATCTCAAGAAAGCCTTGGAATCGGACCCGCTGTCCATCATTCTGCCTTTTCAGATCGGAGTGAGTCACTTGCTGCTTCGGGATTATCAAGAGGCGGAAAAGAGTATCGACCGTGCCCTCTTCCTGAATCCTGAATACAACCTGGCTTACTACCGGAAAACATGCTTGTCCTTCTATCAGGGAGACGCGATAAAAGCGCGCCAGGTACTAGAAACAGCCGCCCGTATGCTTCGGGTTCCAGATCCGAATGTCATCCTCTATCCCTGGGTGCAAGTCGACATTTATGAAGGAAAATACGAGGCCGCCCTCCAGCGGCTCGCTGCGGACCCCTCCGATGCTTATACCTACCAGTTTTTTTTCGTTCCCAAATCCCAGCTCATGGCTCAGATTTACGGCCTCATGAAAAACACGCAAAAGGAAAAAGGCCAATATGAATCCGCGGCCGCATTTCTGGAAAATACTATTCGGAACGAACCCGAGGATTCGCGCTACCACAGCGCCCTGGGCATCGCTTACGCCGGCTTGGGCCGGAAAGAGGATGCCGTCCGGGCCGGGAAAAAAGCCACGGAAATTCTCCCTCTTTCCAAGGAATTCATGGCGGGCGCTTTCCGGGCGAGAGACCTCGCCCAAGTGTATACCATGGTAGGCGAATACGACAAGGCTTTTGACCTGATCGAAAAACTGCTCTCCCTTACGGGAGAGATGTCGGTTCCCTTTCTTCGCCTGGATCCTGTTTGGGCTCCTCTCCTCGCCCATACCCGCTTCGGGAAGCTCGGCCAAATTGCTGCCCCTAAATAAAGCTTGGGGGGATTTGGGGAATGACCCGCGCAGGGCTTGAAGCTACAACCGGAGCACACGCCGGGACGGATCGACCGGCGGTTCGGCGAGATGACGCGGCTCGTCTGAAGTTTGGTATATAATGCGTTCATGACCGAGTTCGTCTACAACAAGGAATACACCGTCCACACTTACGAAACAGACGCCTGGGACCGCGTTCCTTCATCCGATCCTCAACGCGTCGACGGGCATGGAGCTCGCCCGGCTCAGGACGAGATGGGGCTGAGCGAGGAAATCAAGTAAATGCCATGAAAATGAAGTGCGTCGCGACGGTTCTTTTTACCCTGCTCCTCGGCGCCCTCCTCGTCGCGCCGGACGCCTCTGCCGGCCAGAAGCCGAAACTCCCCGAAAGCTACAAGAGATGGCTCGAGGAAGAGGTCGTTTACATCATCGCGCCCATGGAGCGGGAGGTCTTCCTCAAGCTCCAGGCCGACCGGGAGCGCGACTTGTTCATCGAGGCCTTCTGGAAACAGCGCGACCCGACCCCCGGGAGCCCGGAGAACGAATTCAAGACCGAGCACTTCCGCCGCGTCGCCTACGCCGACCGCTATCTCGGCCGGGACGCGCCGCGCCCGGGCTGGAAGACGGACCGGGGCCGCATCTACATCATCCTGGGAGAAGCGCGGGACATCCAGAGGTTCGAGGGGAAAACCTCGACCTACGATGCCGAGGTCTGGTTCTACCAGGGAAAAACGGACATAGGCCTCCCGGCGGGCTTCAACATTGTCTTTTTCAAGGAAGGCGGACACGGCGAGTATAAGCTCTACAGCCCGGTCGGGGACGGGCCCCAAGCCCTGCTGGCGGGCTATTTCGGCGGCCCGGATTACCAGAAGGCCTATGAAAAGCTGCGGGAAGCCGAGCCGGACCTGGCCGCCGTCTCGCTCTCCCTCGTCCCCGGCGAAGGCGGGGAAGCCTACGGGCGGCCGTCGATGTCGTCCGACCTCCTCATCCAGCGCATCGAATCGGCCGCGGCCCGGAACATCGAAGCCAGGTACGCCCAGAAATTTCTCCAGTACAAGGACCTCGTCGAGGTCGAATACACTGCCAATTACCTCGACAGCGACAGCCTCATCAAGGTCTTCCGCGACCCTTCGGGCCTCTACTTCGTCCATTACGCCGTCGAGCCCCGGCGGCTGTCGGTGAACCAGTACGAGAGCAAGTACACCACGACGCTCAAGGTCAACGGCCGGGTCACGACCGCCGACGGCCGCCTCGTCCACCAGTACGAAAAAACCGTTTCCTTGGACTTGACCGCCGAGCAGATGAGAGAGGCGAGCGGGGCGCCCTTCGACTTCCAGGATCTCTTCCCTCTCCTCGGCGGCGACTACAGCCTGTCCGTCCTGATCAAGAATGAGGCCTCGAAGGAGTTCACCTCCGTCGAGCAGGCCCTGCGCATCCCCCAGGGCGGGACGGCCGTCCAGATGACCCAGCCGCTCCTCGGCTACCGGGTCGCCCGCCTGGAGCCGGGCCAGCGCCGGATGAAGGCCTTCCGCATTGGCCCCTTCCAGATCTACTGCCAGCCGAACCGGGTCTTCACGCGGCTGGAGACGCTGGCCGTCGCCTTCCAGCTCAACGGCCTGTCCGACGAGCTCGCCGCCGGCTGCGAGGTCAGGATCGAATTCCTCAAGGACGGCCAACCCTTCCGGGACATCCGCCGGAAGCCCTCGGATTACCCCGAACTTCCGAACGTCCTCGAGGAGGTTTCCCTCGCCGACTTCCCGCCCGCTCACTACACGGTCCGGGTCTCGGTCGCGAACGCCGGCGCCGAGGTCGTCTCGGCCGCCGAGGAGTTCGACCTGACCTTCGCCGAGTCCGTTCCCCGGCCCTGGTTCTCGTCTCGTGTCCTGCCCGACCCGGGAGACCCCGTCTACGCGGAGATCATGGGTTCCCAGCTCTTTAACCTCGGCCGTTTCGATGAGGCGCGCGTATTCCTGGAAAGGGCCTTTCAAAAAAAGCCGGGGTCCGAAGATGCGGCGACGAACCTGGCGCGGGTGTATCTCGCGTTGACCGATGCGCCGGCCGTCGTCAAAACACTGGCCCCCTTCATAACCCCCGACAAAGCCGCGAAGTACGATACTTACATCCTCGCCGCGGAGGCGCTGAGGAGGACGGGCGAATTCGGTCGGGCCGTCGAGCTTCTCGATAAGGCCGTCGCCCACTACGGAGTCAACGCCGTCCTCCTGAATTCGATCGGGGAGTGCTACACGGGTCTGGGAAAAACCAAAGAGGCTTTGATGGCGTTCGAAAAATCGCTCGAGCTAAGCCCGGATCAGCCCGAAGTCAGGGAAAAGGCTGAAAAGCTGAAGAAAAGAAGTCTGCGATAACGCTGGCTGGCCTTCGCGTCGACTCCCGGATCAGCCCCGGCCCTGGGCCGGCTTGTTGCCGGCGGCGGCATCTTCCCGCGCGTAGACGACACCCACCTGCCGCAGCATCGTCTGGATCTCGGCTTCGGGGATCTCCGACTTGACTTCGGCCGTGACCTCGCGACCGACGAAGAGCCGCTGGTTGAGTTCCTCGATGAGCGCGGTGATGCGGATGTAGACCTTGGCCGGGGCCTTGTCCAGGACGACGGTCACGCGGTTCTCGCGGACGACGACGAGCCGGACCTCCGGGAACTTGCCCATCTTCTTCGCGAAAGCGGCCAGGAGCCGCTTTTTCCGGTTGCGAACGTAGCGGTAGAAAAAGAGGGCGATGAAAGCCGGGCCGATCAAGGCTCCCCAGTTGAAGTTGACGGAGACGAGGATGACGGTCACGGCGACGGCCGCGGCGAGAATGGCCAGCCCTTTGTAGCCGCCTGGGAACGACGTTCGCAGCCACTCGGCCCAGTTGCGCAGGCGGGCGCCGGCGAGGAGTCCGGAACCGGCATTCGTGCCGGACTCGATATCTTGCTTCAGCCGCCGCAGGTCCGCCGCCAGGGCGTGGGCGTCGGGGTAGCGGTCGTCCGGGTTTTTCCGGAGACAGCGGAAGACGATGCGGTGGAGCTCGGGCGTGAGGCTGCGGCGGACGATGGTCACCGGCCGCGCCTCTTCATAGGCGATGGCGTGCATCGTGTCGAGGGGCGTCTCGCCCTTGAAGGGGAGCTCGGCCGTGACCATTTCGTAGAGGACGATGCCCAGGGAGAAGATGTCGCTGCGGCGGTCGAGCTCTTTCCCCCGGGCCTGCTCCGGGCTCATGTAGCTGAGCGTGCCCATGACCGCCCCGGGCATGGTGTTGACCCGGCCGCGGGTCAGGGTCCGGTCGAGGTCGGCGGGCGCCGCCGGCTCCTCGGCGCCGGTTTCGACGAGCTTGGCCAGGCCGAAGTCGAGAAGCTTGGCATGGCCGTCCCGGGTGACCATGATGTTGTCGGACTTGATGTCGCGATGGAGGATGCCGGCGTCGTGGGCCTTGGCCAGGCCCTCGGCGACCTGGAGGGCGATCTCGATCGCGCCCAAGAGGTCGAGCTCGCCTTCGGCGATAAGCTTGCTGACGGTCCGGCCGTCGACGTATTCCATGGCGATGAACAGATTCCCGTCGACGTCGTCGATGTCGTAGACCTGGGCGATTGCTGGATGGGAAATGGCCGCGGCCGACCGGGCCTCGAGGAGGAGACGCCTCCGTCTCTCGGGGTTGGCGACGAGTCCGGGCGTGATCGTTTTGAGGGCCACCAGTCGGTCGAGGCGGGTGTCCCGGGCCCGGTAGACGACCCCCATGCCGCCCTTGCCGAGTTGGGCCTCGATCCGGTAATGCTTGAGAGTTGTTCCGACCATGCCTTTTATCACAAAATATCATACGCAGGGACGGGGGTCAATCGTTCCGTGCGGTGCGATGTTGAAATAGGGGCGCTTTTGGGATAAAAGTGAGGAACCTGCTCCTCTTGGAGGCGATCATGAGAATATCCGTACGGAATACGACCCTCGCCGTCCTCGCCCTCGTCCTGGCGTTCGGCGCCTCGGCCTGTAGGAAGGATGCCGGCGGGCCGGCGGGGACCGCGTTGGGCAAAGGAGGCCGGATGATGGAAGTCAAAAGAGAACTTTTCGGACGTCTCGCCGACGGCGCGGCCGTCGATATCTACACGCTGACCAACACGTCCGGGATCGAAGCCCGTATCATGACCTACGGGGCGACCTTGGTTTCCCTCCGCCTGCCGGACCGGAAAGGCGCGTTCGCCGATGTCAACCTGGGCTTCGACAACCTCGAGGGTTACCTCGGGACGCATCCGTATTTCGGCGTCATCGTCGGCCGTTATGCCAACCGGATCGCCAAGGGCCGGTTCAGCCTCGACGGGGTCGAATACTCGCTGGCCCTGAACAACAACGCCAACAGCCTGCACGGCGGGCTCAAGGGCTTCGACAAGGTCGTCTGGAAACCCGAGCCGGTCCAATCGGCCGGCGGCGCCGGTGTCAAGCTGACCTACCTGAGCAAGGATATGGAGGAGGGCTATCCCGGCAACCTCTCGGTCACGGTCGTCTACGCGTTGACGAACGCCGATGAGCTGACGATCAGCTATGAGGCCGAGACCGACAAGAGGACGCCCG
>MEXZ01000160.1:0-468 GCA_001773855.1 Candidatus Aminicenantes bacterium RBG_13_64_14
CTGTCCGATTTCGTTAGCCTCGGCCGGGTCAAGGTCCTGATCGGATCGGAGGCCAATTTCCCCGCCGTCGAGGACTGCTCCCTCGTCCTGTCGCATTACGGCTACAGCAACCAGGTCCTCGGCACGCTGGGCATCATCGGGCCGAAGCGCCTCCCCTATGAGAGGATTATCCCCCTCGTCGACCGCATGGCCAAGCGCGTCAGCATGGCCATCACGATCTTTGGCAGAGAGGTCAGCCTATGACGGACGAAAAGGACAAGCCCGGCGAAGAGATCGAGTTCATCCCGGAGGCGCCGGCCGAGGGCGTCGAGCCGTCCGCCGCGCCGACGGACGCCGGGAAGAAGGAGCCTGAAGCGAAGGCCGCCGGCCCGGAGGGCTCCCGGTCCCTCAAAGAGAAGCTGCGCAAGAGGGAGGCCGAGATCAAGCACCTCCGGAAGGAGCTCGACGAGCTCAAGGAGAGCTACCTCC
>MEXZ01000160.1:478-1070 GCA_001773855.1 Candidatus Aminicenantes bacterium RBG_13_64_14
CGATATGGAGAACCTCCGCAAGCGCCTCGAGCGGGAGAAGAGCGAATACCAGCAGTACGCCCTGAGCGGGCTCCTGCTCGAGCTCCTGGGCGTCGTCGACAATTTCGAGCGGGCCCTCCAGAGCGCCCCCGCCGACGCGGCAGGGAAGACCTTCCGCGAAGGCGTCGAGCTCATCCTCCGGATGTTCCAGAACCTGCTCGCCAAGAACGGGGTCCGCGCGATCGTCATCGAGGGGCGGGCCTTCGACCCGACGTTCCATCACGCCATGACCGTCGAGGAGTCCGACCGCGTCGCCGAGCCCGAGATCGAGGAAGAGCTCCAGAAAGGCTATATGCACCACGACCGGCTCCTCCGCCCGACCCTGGTCAAGGTCCTCGTTCCGAAGAAAGGACAGTAGCGCATGGGACACGTCATCGGCATCGACCTCGGCACGACCTACTCCTGCATCGCAGGACTCGAGGGCGGCAGGCCCGTCGTCATCCCCAACCTCGAAGGCCTGCCGACGACGCCGTCCGTCGTCTCCTTCACCGCGGCCGGGGAGCGCCTCGTCGGGACCCTGGCCATGCGCCAGGCCGTCACCAATCCGGCCAAC
>MEXZ01000160.1:1229-1936 GCA_001773855.1 Candidatus Aminicenantes bacterium RBG_13_64_14
ATGGTCCTGAGCTACCTCAAGGAGTGCGCCGAGGCCTTCTTCGGCGGGCCCGTGACGGAAGCGGTCATCACGGTGCCCGCCCATTTCAACGACGCCCAGCGGCAGGCGACCAAGGACGCGGCCACGATCGCCGGCCTGGCGGTCCAGCGCGTCATCAACGAGCCGACGGCTGCGGGGCTGGCCTACGGACTCGACGTCAAGAAGAACGGTTTGGCCGCCGTATACGACCTCGGCGGCGGCACGTTCGACATCACGATCCTCGAGCTCAGTGACGGCGTCTTCAACGTCCTGGCCACCAACGGCGACTCCTACCTCGGCGGCGAGGATTTCGACAACCGCATCCTCGAGTGGCTCGCGGAGAGCTTCCGGGCCGAAACGGGGATCGACCTCGGCTCCGATAAGCTGGCCCTCCAGCGGGTCAAGGAGGCCGCGGAGAAGGCCAAGCGGGAGCTGTCCTTCACCTCGGAGACGGAGATCAACCTGCCGTTCATCAGCTCCGACCGGTCGAGCTCGAAGCACATCCGCAAGACGCTCAGCCGGCTGACCTTCGAGGCCATGACCGCCGACCTCGTCGAACGGACGGTGCCGCGCATCGAGCAAGCCCTGGCCGACGCGAAGCTCACGGCCGACCGGATCGACCACGTCATCCTCGTCGGCGGGCAGACCCGGATGCCCCTGGTCAAGGAACGGGTGACCAAGTTCTTCGG
>MEXZ01000160.1:2360-2680 GCA_001773855.1 Candidatus Aminicenantes bacterium RBG_13_64_14
CTCGAAGCGCAAGCCGGGGACGTTCTCGGAGAGGTGCCCGACGTGCGGCGGGAACGGCCAGGTCCGGATCCAGCAGGGCTTCTTCTCCATGGCCCGGACCTGTCCGCGATGCCAGGGCGCCGGAGAGATCAACGCCTCCCCGTGCGAATCCTGTCACGGCAAGGGCCATGTCCGGGAAAAGCGTTCGCTCAAGGTCCGCATCCCGGCCGGCGTCGCCGACGGCTCCCGGCTGAGGCTCGGGGGCGAGGGAGAGTCCGGAGACGAGGGCATGCCTCCGGGCGATCTCTATGTCGTCACCCGCGTCCGGCGCCATCCGTTCT
>MEXZ01000160.1:2699-2793 GCA_001773855.1 Candidatus Aminicenantes bacterium RBG_13_64_14
CCTCGCCTGCGAGATCACCGTATCATTCACCCAAGCCGCCCTCGGGGCCCGGGTCGAGATCCCGACGCTCGGCGGGACCGAGGTCTTCAAGATC
>MEXZ01000160.1:2829-3484 GCA_001773855.1 Candidatus Aminicenantes bacterium RBG_13_64_14
AAAGGCCACGGCGTCCAGGACGTCGCCGGCCGGCGCAAGGGCGATCTCTTCGTCAAGGTCCTCGTCCGGACGCCGGAGAATCTGTCCAAGGAGCAGAAAGCCCTTCTCGCCAAGCTCGCCGAGGAGCGCGGCGAGGACGTCGAGTCGGTCGACAAGAGCGTCATCCACAGGATGAAGAACATTCTCCAGTAGGCCTCCGGAAGCGTGACCGCGAACCAGTTCTATGTCCCCGCGATCGCCAAGGGCGCGGCCCGGATCGTCCTCGGGGGCGAGGAGCACCACCACCTGTCCAAGTCGGCCCGGGTCCGCGCCGGGGAGACCGTCTGGCTCATCGACGCGGCCGGCCGGCGCGCGTTCGCCCGGGTCGAACGGGTCGGGGAGGAGCGGACCGAGCTCGCCGTTCTCGGGACGGAAGAGCCGGACATGCCGAGGACCCGGGTCGCCCTGGCCCAGGCCCTCGTCGACGCGAAGACGCTCGAGACGATCGTCGAGAAGGCCGCGGAGCTCGGCTGCACGGACTTTATCCCCGTCGTCAGCGCCCGGTCCCTCCGCGCTCCGAAAGAGCGGACCCTCCGCAAGCTCGAGCGCTGGATGCGGATCGTCCGGGAAGCGGCCAAGCAGTGCAAGGGCCGGCTGGTGACGGCCGTCCATCCCC
>MEXZ01000160.1:3527-4027 GCA_001773855.1 Candidatus Aminicenantes bacterium RBG_13_64_14
CCTCAGGGCGGAGACGGCCGCCATAGCCGGTTCGGCCCTGATCGTCCATTTCTGGAACGAGTGACATGTTCCTTCAAGGACAGAAGGTCGGAAAGTACGAGGTCATCCGGTCGCTGGGCAGCGGCGGCTTCGGCTCCGTTTATCTGGCCAAGGACACATGGCTAGACATCAAGGTCGCCATCAAAGTCCCCCACAAGCAGTCGGCCGAGCTCTACAAGCTCCTCAAAGAGCCGCGCCTCCAGGCCGCCCTCAGCCACCCGAACATCGTCCGCATGCTGGCCGCCGAGAAGGAGAAGAACACCTTCTTCATGGTCATGGAATACGTCAAGGGCCCGACCCTGGAAAAGATCCTCGAGAAGGAGAAGATCCTGGGGACGGAGCAGGCCATCGATTACATCAAGCAGATCTCCTACGGCGTCGACCACGCCCACAAGGCCAAGATCATCCACCGCGACCTCCGGCCGTCGAACATCATCGTCTCCGAGGACGGCACGGCCAAG
>MEXZ01000160.1:4096-4367 GCA_001773855.1 Candidatus Aminicenantes bacterium RBG_13_64_14
CCGTACATGGCCCCCGAGCAGTTCCTGGGCAAGGCCAGCTACGCCTCCGACCTCTACTCCCTCGGCTGCATCTTCTACGAGATGGTCATCGGCCGGCCGCCGATCTTCGACCCGGACCCGTTCAAGATCCTGGAGAAGGCCCAGCAGGGCCAGATCACGCCGCCCCGCATCAAGAACAGCCGCCTTCCCCGGGAGATCGACGCGATCATCATGCGGGCCCTGGCCCCGAAGGTCGAGGATCGCTTCCAGAGCGCCTCGGAGATCATCCGCG
>MEXZ01000160.1:4451-4745 GCA_001773855.1 Candidatus Aminicenantes bacterium RBG_13_64_14
CGACGGCCCTCTGCTGGAACTGCCGGCGGCCCCTCCCGCCCAAGTCCCCGAGCTGCCCGCACTGCGGCGAGTTAATCTGATTTCCCCCCGAGAGGCGATTGACTTCGCCGCGAGGGATGATATACGATGGGCCTCGAGAATCGCGACCGCGCACACGAACGAAGGAGGGGCCGATGAGCCCATTCTCCGAAGCCGGCGTCGTCTGGAAGAACGGCCAGCTCATCCCCTGGAAGGACGCGACGATCCATCTGGCCTCGCACGTCATCCACTACGGGAGCTGCCTGTTCGAGGGCC
>MEXZ01000161.1:0-183 GCA_001773855.1 Candidatus Aminicenantes bacterium RBG_13_64_14
TGAGTTTCCGCGTCCGCCTGCCGATCTCCCGGGCCCGCGAATACGGCAAGGCCGCCGCCGACGGCCAGATGGGCTGCATCATGAAGGCCTACCGCGACTGGAAGCTCTCCGGTGACGACGCCTGGCTCGGCCGGCTCTGGCCGGCGGTCAAGCGGGCGCTTGCGTTCGCCTGGATCAAGGGCG
>MEXZ01000161.1:344-1330 GCA_001773855.1 Candidatus Aminicenantes bacterium RBG_13_64_14
CTCTGCCGGGAGCTTTTCGACAAGGGCCGTGCTTGGACCGACGCGAACCTCTGGAACGGCGAATATTACGAGCACCACGTCCGTCCGCCGCGGAGCGTCGAAGACGTGGCCCCGAGCCTGCGGCTCGACATGGGCGCCAAGGACATCGCCGAGCCGGACTATCAACTTGGCGAAGGATGCCTCGTCGACCAACTCGTCGGCCAGTTCATGGCCCACGTCTGCGGGCTGGGCTATCTCGTCGACGCCGCCCACGTCAGGACGACGCTCCGGAGCATCGTCAAGTACAACACGCAGGACGGTTTCGCCGACCACTTCAACTGCCTGCGGTCGTTCGTTCTGGGCGACGAGACGGCGCTCCTCATGGCCACCTACCCGAAGGGCCGGCCGAAGAACCCGTTCCCGTATTTCACCGAGGTCATGACCGGCTTCGAATACACGGCTGCCGTCGGGATGCTCTACGAGGGAGATGCAGGAAACGGCCTGAAGGTCATCCGGGACATCCGGGCGCGCTACGACGGGAAGAAGCGCAGCCCCTTCGACGAGGCCGAGTGCGGCCACCATTACGCCCGAGCCATGGCCAGCTGGGCGGCCGTACTGGCCCTCACGGGCTTCGAGTGGAACGGTGTGGAAAAGGCGATGACCTTCGGCGCGAACGAAGGGACGTTCTTCTGGTCGAACGGCGAAGCCTGGGGGACGTGCCGGGTCGGGGGCGGCGGCAAGACGGCCGAGCTCACCGTCCTCCACGGCGGCCTTTCCCTGAAATCGTTCAAGCTGGGGAGCGCCGCGCCGCGGACCTTCAAGCAGCCTAAAACCATCAATGTAGGCGAGACGCTTGCATTGGATTTTTAAATGTTCATCTGCCAATTCCGGGTGTTTTAGGACGGCGATGATGGTCGCCTTGAAGACCCCCGTAGCGGAGGGGCGGCAGGGAGCGCATTCTGAGAAGCGACCGACAGAAGTGCGGCGGAGCGGCCCGGAGCCGCACT
>MEXZ01000161.1:1425-5444 GCA_001773855.1 Candidatus Aminicenantes bacterium RBG_13_64_14
GGCACTGGCCCTGGCGGCCCTCATCCTCGTCGTCCCCGCCTGGCCCGGGACCCTGCCCACGTCGGTCATCCCCGACGGCGCCCGCTGGGTGGCCCACCTGGATATGGAAAAGTTCATCGCCACCAAGCTCTTCGAATACCTGGATAAAGACGGCAAGTTCGATATCAAGAGCCGGGACCTCAACCGGTGGTTCAAGATCGATGTGCCCAAGGACATCACCGGCCTGACCATTTTCGGGCTCGAGCCCGGAGACAAGCAGGCCGTATTCGCCGTGGCGGGGAAATTCGACAAAGCGCGCCTCCTGACCCTGCTCGACCTGGCTGAAGATCACACAGAAACGGCCTACGGCGCCTACACTCTTTACTCGACGGGCAGCGACGAGTACGGCGCCTTCGTCAACGACGGCCTGATCGTCTTCTCCGAGAGCCGGTCCGCCATCGAGAAGGTCCTGGATACGGCCGCCGGCAAGACGAAGAACTTCGCCGCGTCGAAGCTTTACGCATCGTTCAAGGATGTCTCCTCGGGCACTTTCCTCAGCGGGGTCGTCGAAAACCTGGCCGGGCTGGGCAAGGAGGTCAAGCAGTCCAAGTTCGTCGAAAAAGCCGGCCTGGTGTCCTTCCTGGCCCAGGAAAAGCAGGGCAATCTCCAGGTCCGGATCCAGGTCACCGCGGATTCCCCCGAGAGCGCCAAGAATATGGTCGATATCGCCCAGGGACTCATCGCCCTGGCCCGGCTCGGACAGGGGGAAGGACCCAAGGCGGTCCCCGCTTTCCTTGTCGATGGTCTCCAGGTTAAAATGGAGGGGAAGACCGTCCGCCTGGAGCTCGATATCCCTTCACGGGAAATCGCGAACATGGCGTCGCGCGGACGGGGATTGGATTTCTTCGACTGAGCCCCGTTCCTGGCGCCCCGGCTCTCAAGTCACCGGGGCTCCGGAAGAACGGGATTCGGGGAGAGCATGGTCGACCCCGACCCGATCACAACGAAGACCGACGAGGAGTTGGCCCGCGAGGCGCGGGCCGGCTCGCGGCGGTCTTTCGAGGAGCTGGCGCTACGCTACAAGCGCCGGCTCTTCGTCTATCTCCGCCCCCGCCTCGGGAGCGACCAGGACGCCGAGGACATGGTCCAGGAAACGTTCCTCAAGCTCTTCCGGAACATCCGGAGCTACGACTCCGCTTTCCAGTTCTCCACCTGGCTCTACACTTCGGCCAACCGGTTGGCCATCAGTTCCTATCGCAAGAAAAAGATCGCGTCGGGGAACCTCGACGTGGAGGCGGCTGGCGCCTTGGTGGACCCCGAGGTCGGGGCCGCCGGGTCGGCCGGGATCTGGGACGCGGCCCGGAATCTCGGCGGGAGCCACTACCGGGTCCTCTGGTTGCGCTACGGTGAGGACATGACCATCGAAGCGATCGCCACATCCCTCGGGAAGAGCCGGCTGGCCGTGCGCCTTCTTCTTCACCGGGCCCGGAAAGGCCTGATGAAGCGGGTCTGCCCCGTGCCGGCTATGGCGACGGCGACGAAGACCGCGGCGGTCAAGGAAACGCCGCTCGGATGAGACAAAGGAGAATGACGATGCTCTGCAAACTGACCCGATGGCTCATTTCGCGTGAGGTCGACCGGGGAATAAAGACGCCTCGTTTCGCCCTCCGTCACGGGGAGCGGTGCGGGGCTTGCCGTGCATACGCGCGGTTCGCGGCCTCCCTGCCGTCGCGGTTCGCCGGAGAACGGCCCGCGTTCCTTGCCTCGGTCCCGGACTTCCCTTTGAACGAGGCGAGGTGGGCCGAAGATGGGGGCGTTCGCGAGAAGCGGGGGATCCTCCCGCGCCGGCTCGTCCTTCATCCCTTCCCGGCGGCCGCCGCGGCCATCCTCGTCGTGGCCGGCGTGCTCGTCCTGTTCCAGGTCGTGCTCCGCGAAGCCGGGCCGTCGACCGAGGACGAAGCGGCGGCGCTGGCCGCCCTCAAGACCGTCACCGCCGCTCCGGACGAATTTCAGGGGATGGTCGGAAAGGTGGAATCACCGCTGGCCAAAGAGCGCCAGATCCTGGAACAGTCCGTCGCGTCGGCGGTCGAGTATCTTCAGGCCCGCCTCAACATCAAGATCGAGAGGAAAGATACTCCGAAATCGCTTTAGAGCCAGCGGCGCCGGATCTCCTAAAGCCTTAATCTGCGTCCACCGGGATTTTGGATCGCCCGGTCACTTCTCCGAGATCTGCTTCTTGATCTGTTCGATCTTCTTCTGGATCGCTTCCTTCCTCCGGCCTGGCGCGGCGATCTCCAGGGCCTTCTCCGCGGTCTTGAGGGCCTCGGCATAATTCTTGGCGGCGAGATAAAGGTCGCTGAGGGCGCTCCAGGCGGACACGAGGTCCGGCTGAAGCTCGGTCGCCCTCGTGGCTGCTTGCAGGGCGCTTTCCTGGTTGGCGCCCTTCTGGGCCGACCAGAACGTAGCGTAGCGGACTAGGAGGCTGGTGCTGTCCCAGTTCGCCTTAGCGTAATCCGGGCCGTACAAAGCCAAGGCCTTATCGCTCGCGCCGGCGCTGACGAAAATCATCGCCGCGGACGGCACGATGCGCTGCTCGTCATCGGTTCCCTTTGCCTGTTTCACGGCCAGCTCGGCCGTCTCCACGGCCTTGGCTTGGTCTCTGCTGGAACCGTAGATGCGGGCGAGGCTCAGCGTGACCCTCGGCTGAGGCATGCCGGCCATCAAGCCCAGGGCTTTCTGCCCGAGCTCGATGCCGAGGTCGAAAGGCCCCTGGTCGACGAGGATCCGGTTCATCCAGGCGTCGATGGCCTGCGCGTCTTTCGGGAAGCGGCCCGTGAACTCGGCATAGAACTTGGCCGCGTCTTCCTTCGGCGCCGCCCGCAGGAAATAATAGGTGCTCAAACGATCATAGGCCTCGCGGACGATCTTGCCCGTCCGATATTTCTTGACGAAGGCGAGCATCGGGGCCGCATCCTGGGGTCGGTTGGTAAGCGCTCCGTAGCCCAGGTTGAACTCCGCGTACTGGGTGATCGGAACCTTCTCCCCCTCGAAATCCGTCTTGCCCTTCTTCCCGTTGGGGTCGAGCGCCAGGACCTTTTTGTAGAACTCGGCGGCCTTATCGAGCTGATAACGGCGCCCGTATTTCACGCCCAGCTTGAAGACGGCCGCGACGTCGTTCGGGTTCTTGGTGTAGGCGGCGGAAAGCACCTTGAACGTCTCGACACCGTCGAGCGATTTCTGGAGCTGTTCCTGGAATTTCTCGGGCGGCGGGCCGTAGCCCACCAGCCAGTCGACCTCAGAGCCGTCGGGATCGAGCAGCATCACCGTCGGCGTCGCTCGGATGCTGAATTTCTTGAAGACTGCGCTTCCCTCGGGCTCTTGGGAAATGGCCCGGAAGACGATGAAATTGGCGTTGAGGAAACTCTGGAACTTGGCGTTCTCGAAAAACTGCTGAACCAGCAGTTTGCAGCTCCCTCAGGTGTAGGAATCGAAATCGAGGAGGATCTTTTTGTTCTCGCTTTTCGCCTTGACCAGGGCTTCGTCGAAGGTCCCTTTGAAAAAGACCTGGGCCGAAGCCGCCGAGGCGAGGACGAGGACGAAAAAAGCCGCTAGGATTTTTTTCATGGCCACCTCTTTTCTTCCTTCGGAACTATACCTATTCCCTGGGGAGGTGTCAACGGATTACGCAGGTCGTCATTGAGGCCCGATTCATGGGTTCGCCCCCGTCCCGAGACCGGCAAACCGAATTTCCCCGGATCGGCCGGTTTCAATATTAGGAGTTCAGCCCTCCGTTTTCTCTCCGCCGCGAGGCGAAGACGGCCGGGCCTTGAACGCGTCCGATAATTCCCCCATGAGCTCGGTCTGGATCTCCTGGATCTCCAGGAGCCGCTGCCACTGCTTGAAAATGAGATGGTCGATCTTCTCGTGGAGACCGCGGATCTCGATCTCGGCCTTGAGGTTGATCTGGTAGTCGTGCTGGGCGCGCAACCGGTCCTTGGACTCCTGGCGGTTCTGGCTCATCATGATGACCGGCGCCTGGA
>MEXZ01000161.1:5453-11393 GCA_001773855.1 Candidatus Aminicenantes bacterium RBG_13_64_14
GGCACGACAGGATGAGGTTGAGGAGGATGAACGGGAAGGGGTCGAAACGCCGCGTGATGAGGACGACGGAATTGAGGATGATCCAGCCGACGAGTACGCCCATGAAAATGGTGATGAACTTCCAGCTGCCGCCGAACATCGCCAACCGGTCGGCCAAGCGCTGGCCGACCGTCCGCTTTTCTTCGAACTCCATGTTGACGTTCCTGGTCAGGACCTCTCCTTCGCGCAGGCTCTCGATGACTTCAGCCTCGATTACGGACAGGTCGCCCTTCTCGGCTTCGAGGACGCCCTTGACGTATTGCGCCCGGTAGCGGTTCAGGTCGTCCAGGCAGATGGGGCTCTCCGGCGTCCAGTCCGGGTGGTCTTTGAGGATGAGCGCGGCGATGGCGGGCCGGACCAACTCGCCGGCGAGGACTGCGTCGGCGCTCTTGGCGAGTTTGCATACTCCACAGATGACTTTGGTTTCTTCTCTCATGGACCCTCCTTCTGCAGGAACTATAGCTTTTCGTCGGAGGGAACGTCAACCGAGAGGATGAATGATTTACGACAAGGCCGGGCGGCGGTCCGAACCCTGGGGCAGGCTACCGATGAGGCGTGGATCTGGGTAAGAAAGGGCCTACAGCCGCCGGCGCGACGGCCGGAATTCCCACGTCATCCGGAACATCATCTCCCGCAGCAGGTTGTTCATGGCTTCGTTCTTGTCCTGCATGCCGAAGGTCGGGACGCCGTCCGCGCCCATGCCGAGCGCGCCGACCGTCCCCTCCCGGACGCTGGATTGCGTCCAAAGTGTTGCGCCGTTCGCGGCGGACACGAGCCGGGCGGTCACGGCGATATCGAATTTGGCCCGGACGAACAAGGCTTTGCTCAGCGGCGCGAGCAGGTCCACCTGCGGTTTGACCTTGGATATTTTTATCTCGCCCAGGAAAAAGGCTTCGACCCCGTGCTTCTCGCCGATGGCGAGAGCCACCTCGCGGTTGAAGGCCGTCTTCCCGATCCCGGCCAGGACCTCGCCGGCAGGCCCGAGTTCGACGACCGGCACGCGCTGGGCCGCAGTGACCTCCTGGAGAAAGAGCTGCGTCGCCATGCTGTCGAGATCGCCCTTGGCGTTTTCGACCTTGAAGGTGACGAGCCCGACCGTTTCATAGCCGGTGAGGTCGACGGCGGGCGGGACGATCGTGTATTTTGTGGTGCAGCCCGCGACAGCGAAAAGGGCTAAAATCCAAACCAAATGTATCTTTTTCATCGAGAGTCTCCTTCCGATCCCTGGGCGCCTTAATTGACTGTGCCATCAAATTAGTCGGACGAGCCCGCTCCGGAGGCCGGTCGGCCCTTGTCGGCCCCTATTTAATAAGGTGGAAGGCCGTCTGCCGGCCGGCCAGGAAGAACGCCCGCTGGCCGTCGAAGAGGATATCCTGCTCGAGAGGCACTCGGAAATCCGCGCCGCCCCATTCCGGGACGGGCCCGGTGACGCTCATCTCGGCCGTGAAGGTGCTCATGGGCGCGAGCTTGACGTCGCCGCGGCCGACGTTGTTGACCTGTTCCCAGGGGAGGCCGATGAGCGGTCCGGGCTCGTGGAGGAAATAGCCGAGCGAGTGGGAATAGATCTTCGGGGTCGGGATGCCCAGCTCGCGGGCTTTCTTGAGCATGTTGCCGAGGAGCTCGTTTCCGGTCAGGCCTGTCTTGAATTCCCCGCAATAGACGTCCTGGAGGCGGTTGGCCTCGGCCATGAGCTTCTTGAACGTCTCCGGCGCTTCCGTCTCGCCGGGGCGCAGGACGTAGGCCATCTCCTGGTGGTCGCTGTTCAACCTCATGTACTTGAGCCCGACGTCGCAGTGGAGGAGGTCCCCCGGCCGGATGACCTTATCGTCTTTGCCCCATTTCTCGACGTCCTTCGGGTTGCGGCCGCGGATCGAAACGAAGGGCGAGAAGGAGACCTTGAGGCCGAGGTCGGCGACGCGCTGCCAATAGTACCAGCGGAGGTCGTCGGCCGTCGTCTGCCCGACCGTGATGACTTTCGGCGAGAACATGTCGGCGATGATGGACCGGGAGAGGGCCGCTGCCCGTTCCATGAGCTCAACCTCCTCCTCGAGGAGCGTTTCCGCCCAGAGGGTGACCAGCGGCTCAGCCGACTGGAGGCGGGCCGCGTACTTCGGGCCGACCGCCTCGACGATCCTTTTCTTCAAGACGACGGTCAGCCCGCCGGCTACCCACTGGACCTCGCCTTCGTTGATGCCGATGCTCTTCGGGTCGCGCTCGCGGACGACGCGGCCGAGCGCTTCCCACTGGCTCTCGCCCTTCTTCGTATCCCAGGCCGCCGCGTCCCAGGCGTTCTTGAACAGGCCCTGCGTGTCGGTCCGCGCGACGTTCAGCCGCTCGATGCCCTTCCCCGGCCCCTGGTTATAAAAGACGAGGAGCTGGGTGATCGGATTCCAGTTTCCGAGGGGGACCATGGTCTCGAAGATCGGATCGAGGTTGTCCTCGTTACAGGAGATGATCCACATGTCGATGCCGGTTTCGCGCATCATCCGCGGCAGCAGCGTATCGAGGCGCTTGGCGGTGATCTTATGGACAAGGTCCGCCTGCTGGCGGACGGCGAGGACCGACGGCGTGCCGGCGTGCTGAGCGACTGCCGGGATCTCGAGCCCCGCCAGAGCGATGACCCCGAGGATGACGACCGCGAGGAACGCTTTCTTGAACATGTTCGCCCTCCGTATTTTGGAACTACCGTTTTTCTATCACCTCGGCCGCCTCGAGGTCAAGGCCAAAAGGGAAGCTCTCGCTCTGAGGGAACCATTGCGGTCGACGATGCGTATATCAAGGAGCGGCCTCGCCGCGTTGATTTCGCCCGGATATTCTGCGAGAATGACGGACTCCGGGCCATTATCCGACCCGCGCCGAGTGCGGCCCGGTCTTACCTTATTGAGTGGAGGTACCGTTACGTGACAATTCGTAGCACCGCAAGCTTCCTGATCCCCTTCATCTTATGTCTCGCGCTGGGCCCTCTGGCGGCGGCCGACCTGACCTTCGACCGCTACCATAAGCCCGAAGAACTGACCGTGGCGGTCCAGGACCTGGCCCGGGCCAACCCCGGCTTCGCCAAGGTCCACATCCTGGCCAAAAGCCCCGGCGGCCGCGAGCTCGTCCTGCTCGAGATCGGCCCCGAGACCGCGAAAACCGCCAAGAGTCTTCCCGCCGTATTCATCGCGGCCAACATGGAAGGGACCGTGCCCATCTCCGGCGAAGCGGCCCTTTTCCTGGCTAAGCTCGTCTGCGAGAAAGCCGATATGCGCGCGGACCGGACCTGGTACATCCTGCCCTGCGGCAACCCGGACGCCGCGGCGGTCTACTTCGGCAAGCCCCTGCGCCTCGACGGGCGGAACGCCCGGCCCCGTAACGACGACCAGGACGACCAGACCGACGAGGACGGCGCCGACGACCTCGACGGCGACGGCCTCATCACTCAGATGCGGGTCAAGGATCCCGAGGGTGCCTGGATCCCTGTCCCCGTCGAACCGCGCCTGATGAAGCGGGCCGACGGATCAAAGGGCGAGAAGGGCGTCTGGAAGCTCTATCCCGAGGGCCTCGACAACGACGGCGACGGCCAGTACAACGAGGACGGACCCGGCGGCGTCAACGTCGGCACGGCCTTTCCCCACCTCTTCAAGTTCCACGCCCCCGATTCCGGCCCGTGGTCGGGAAGCGAGGCGGAGACCTTCGCCCTGCTCAAGTTCTTCGACCTCCATCGGGAGGTCGGTTTGACCTTCGTCTTCGGCGAAACGAACTTCTGCCTGGCCCCGCCACGCAGCAGCCGGAAAGGGGAGACGGACCTCAACCAGATCAAGGTCCCGGAGAATATAGCCGGCTTCATCAACGCCGACCCGAACAGGACCTACACCATCGCCGAGATCATGGACATGGTCCGGCCGCTCGTCCCGCCCGGCATGGAGGTGACCGAGTCCCTGATCGCCGGGTTCCTGGGTCTCGGAGCGGTGGTGAATCCCCTCGACGACGACCTCAAGTTCTACAAGGAACTTTCCGAAAAATATAAGGAATTCCTGAAAGCCGCGAAGCTCGACGGCAAACGCCTCGACCCGGCGCCCGACAAGGACGGGTCTTTCGAGCTGTGGGCCTACTACCATCTCGGCCTGCCCTCCTTCGCCCTGGACTTCTGGACCCTGCCCGAGGTCAAGGAGGAGAAGGCGGCGGACGAGATCACGCCGGAAAAGCTCGAGAAGATGACCAACGACGAGTTCATCGCCCTGGGCGAGGAGAAGATCGACGCCTTCCTCAAGGCCTCCGGCGCGCCCGACCAGTTCAAAGCCAAGCAGGTCATCGAAACGCTCAAGGGCGGCATGATGGATACCAAGAAAATGGCCGAGATGATGAAACAGATGCCCAAGAAGCCGAGCGCGGAGGGGATGGACGCCAAGGAGAAAGCCCTCCTCGCCTGGAGCGACAAGGAGCTCGGCGGAAAAGGGTTCGTCGCCTGGAAGCCCTTCAAGCACCCGACCCTCGGCGACGTCGAGATCGGCGGCGCCGTGCCCTTTGCCGACAACACGCCTCCGGCCAAGATGGTCGACGGTCTGCTTAAGGGCCAGGTCCCGTGGGTGTTCGAGATCGCCAAGAAGATGGCCCGGATCAAGATCGCCGATGCCGCGGTTAAGCGGCTGGGCGGCGGCGTTTACGAAGTCAAGGTCTGGCTCGAGAACACGGGCGACCTGCCCTACCCGACGGCGATGGGCCGGCGCAACGAGCGCGTCCTGCCCGTCATCGTCACCCTCGGCGGCCAGGGCTTTGAGATCGTCCAAGGGAAAAAGAGGAGCCTCGTCCCGGCCGTCAAGGCCCACGGCCTCCAGCCCGTGACCTGGATCATCCGGGCCGCGAAACCCATCAAGCTCGAGGTCAAGGCGGAGACGAGAATCGCCTGGGGCGATTCCCGCACAGTCGACCTGGGAGGTGCAAAATGAAGAAGCTCGCCTGTTTCGCCCTTTTGATCATGCTCGCCGCGGGGACTCTCCCGGCGCAGAAGTCCGAAATCACGGTCCCCTTGAGGTTCGACCAGTATTACTCGCTGGACCAGGTCTACGAGGCCCTCCGGGCGCTCAACAAGGCCTACCCCCAGCTGACGACGCTCGAGACGGTCGGCAAGAGCGAGGAAGGCCGGCCCATCATGGCCATGACCGTCAACAATCCCAAGACGGGCGCCGCCCTGGACAAGCCCGGGATGTACGTTGACGGCAACATGCACGGCAACGAGATCCAAGGCGGGGACATTTCCCTCTACCTCCTTGACTACCTCCTCGGCAACTACGGCAGGAACCCGGAGATGACCCGGCTCGTCGACAAGATCTGCTTCTACGTCGTACCCGTCGTCAACGTCGACGGCCGCTACCATTTCTTGACCGACGCCAACACCCCGAGCAGCAACCGCAGCCTGCGCATCCCCGTGGACGACGACAAGGACGGCCTCTTCGACGAGGACCCGGCTGATGACCTCGACGGCGACGGCAACATCTGCACGATGCGCAAGAAAGATCCCTTCGGTCAATATAAAACCGACCTCGAAGACGCCCGCCTGATGGTTCGCATCAAGCCCGGGGAAAAGGGCGAGTGGACGATGCTCGGCGAGGAAGGCCTCGACAACGACGGCGACGGCCAAGTCAATGAGGACGGAGAGGGCTACGTCGACCCCAACCGGAACTGGGGCTTCGACTGGGCGCCGCCGTATGTCCAAGGCGGCTCCGGGACATACCCGTTCTCCGGGGTCGGGCTCAAGGCCTTGGCCGAGTGGACGATGACCAAGACCAACATCGCCTTTGCCTGGTCCTTCCACAACAACGGGGGCATGCTCCTCCGCGGCCCCAGCCGAAAGGGGCTCGGCGAGTACCCGCCGCAGGACGTCGCGGTCTACGATTATCTCGGCAAGCAGGGGGAGCGGAT